>DETG01000062.1:0-10529 GCA_002361535.1 Prevotella sp. UBA3294
AGGTTGTCTTGCGGGACAACAATATCATACAAACCACTATATTCACTCAATATCAACTCTTGTTCCTGAGATAGCATAACCTTTAAGTTTTATGCTATAAAGGTACAAAAAAATCTGCACATAGCCAAACTATTTCATGACTATGTGCAGCCTTTAATTGTTAAAAAGAGTCTATAGGGACTTTTTCAGTGCCTTCCTGACAAGTTCGCCTCTATTTATCATTCTATTCATGTTTTGCTTGTTTCAAATAGAAACTTGATGTAGTACAATCTGTACGGATGTCGTGCACTTTTTGTGCAGCCATGTGGTGCCACTTGTGCAAGTGTGGTGCACACTTTGTGCAGATGTGTTGCACACTTTGTGCAGATGTGTTGCACACTTTGTGCAAAGGCCTTGCTTCGTTTGTGCAATCCTTCCGCGGCATTTCTGCGATCATCAGCTTTCGAAAACTCTCCTTGTTCCGCATCCCACAAAGGTTTAGTAAGTGAAACATACGAAATGGGAATCATCCTATATTATTGGTGGGAACAGATCGCGTGGAAGAGGGAGTATTCGAACTCCGGATTCATTTTTTCTAACTGACTGATGATGCCTTTCATATCATCGCGGTGGGAAGCATCTTCGAAAGGACAGTTCTTCAATTGTTGATGGAAACGATGTTCCTGAGCATATTCCTTCAAGAGATGTTCGCGGATGAGGCACAGCGGACGGATAAGGGTTATCGGGAACTTGTCCATTTGCATCATTGGCTTCATCGTGGCGAACTGTCCTTGGAAGGTGAGGTTCAATAAAGCCGTCTGCATGATATCGTCTTTATTGTGCCCTAAGGCAATCTTATTACATTGGTGTTCACGAGCCACCTCAAAGAGCTTCTTCCTTCTGTACCAGGAACAGAGAAAACAGTGGGTTTGCCGATGGTCGGTACTCTCATCGAAAGATGTCTCCGTGATGTGTAAGGGGATATTCAGTTTTGAAGCAAAGTCAAGGAGATAGTCCTCGTCATTCTGATAGGGGATATTAGTCATGCGAACAAATGCTGCCTCAACTTGAAAACGGGGAACAAAGATTCGGGAGCGCTGGGCGAGCAGTTCCAATAGACTCATGGAATCCTTACCACCAGAGAGTCCTACCAGAATCCTGTCACCCGTCTCGATGAGACCGTAGCGTTTAAGGGCGTCGTTGAACAGTCGTTTAACCTTCTTCTCTACCATGACCTATACGTATTGCATGAGGATATCCCAGACGGCAATGATATGACAAACTGATCCTGCCAGCACAAAGAAATGGAATACGCTGTGCATGTATTTCTTCTTGTTCAGACTATAGAACGCGGCTCCTGTGATGTAGCATATTCCCTCGGCAATGATCCAGATGATAGCGGCAGTACTGACACATGCCACCAAAGGTTTGAAAGCCACCAAGACGGAAAGGCCCATCCCGATAAAACAAAAGGTCTCCACGTTGCTGTGTTCTTTCAGACGAATAAAACTGATGGTGGTGCCGGCGATGGCACACAACCATACGAAGCAGAATAGTGCCCATCCCCAGTAGCCTTGTTCGCGCATGGCAATGAGAGTGATGGGGGAGTAACTACCCGCAATATGCCAGTAGATGGCAGCATGATCGAAACGTCGCAATACCTCTTTGGCTTTCAGTCGTCGGGGCATTGCATGGTAGATGGTGGAGGTGATATAGGAACCGAGCATGCCGAAGAGATAGAGGATGACACCCGTGCGAGCCCATCCGTCACCACCCTTGAAGCACCAGATCAAGAAAATGATGCCTATTACCACACCAAGCAGAATGCCTGCACCATGCGAACTGCTGTTGATGATCTCCTCTTTCTTGGTATATCTAATCATCTCTCCTCTTTATATCACTCCGTTCCATGTTATTGTCACAACTCACCCCTGAGTGCAAGCACAATGGCTCTCGCAGTTCTGGGAATCCAGCTCAAACTCCTGAATCCCCCCATAGGGTGTGAGATGGCGGAAACAATCATCTTCAGGAAAGAGTCCTGCATACACACCTGCACAGATAAGAACGCCGCCGTGTGCAAAGATAGCAACGTGCTTGTACGGTTGTTTCCTCAGTTCATCCAGAAAGTTGGCCACTCGGTCATATACGAGGCGATAACTCTCTCCATTGGTGGCTGTGAGATTCATATAGTCTTCATACCACTTGCGGATAGCGGGATCATCGCGTTCTATATCTTCATAGAGGCGGTTCTCCCAGTCGCCCATGTTCATCTCTTTCAGACGGTCATCGAGCACGGGGTTCTCATAACCGCAGTATGTGGCCAGCTTTCTGGCACGTGTCAGTGGAGAGGAGAACACCTTGTCGAAGACGGCATTGCCAAGATTCCGCTTGGTCTCTGCTGCTTCTTGTTCAAAGGTGGCGGCAACGGGTACATCTGTCCATCCATAGCATGTGCCTTTCGGAACATTCACGGATGTATGTCTGATCATTGTTACTTTCATGTGATTGATTTGAATGGTTCTGTTTACATGGGTAATCTATATAGCTGAGCTGCTACGGTGAGGTAGAAGCTTAGTTCTATGAGCAGGAAAAGAGCGCCGCAGCAGTCACCTGTGTATCCGTGAATCTTTCTGTTCATGAGATAATAGAGGAAATACATCACGATACAGGGAATGAAGATCAGAAGATCCCAGCGCAGCAGACCGTATGTAGTACCTATATATAATAAAGGTATCATTGGCAGCATACCCTGAATGAACAGACTGATACCCGCCGGTACGCTCATCTTTCTATATATAGTATGATTCTTTGCGGTGTCCTCGGTACGGGCATAGGGAAGAAACATGATGATCTGTCCTGCCAGCATCTTACTGTAGGCATCACCTGCCAGCACTGCCAAGGCCGCATATCCAGGTGTCACCGAGTAGAGGGCTGTGTAGAGCAGGGCAAGATAGAGGAATATGCCCAGTACGCCATAGGTGCCGATATGGGAGTCTTTCATGATGGAGAGGATTTTCTCACGATTGTTCCCACCGCCGCCGAATCCGTCTAAGAAATCACATAATCCGTCTTCGTGCAGTGCACCTGTCATCAGAATACGGATGACTATGGCAGAAAGCAAGGCGATGGAGTAGGGGAACACCATACTCCCGAAATAGATGACGGCAGCCATCACACCTCCAGTGAGCCATCCCACCAATGGCCAGTGTTCCACCACCGACTTGTAGCATTGCTGTGGCGGCTGATAGAGTCGCCAAAAGGGCAGGCGTGTGAAGAATATCATTGCAGCCCAGATCCGTTGCCACCATTTTGTCTGATCAATATTGATTTCCATGCTTCTTTGTGATAGGTCCTTTATTAAAAATACTTTGTGATTTGGGCATCTTTGAAGTTATTCATCTCGTTCATCATCAGAACAGCACTCTGGATGATCGGATAGGAACAGAGAGCCCCTGTTCCTTCTCCTAAGCGCATACCTAATTGTAGCAGTGGTTCGGCATGCATCAGTGCGAGCATCCGTTTGTGTCCGCTCTCATCACCGCAGTGCCCGAAAATCATATAGGCGAGAACATCGGGATAGAGCTGATAGGCTGCTAAGGCACAGGCAGTCATGATGAAACCATCTACCATCACCAGTATCTTCAGCTCGGCAGCTCGCAGCATAGCCCCAATAGCTGCTGCCATCTCAAACCCGGCGAAGTACCTGATAGTCGCAGAAGGAGGAAGGGTGGTGGAAGGGGAGCTTTTCTCCCTCCATGCCGAATAATGCTGTACGGCAGCATGCAGTATCTTTTTCTTATGTTGGATTCCTGGGGTGTCAAGACCAGATCCTGCTCCGATACACTCGTCTAAGGGTATCCGTCCGAACAGATGCATCCAGATACTGCTTGGTGAGGTGTTGGCAATGCCCATCTCGCCGATACACAGGATATTACAACCTTCATCATAACAGTCATCCACCAATGCCGCACCAATGTCTATAGCCTTGTCAAACTCCGCCTCGCTCATGGCCGGTTCGTAGAGGAAGTCCTTCGTCCCGTTAGCAATTTTACGATGGAGGATACCGGGAACATTGCTCAGGTCGTGATCCACGCCCATATCAACGACAAGGAGCTTGAAACCATGTTGCCTACAGAACATGTTCACACCCCCACCACCATGGGTGAAGTTGACCATCTGCTGCCAGGTGACATCACGGGGTGAAACACTGACGCCCTCCCGCTCAATACCATGGTCGCCGCCTAACAGCAGGTGACAAGGATGATGCAGCTCTGGTGACAGGGTTTGCTGTGCCATGCAGATTTGCATCGCCAATGATTCCAGCCTGCCCAATGAACCCTTAGGCTTGTTCAGGTTATCGATCTTGTCTTGAATCGATGCTTGCAAGTCCTTGTCAGGCTCAACAATCTTAAATCGTCTCATTGTCTTTTCTTTCTTTTCTCACTTGATAGTCACCGCAATCCCGCTCACCATCAGAATAACCTGATCAGCTTTGCTGGCAACATATTGGTTCATCCAGCCTTCTAAGTCGGTAAACCGTCGTTGGATGGCATTATCGCTGACACCGCCACTACCTATTTCGTTGGTCACGAAGATAAAAGTGGCATCCTGCTGGGTGAACTTGTCAAACTCTTCCTGAAGATTCTTCAAGGCATCTTCCACCGAGGGCTGCTCCCATTCGTTGGCTGTCCGGTCGAAGAAAAAGTTGGTGCACCAGAGTGTGATACAGTCAATGACCACCACACGACTGGTAACATTGTGCCTGCTCAGCCATTTCTCTTCTTCAATGTTTGTCCACTGACAGCCTCTCCGCTCTTGGTGCTTGACAACCCGTTGGCGGAATTCTTCATCCCAGATATGTGCGGTGGCCAGATAAACGGGATGGTCACTCATTTGCAGAGCCATCTTCTCAGCCGTGACACTCTTTCCTGAGCGTTGGCCGCCAGTAATCAGTATGATTCTTCTCATTGCAGTGGCAAAGGTAAGCATTTTATTCCATAATGCGAAGTATTCGTCCTGTTTTTGCTTACAAATCATCTTGTTCTCAGTTTTTTTGCTTGCTAATTGTTGGTGATATGGCAAAAACTCCGTAACTTTGCAGACATTATATAAAAATAAGGTAAAAAGCGGATAAGCATCATGAAGCATCAGTTAAGGAGTGCAGTATGCACAGAAGGGCGCAGAATGGCGGGAGCCCGGGCGCTCTGGGTGGCCACAGGTATGAAACAAGAACAGTTCGGGAAACCGATCATTGCTGTGGTGAATTCGTTTACTCAGTTTGTTCCCGGACATACACATTTGCATGAGATCGGGCAGATTGTCCGTGAAGAGATCGAGAAGATGGGGTGCTATGCTGCCGAGTTCAATACCATTGCGATTGACGATGGTATTGCTATGGGGCACGATGGGATGCTCTATTCATTACCTTCTCGTGACATCATTGCCGACTCCGTGGAGTATATGGTGAACGCCCATAAGGCTGATGCCATGATCTGCATCTCCAACTGTGATAAGGTGACGCCGGGCATGCTGATGGCTGCCATGCGACTGAATATCCCTACGGTCTTCTGTTCTGGAGGTCCGATGGAGGCAGGACGATGGAGAGGAGAGAATGCAGATCTTATCACTGCCATGGTGAAAGGTGCCGACCCATCGGTGAGCGATGAGGAGATGAAGGAAATAGAACGGTGTGCCTGTCCTGGCTGCGGATCCTGCTCGGGGATGTTTACCGCGAATTCCATGAACTCATTGACAGAAGCGATTGGCTTGAGCCTTCCTGGCAATGGAACAATCCTTGCCACCCATACCAACCGCATCGAACTGTTTAAGGCGGCAGCACGTCAGGTGGTGAAGAATGCCTTGGCTTATTACGAGGAAGGTGATGACAGTGTGCTGCCGAGGAATATTGCTACCCGTGATGCCTTCTTGAATGCCATGACTCTTGACATTGCCATGGGTGGCAGTACCAACACCGTACTTCACCTGTTGGCTGTTGCCCAGGAGGCAGGAGCCGATTTTACCATCAAGGATATTGATGCTTTAAGCAGGAAAACACCCTGTCTGTGCAAACTCGCTCCCAATACACAGAAATATTCAGTGCAGGAATGCGGACGTGCAGGCGGTATCCTTGGTATCATGAACGAACTGAACAAGGGAGGGCTGATCAATGGTGACACCCTTCGTGTGGATGGCATGACGCTGGCAGAAGCCATGGCCAAGTATGATATTACGGGGAAGGACGAAATAGGAAGGGGTAAGGATCATGCTACAGATATCTATTTTAGTGCTCCCGGTAACCGCTTCTCTACCAAGATGGGATCTCAAAGTGAGTATTATGAATCTTTGGATACCGACCGTGCCAACGGATGTATCCGTGATCTTGAACATGCCTATACCAAAGATGGCGGACTGGCTGTGCTTTTCGGTAATATTGCCCAGGATGGCTGTGTGGTGAAGACGGCAGGCGTGGATGAGAGCATCTGGCATTTCGAAGGACCCGCTGTGGTCTTCGATTCTCAAGAGGATGCCTGTGAGGGTATCCTCGGAGGGAAGGTCAAGAGCGGAGACTGTGTGGTCATCACCCATGAAGGACCGAAAGGCGGACCGGGCATGCAGGAAATGCTTTATCCTACTTCCTATATTAAGAGTATGCATCTCGGTAAGGAGTGTGCCTTGATCACCGACGGACGATTCTCGGGTGGCACATCCGGACTGAGCATTGGGCATATCTCACCTGAGGCTGCCTCTGGAGGTAATATCGGGAAGATTCATGATGGTGACATCATCATCATTGATATCCCCTCTCGCTCGATCAATGTAAAACTCTCTGATGAAGAACTGGCAGCTCGTCCCCAACAGCCTCTCAGAAGGCAGCGCACTGTGTCAAAAGCACTCAGGGCCTATGCCCAGAGCGTTAGCTCTGCTGATAAAGGCGGTATCAGGATTATTGATTAAAATATAGAAAAATCGTGATACAAGGAAGTCTGGTGAAACAGGAAAAGAAAAACTATGGCTAAGGAAAAGATAACAGGATCTGAGGCATTGATGCTGGCACTGAAGGCAGAAGGGGTAAAAACCATCTTTGGCTATCCTGGAGGCAGTATTATGCCTGTTTATGATGCGCTCTATGACTATACTCGAGGTGAGAAAAAGGCTTTCGATCATATTCTTGTGCGCCACGAACAAGCGGCGGCCCATGCCGCTGAGGGCTATGCACGGGTGAGTGGTGAAGTGGGAGTAACACTGGTGACGAGTGGTCCTGGGGCTACGAATACGATGACAGGTGTGGCCGATGCCATGCTCGACTCTACACCGATCGTTGTGATTGCAGGACAGGTGCCTATTGCGGCCTTGGGAACGGATGCTTTCCAGGAGGTTGACTTGGTGGGTTTGGCGCAGCCTATTTCGAAGTGGAGCTACCAGATCCGTCATGCGGAGGATATCGCTTGGGCTGTAAGTCGGGCTTTCTATATCGCACGCAGCGGCCGTCCGGGACCTGTGGTGCTTGACTTCCCGAAGAACGCACAGACGGAGTTGGTTGACTTCCAGCCCCAAAAGGTGAACTTTGTGCGCTCATACGTAGCCTATCCCAAGTTAGACGAGAAGGCTGTCCGTGATGCAGCTGAGATGATCAATCAGGCAAAGAAACCCTTGGCACTCGTTGGACAAGGGGTGGAGTTAGGCAATGCTCAGACTGAACTCTTAGCGTTTCTTGAAAAGGCAGATATCCCTGCTGGGCGAACAATGCTTGGACTGTCGGCACTCTCTTCCTCCCATCCGCTGAATGTGGGCATGTTGGGTATGCACGGCAACTATGCACCGAATATCAAGGAACAGGAATGTGATGTGCTGATAGCCATCGGCATGCGTTTCTCCGATCGCGTGACCGGAAATCTGAAGACCTATGCCAAGCAGGCGAAGGTGATCCATCTGGATATTGATCACAGTGAGATAGATAAGAACGTAAAGACCGATGTGGCAGTCATCGCAGACTGTAAGGAGTCCCTGCCTGCCATTACGGCACTGCTTCACCAGGCAGACCACAAAGAGTGGCGTGACTCTTTCAAACCTCTCGAAGAGAAAGAACGTGAGAAAGTGATTGAGCCGGCCATCCATCCCACTGAGGGACCTCTCCTGATGGGTGAGGTGGTGAATGTCGTAGCTGAGGCTACACAGGGGGATGCTGTCCTTGTGACAGATGTAGGACAGAACCAGCTCTTTGCCACCCGCTATTTCCGCTATCCGAAGAAACGTAGTATCTGCACCAGTGGCGGTCTGGGTACCATGGGGTATGGTATGCCTGCAGCCATCGGTGCCACCTTTGGTGCACCGGGACGTACCGTCTGCTGTTTTATGGGTGACGGTGGTTTCCAGATGTGCATCGAAGAGCTGGGTACCATCATGGAACAGCAGGCTCCCGTGAAGATGATTCTGATGAATAACCACTATCTCGGAAATGTTCGTCAGTGGCAGGATATGTTCTGGCAGCGTAGGAAGTCATTCACCAGGATGATGAACCCCTGCTATGAGCAGATTGCTAAAGGATATGGTATTCCTTATCTGGCAGTGGTTGACCGGAAGGATCTGCGGGCAGCTGTGGAGAAGATGCTTCAAACTCAAGGACCGTTTATCCTCGAATGCGCCATTCTCGAAGATGATGATGTACTGCCGATGACACCACCGGGAATGAATGTCGATGACATGATGCTCTCGATTAGTGGAAAGTGAAGAGTGAAGAGTGAGTAATTTGCTACCGCAATAGTATATGGAAGAGAAGAAACTATATACCTTATTAGTATATTCAGAGAATATTGCCGGTATCCTGAATCAGGTTACCGCCGTGTTCACCCGGCGACAGGTGAACATCGAGAGCCTGAACGTGTCGGCATCGAGTATCCCCGGTGTACATAAATATACCATTACTGCATGGAGTAACGAGGATCAGATCGTGAAGATTGTCCGTCAGATTGAGAAGAAAATCGATGTGGTGAAGGCGAACTATTTTACCGATGACCAACTCTTTATCCGGGAGTCGGGACTTTATAAGCTTACTACACAGCATGTATTGGAGAATCCTGAGATATCACGAACCATCCGGCGTTTCGATGCACATATCATCGAGGTGAATCCCACCTATACGATCGTTATGAAATATGGGGTGACCGAAGAGATCATCGAACTGTTCCGTGCTCTTGATGCGTTCGGTTGTGTGTTGCAATATACACGCAGTGGACGAATCGCCGTTACTCGTGGTATGCAAGAGCAGGTAAGTGAGTTCTTGGAAGAAAGGGAACAGCACGAACACAGAGAATGATAGGTACGATTGTCAATACCGCCACCATTATTGCAGGAACCGTCATCGGAACACTTCTGCATCGTGGGGTGAAAGAGCAGTATAAAGAAGTGCTTTATACGGGATTGGGCTTGGCATCGCTGGCTATCGGTCTGAATGCTACGATCAGTCATTTCTCACAATCGGAATACCCGGTACTGTTCATCGTTGCCTTGGCCTTCGGTGGGGTTGTGGGAACGATGATTGATATCGATGGTCGCTTCAAACGATTGATAGACAAACTCAAGAAAGACGGGAATCATGGGGAAAACCGTTTGGCCGATGGTTTGGCCACGGCAATCCTGCTCTATTGCATCGGTCCGCTGTCAATGCTCGGACCAGTCATCTCTGCCCTGAAAGGGGATCACACCTTCCTCTATACGAATGCCACCCTCGATTTTGTGTCATCGATGGTGTTTGCATCTACATACGGCATCGGCATGATCCTCGCGGCACCAGTGTTGTTTCTCTGGCAGGGTATGTTCTGGATGGTGGCCCATGTGTCGAGTACGGCCGTCAGTGATGCCTTGATGGCAGAACTGCTGATTGTGGGCGGACTGCTGATTACGGGAAGCGGATTGGCTCTGTTGAATCTGAAGGATTGTAAGACATTGAATCTTCTCCCTGCCTTGTTGGTACCAGTTCTTTGGTTCTTGCTCAAGTCCTTGGTATAAAGAAGTATCGGAAAGAATAAATTAAGTTATATAAGAAATGATGTTAGATAAAGTAGGAACATACGAATTCATGGCAGAACCGTTCCACTGCGATTTCAGTCAACGGCTGTTTATGGGACATTTAGGTAATCACATGCTCAATGCGGCCGACTTCCATTCCAACGACCGGGGGTTCGGCATGAAATATCTGCTCTCCGTGAAACGGGCGTGGGTACTCTCGCGACTGGCCATCGAGATGGATGAGATGCCCGAGATGTACACAAAGTTCAATGTGGAGACATGGGTGGAAAGTGCCATGCGTTATTTCACTAACCGAAACTTTCGCGTGGTAGGTCAGGACGGAAAGGTGTATGGCTACGGAAGAAGTATCTGGGCGATGATCGATACAGAGACACGACAGCCCTGTAACCTGCTTGATGTGCACGACGGATCGATCCTCGAATATGTGGAGAAAGAGAAACAGAATCCCATGGACCGGTTGTCACGAGTGAAGATGGACGATCAGGCCGAACTTGTACGTACCATCGACACCTATTATAATGATG
>DETG01000062.1:10566-11750 GCA_002361535.1 Prevotella sp. UBA3294
CCTATTATAATGATGTGGACATCAACGGACATATCAACTCGGTGAAATACATTGAGCATGTACTCGACTTGTGGCCACTCGAATGGTATCGTACGCATCGCATTCATCGCTTTGATATTGCATACGTGGCAGAATGTCATCAGGGTGACCGCCTGAGTTTCTACCGTGAGCAGACGGCCGACAACGAATACTGTATCCGCATTTGTAAAGGTGATGAGGTGGAGTGTTGCCGATGTAAGATCATCTTTTCTTCCTAATTGAAAGAAAATCGGCTGTTTATTTTGTGTTTCGCATGTTTTTGCGTAATTTTGCAACGATTTATCAGTTAACGCCCTCGCCGGAACTTCGAGGATGTTCTGGGCGCACCGACAAGACGACGGTTCTCGAGTAGGACTGGCATGGTACGCAAGGGAAATGTATAACATTATAATTTTTAGCTATTATGGCAGAAATGAATTTCGGTGGCGTGATCGAAACAGTAGTCACCAGTAAGGAGTTTTCATTGGAAAAGGCACGCGAAGTGCTGAAAAACGAAACCATCGCAGTAATTGGTTACGGTATTCAAGGACCTGGTCAGGCTTGTAACCTGCGCGACAATGGCTTCAACGTGATTGTGGGTCAGCGTCAGGGCAAGACCTACGAGAAGGCTGTGGCTGACGGTTGGGTACCGGGCAAGACGCTCTTCTCTATCGAGGAGGCTGCAGAGAAGGGTACCATCTTGTGTATGCTGCTCTCTGATGCCGGTCAGATTCAGGTGTGGCCGACCATCAAGAAATATCTTACCCCGGGTAAGACCCTGTATTATTCACATGGCTTTGCTATCAACTGGAGCGATCGTACGGGTGTGGTTCCTCCAAAGGATGTTGACGTGATCCTTGTGGCTCCTAAGGGATCAGGCACTTCTCTCCGCACGATGTTCTGCGAGGGTCGTGGACTGAACTGCTCGTATGCTGTCTATCAGGATGCTTCTGGTAAGGCAGAAGAGAAGACACTGGCCTTTGGTATCGGTATTGGTGCCGGCTATCTGTTCAAGACCACCTTCGAGCGTGAGGCAACTTCCGACCTGACTGGTGAGCGCGGCTCACTGATGGGTGCTATCCAGGGTCTGCTGCTGGCACAGTATGAGGTGCTCCGTGAGAATGGCCACTCTCCTTCGGAAGCTTTCAACGAGACCGTTGAGGAGC
>DETG01000062.1:11816-27432 GCA_002361535.1 Prevotella sp. UBA3294
ACTGGATGTATGCCAACTGTTCTACCACCGCCCAGCGCGGTGCGCTCGACTGGGCTCCCCGTTTCCATGATGCCATCAAGCCGGTGATGCAGCAGCTCTATGAGAGTGTGAAGAATGGAACAGAGGCTCAGATCTCCATCGATTCTAACTCTAAGCCCGACTACCGTGAGGGTCTGGAGAAGGAGCTGGAGGCTATGCGCAACCAGGAGATGTGGCGTGCAGGTGCTGTGGTGCGCCAGCTGCGTCCGGAGAACAATTAATGTGAAGATGATTTAATCAATAGTAGAATACTATTTTTTAATAATTACGGGTGGGAATCTGTTGTGTGACAGGTTCCCCCTTTTTGTATTACAGGAAGATGAAACTGCCCTCCACATGAATCCGTTCCTCATGGATCAGATATTCCAAGGCATTGTCTATCAGGTCGGTGGCTTCTTGCAGCGTGTTCAGTTCCTGAATGTGATGACGTTTGTGATCACTGAGGAGGGAGAGAATGGCTCGTTGTGCTTTCTCCCGTTTGTCATCAGCTAAATAATCCTCGCGATGGGCGATGCACACATCACATTGTCCGCAGTCTTTCGACTTTGTCTCACCGAAATAATCCAGCAGTTGTCTGCTTCGGCACACCCTGTCGTTGTTGGCGTAGCGGATAACGGAAGCGATACGCAGGGCGAACTGTTCCTTCCGCTCTTCATAGACGTTGGAGGGAATGATCAGCCTTTCGGGATCTTCCCGTCGCTGCGTATAGGTGATGTGTGGCATCTTCCGCTGAGGAATGAAATGGAGGATATGCTTGTCGGAGAGGTTCTTCAGGATCATATACACCTGCTGAGCCTGCAGTCCTGTCTGCTGTGCGATAAAGCTCTCGTTGATGTAACCGTAGTCGCTGAAGAGTCCTCCGTAGTTCCTGAGCAGTGCGGTAATCACATTGTTCTCATTGGCCGTCAGAGAGTCCAGACGGTAGAAGTCGTTTCTGTCGATGAGGAAATGGACGCGTGCCTGACTCTCTTTCTCCTCACTGTAATCGAGATAGCCAGAGCGCATGAGAATCTTCAAGGCAGAGTCCACTTGTACGGGGAAATGCTTGAAGGTATGACAGAATTGGTCGATGTTGAACTCAAAGGAGGCTCCGTTGCCGCTGCCCACACCGATCTGGTAGAAGTAGGCAAGATGCTCATATACCTTTCTGATATAGTCTTTCTCGGGATAGTTCTCGGAAATCCGTTTCCTGAGTTTCCGCTCATCGCTGTCGTTATAGAGAAGGACGGCATACGACTTTTTCCCGTCGCGTCCAGCTCGTCCCGCCTCTTGAAAGTAGGCTTCGAGAGAATCAGGACAGTCCATGTGGATGACCATTCGCACATCGGGCTTATCGATACCCATACCGAAAGCGTTGGTAGCCACCATTACCCGTACACGGTCATCGTGCCATTCATGTTGCCGCTCGTCTCTCACCACACTGTCTAATCCTGCATGATAGGCCAGTGCCGAGATACCGCTTTTTATTAGATACTCGGCTATCTCCTTGGTCTTTCGCCGGCTGCGCACATAAACGATGGCACATCCGTGTACGGCATTCAGGATATGGAGCATCTGCTGTTCCTTATCCATGGCGGTACGAACGATATAGGCAAGGTTCTTCCGCTCGTAGCTCATGCGGAAGACATTCTTCTCCTGGAAACAGAGACGTTCCTGGATATCATCAATCACATTCGGTGTAGCCGTGGCTGTCAGCGCCAGTATCGGAACGTGTGGCTTCACTTTCCTGATCTCAGCAATCTGGAGATATGAAGGACGGAAGTCGTATCCCCACTGACTGATACAGTGGGCTTCATCCACGGTGATGAAGCTCACCTTCATGTGGCGTAACTTGACGAGGAAGAGGTCGGAGGCTAAACGCTCGGGGGATACATACAGGATTTTAATACCGCCGAAGATGCAGTTCTCTAATGTTGCCACGATCTCCTCGCGACTCATGCTGCTATAGATAGCAGCAGAGAGAATACCGATCCGGTGGAGGTGAGCCACCTGGTCTTTCATCAGCGCGATGAGGGGCGTGATGACGATGCACACCCCATCCATGGCAAGGGCCGGAACCTGAAAGGTGATGGATTTACCGCCACCCGTAGGCATCAGTCCTAACGTATCCTTTCCGGCACCGATACTCTCGATGATTTCCTGTTGAATACCCCGGAAATCATCATAGTGCCAATAGTGTCGAAGAAGGCTCCTGTAGTCTTTTCCCATCAGTCCTCTTCTACCTCCGCAGGGCGGATGTCCTCGATCTGCAGCTGCACATCGTTATGCTTGTAGATATTATCCTCGATGGTGTAGGCAATGTCGAAGCTGCGCTTGCTCTTGATATAACGGGCCGATCCGCTTTGTCCGAAGGCGATGCCGTTCATCACGTTGTTGGATTTGGAATCGACAAGTTCCAGCTTGATGTGCTCCTGCTCGCGTCCCACCACCTTACTGGTACCGAAGTCATATACGTCGATGGTGCTGAACAGCGGTTTCTGGTTGGCTGGTCCGAAGGGACCGAAGCGTTTCAGGTCGTTGTGCAGCTTCCGTGTGATATCCTTGAAGTCGATCTGTGCATCGATATCGAGGATGGCCTCGATCTGTTCTGGTTGGATATGCTCCTCTACATACTTCTGGAAACGGCGGCGGAACTCGGGAACGTCTTTCCATAGCAAGGTGAGACCGGCGGCATAAGTATGTCCTCCGAAATTGAGCAACAGATCGCGACAGCTCTTGATGGCGGAATAGACATCGAAGCCAGTGACGCTGCGTGCCGATCCTGTGGCATAGATATCATCGCGTGTCAATACGACGGTAGGACGGATATAGATTTCTGTGAGCCGGGAAGCCACGATGCCAATCACCCCTTTTTTCCAGTTCTCATCGTATAGCACGATGCTGGAGTGACGCTTCTGACTCTCGATGCGTGCCACAATTTGGTTCGCCTCTTCGGTCATCTGCTTGTCGATGTCCTTCCTTTGCTCATTATACTGGTTGATGTGCTTGGCCTTCTTCAAGGCAATGCCGAAATCTTTCTCCACCAGCAGGTCAACCGACTCCTTGCCGTTCTCCATACGACCGGAGGCATTGATACGCGGACCAATCTTGAATACGATATCACTCATCGAGATGTCCCTGCCGTTCAGTCCGCAAATATCGATAATGGCTTTCAGTCCGATATTCGGGTTTTGGTTCAGCTGTTTCAGACCATGGAAGGCTAAGATACGGTTCTCGTCGGTGACAGGAACGATATCGGCAGCAATGGCCACAGCCACGAAGTCGAGTAGGGGAATCAGGTTCGAGAAGGGAATACCGTTGTTCTTGGCGAAGGCTTGCATGAACTTAAATCCTACCCCGCATCCACAAAGGTGTTTGAAGGGGAATGAGTCATCCTCACGTTTCGGATTGAGAATCGCCACTGCAGGCGGCATCACCTCATCGGGCACGTGATGGTCACAGATGATAAAGTCGATGCCTAAGCTCTTGGCATAGGCAATCTCATCAATGGCTTTAATGCCGCAATCGAGGATAATGATCAGTTTCACACCCGTCTCATGAGCAAAATCTATTCCTTTCTTGCTGACACCATATCCCTCATCATAACGGTCAGGGATATAATAGTCAACATTTGAATAGAACTGCTGCAGAAACTTATACACCAATGCTACTGCGGTGCATCCATCTACATCGTAGTCACCATATACCAATATCCGTTCTTTACGTCCCATGGCATCATTTAAACGATCCACCGCAATATCCATATCCTTCATCAGGAACGGATTGATGAGATCGTTTAGTTGTGGACGGAAGAAACGTTTGGCGGCTGATTCGGTTGTAATGCCGCGCCTGATGAGGATCTGTGCCAATATCGGACTGATACTCATCTTGTTGCCTAAAGCCTCAGCTGCCTTCTTTTCTTCTGGTGATGGTGATTGATAATTCCATTTAAAATGCATTTATATTGTTTTTATTTTCTTTCTCGATGTAGGCAGATTAATCCATAATACAATAATCCGCGGTCAAAGATAGTAAATAAAAACGAGAATAAAGACATTTTTACAAACTTTTAGAATAAAAAGAGAAAAACTGAGAAGTGAGAACTGAGAAGTGAGAACTGAGAGGTATGATATGCTTCAAGACTTGGCATTAGTGCTTAGCCTTAATGCTTGGCATTAGTACTTGGCATTAGTGCTTAGCCTTAGTGCTTTGCCTTAGTGCTTGGCATTAGTGCTTTGCCTTAGTGCTTGGCATTAGTACTTGGCATTAGTGCTTAGCCTTGGTGCTTAGCCTTAGTGGTAATCATACCTCTCAGTTCTCACTTCTCAGTTCTCAGTTTTCTCACTTCTCACTTCTCTCATATACCTAACTTTTTCCTGATATCCTTCGGGATGGCATTCTTGTTCACCATGAAGTCCATGGTGTTGGCGGCAATGAAGGTCTTGGTCATATACCAGATACCTTTATAGTCACCGCTCTCGCCCCATGAGTTCTTCACCATATAGTATTCCTTACCATTCTGGTCCTTGGCAATACCATAGATCAGCATACCATGGTCGTCGGTGAGCTCCCAGTTGTCGTAACGTATCTGACGCATCTCTTGTGTGGGAACGATCTCGGGAACCTTACAGCCTAAGGAGTCGAGCAGACTGGCTTTCTTCGTAGCTGTGAGTTTCAGCCAGCGTGCCATGTCACTGCCGGCAAGACTCTCCGTTGCCTTGGTGTCGATGGCGTAAGCCAGACCCTGACGGGTGAAGCCTTCTTCCGATACATCACCGCCCCAGGCAATGGTGTAACCCTCTTTCACGGCATTGTCGATGACACGCATCATCTCATCCATCGGAAGGTTCCAGCTCAGTGGGTTGCGCCAGTTGTCCTGAACTTCCACGGCAAAGCGTGTATAGAACGGATGGTGGGTGTAGCTGGTAATTGTCACGTAGTCATCGAAGTTCAGACCGAGGCTGGCAGCGAACGACTGCGGGGTGTATTTCTTTCCCTCGTAGGTAAATTCCTCGGGACATTTGCCAAGGTAGGCATCGAGGATTCCCTGCAGACCCACTTTCCACTGTCCGCTGATCTTCTTGGCTTTGTTTCTGGCAATGGCATCCACGTAGGGTTCCATCAGAGAGAAGAACTCATTGAAATTGTTCAGAGAGTCACCATACAGACTACCTGGGAAGGGCATAGCCTCCTCGGGGCAGATGCCGTAGTTCTGCAGACAGAAGAGGGGATCGTAGGCACTGCCACCCTGAGAGAACTGGCAGTCACCATGCAGGCGCACCACCTGAATGGCACGGTCCATATAGGTCTTGTTGGCCACGAAGCTCTCGCAGAGATCGTAGGTCTTACCTGTCTTCTTGAGAATCTCTGCCTCGAAGTACGACAGGGTAGAGTAGTCCCAGCAAGTACCGCTGCGGTTTTGGTCTTTGATACTGGTGATTTTGTTTTCTTTGATCACAGTGAACACAGGTTTGTTAGGATTCTCTTTCTTCTCCTTGTCCTGTGCCATGGCGCCAGTGGCGATCAATGCCACTAATGCTAATGATAAAAATCTTTTCATAAAAATATAGTTTGTAATTAGTTTGTCACTTAAACGGATTGTGCCATGAAGGCTTCTATATCCTTGGGGTGATAGGGGATGCGCTCTTCTCCGAGGAAACGGCAGCCGTCTTTAGTAATCAGGATGTCGTCCTCGATACGAATACCGCCGAAGTCCTTGTAGGTCTCTAACAGCTCGTAGTTGATGAAGTCCTTATGCAAGCCCTGGGCGCGCCAGTCATCGATCAAGGCGGGAATGAAATAGATGCCCGGCTCGTCGGTCATCACGAAGCCCTCCTGCAATCGTTTTCCGCAGCGCAGGGCGTTGGTGCCGAACTGTGTGCTGGGTTGTATCTCGTCGTCGAATCCAACGTAGTTCTGTCCAAGTCCTTCCATGTCGTGTACATCCATACCCATCATGTGTCCTAAGCCATGGGGCAGGAACATGGCATGGGCACCGGCCTGTACGGCTTCCTCGGTGTCACCTTTCATCAGTCCGATTTCCTTCAGCTTGTCGGTCATCAGCCGGCAAACATTCATGTGCACGTCATACCAGAGGACACCGGGCTTTGCCACCTCTAATGCGTAGTCGTGACAGGCTTCCACAATACTGTATATCTCCAACTGCCGCTGGGTGAATTTTCCGTTTACCGGGAAGGTGCGGGTATTGTCGGAACAGTAGTTCTCGGCGTTCTCTGCTCCCGCATCGCACAGTGCCAGTCGTCCCTCCTCCAACAGTCTGTATGAAGGGTTACCGTGCATGATCTCCCCATGCTGTGTGAAGATGGTGGCGAAACTCTCGTGTTCTCCTAAGGAGTGAGCCATGCCGTCCACCTGTCCGCCGATGTATTTCTCGGAAACACCCGGACGGGTCAGTCGTATGGCATGGGTGTGCATCTGGTAGCCGATGGCACAGGCCTTCTCGATTTCCGCAATCTCTATGTCACTCTTGCACTGGCGCATCTTCACCACGGCTTTGATCAGCTCCTCACTGGCAGCTGCTTTCTGCTGGTCGGGGTGAATGCCGAGGAGATCCATGATCTGGATCTTCGTGTCAAAGCGGTAAGGGGGAAGGAAATGAACCTGTCGCCCTTTGACGATGTTGGTAAGATCCTTCATCGGGGCGGTGTTCGCAATACCGACCTGAGCAGCTAAGTCGCTCACGCTGTCAACGCTTCCATACCACACGATGTCCTCGATGTCGATATCGTCACCGATGAGTATCTCGCGGTCGTTGTCAATGTCGATCACGCCCACTAATCCGTCCCTTCGCTGTCCGAAATAGTACAGGAATGATGAGTCCTGACGGAAAGGATAGTATCCGTTGTTCGGGTAGTTGCAGGGGGACTCGTTGTTCCCAAAGATGACGATGAGGCCGCTCTTCACCAGTTTCTTGAGTTCGGCGCGGCGGCTTACATATACTTCTTGATTAAACATAGTTACCTTAATTATAATGAATACACTACTTCAAACATATGGTTACTCCACATACTTCGGTGACTCACCGTATTTGTTGAACTCAACCTTACTGTCCTGTAACAGGAATACCAGAAGAATGATGCTGAGTACAAAGGAGGCCAGTCCGAAGATGAGTGCCAAGGGATTGGTGAATACTTCTGTCAGGCTGCTTAAGATCTGTGAGAGATCCGGCTCCGAGCCGTCAGCTATTCCGATGAACTCCTTGAACAGGGATCCCATCAGGATCGCTGAATAGATGCCGCCGACAATCATACTGGCTCCACACCACCATCCACTGTGACCGCTATCGTGAAGACGCCGGAAGATGAGGGGGATCATCAGCAGGTTGAGTACCAGTGCGGCAAGACTCCCGAAGATGGGGATGATGTTTAACACATAGTTGGCAATGAATACGACCAAAGCGCACCACCAAAACTCGGAACGGCGGGAACGGCCATTGAATTGTGTCAACTTACCTCTGGCTTCTGCCAAGGCCTCTTTAAATGTCAATTGTGGTTTTGCTGTCATCATGTATATGTTTAAAAGTTATTTCAATAAATCCGGACGTAGCCTGCGAGTGCGCTCCATGGCTTGTTCCATCTCCCATTCCTTGATCTTCGCCTCATGGCCGCTCAGCAGGATGTCGGGGACACGCCATCCTTTGTATTCGGCAGGACGCGTATAGATCGGGGCGGCTAACAGATCGTCTTGAAAACAGTCGGAGAGGGCACTCTGCTCATCGCCCACCACACCGGGGATTATCCTCACAATGGCATCGGCCATCACTGCTGCCGCCAGTTCTCCTCCTGTCAGCACATAGTCACCGATGGAGATCTCACGGGTGATCAGGTGGTCGCGCACCCTTTGGTCGATTCCCTTATAGTGTCCGCACAGAATGATCAGGTTCTCTTTCAGAGAAAGGTCGTTGGCTACATGCTGGTTGAACTGCTCTCCATCGGGTGATGTGAAGATCACCTCATCATATTCCCGCTCTTCTTTCAAGGCGGAGATACAACGGTCGATGGGCTCGATCTGCATCACCATACCGGCAAAGCCGCCATAGGGATAATCATCCACGCGGCGCCATTTGTCTTTCGTATAGTCGCGCAGGTTATGCAGATGGATCTCTGCAAGTCCTTTCTTCTGTGCCCTTGCCAGGATGGATTCGTGGACAAAGCCTTCGATCATCTCCGGCAGTACGGTTATGATGTCTATTCTCATATTGGCTACAAAGTTACGGTTTTTTTCTGAGATGACCTATATCTTTTGTATCTTTTTGCATTTCTCTTTCAAACTGTCACTCACTTGGCGATAGCGAATCAGAAAAGGGACATGGTCATGACTGGATATGTTAAAATTTTGAATAATCTTGACGAATTAACTTTGTTTAACGTGAAATACGGGCACGGAGAGAACCAACTGCCCTCTTGGTCGAAAATGAGCGATTCTGACGGGGTTTAGCAAAGCGTTGATAATGAGCAACTTAGGCAAATTGCCATTATTTACTCACAAAACTATAGTCTTTAGCACCCTAAAACATAGTGCTTTTCCCATAAAAACATAGTACTTTTGGGTCAAAAAGACTATACTTTCTAACGAGGGTTCTGCCCGTAAGGGCACCCAGCAAACTTTCAAAAGTAAAATCCATGGTTTTTCGAGGAAACGTCATCTATGGGTTGTTCGGAACGGCGTTTTCACTCGTTCCAATGGCATCTACAAGTATAAAGTGACGGCGGAACGAGGTGTAGATGACGGTCGGACAGGTGTTAGAAACGTCTGGGACAACCCTAAACAGACCCTACGTAAACATTACGCAGACTCTACTTAGGTTCAAAACAGACTCTACTTGCATCCTAATCAGACTTTATTTTGATTGAAAACAGACTTTACTTGCCAAAAACAGGTCATGGGGATGCTTCGAAACAATCGGGAGCATCCCCATGACCTAATTAGCGTATTTTTGTAATTGTTAAAATTTTAAGAATATTTTTGACAAATATTCAAGTCGGTCATTGATATATCTTGATCTCCTGCTGTCCGATCATCGCGCGGTAGGCATTATGTGCCAATGCAGTCAGCTCATCCTCCCCCGGATAGACAAAGATGGGAGCAAGGAAACTCAGACGCGCACGCAGTCCGTCGGTGACATACTGGCTGTTGGAGATGGCACCGGTGATGATGATCGCATCGACATGTCCGTTGGTGACAGGAGCTAAGGATGCCAGATGGCGTGCTGTTTGGTAAATCATGGCATCCAGCACCAGTTTGGCATGCTGGTCGCCATCGTTGATCCTCCGTTCTACCTCTCGCACGTCGTTGGTGTTCAGATGGGCGGTGAGACCACTATGTCCGTTCACTTTCCGCAGCATCTCCTTTTCATTGTATTGTCCGCTGTAACACAGCTTGATGAGCTGTACCGAGGGGAGGGAGCCGGCACGGGAAGGACTGAACGGTCCGTCGCCGCTGAGGGCATCGGAACATTCCACGGCCCGACCATGATGGTGGAAGGCAAAGGAGATGCCACTTCCCATGTGACATACGATCAGGTCTTGCTCCTCGTATTTCAACTGATGCTCCCTACAATAGCGCTTGGCAATCTCCCGTTGGTTCAGGGCATGCCAGATGGTCTGGTGGGGCAGTTCGGGAACGCCGGTGATGCGGGCGATGTCGTCCAACTCATCCACCACGCCGGGATCTACGGTGAAAGCCCGACAGTTGGGGATCTCCTGAGCGATGCTGAGCGCTAACAGTGAGCCGAGGTTACAGGCATGATGCAGTCGGGGATGCTTCGTGTCCTCAATCACTTTCTCGTTCAGTTCATAGACACCGCTCTCAATGGGTTTGACCAATCCGCCGCGGCCCACCACGACATCGAACTCATCCATCTGATATCCTTGCTGCACCAGGGCTTCAATCAACTTACCTTTGCGGTAGTCGTACTCATCCATGATGAACGGATACTGGCACAACTCCTCAAAGGGGTGGTTGATGGTGGCATGCCATTCTAAATCCTCGTCAATGAATACTCCGATCTTGGTGGAGATCATTCCCGGGTTTATCGCTAAAATTCTCATCGTTTATAATGTTTAGGTTAGTAGCTTTGATATTAGGTCTGTTGACCGGCTATAGCTTCTGTAGGCAGGCCATGGCCAGACTGTTGTATTTTGTTTCTGCTGAATCGGCTCGTGAGGTGAGGGTGACAGGACATGAAGTGCCTTGAAGTCCTACGGCCAGACGGGTGTCGGTGAAGGCGGTAATGGCTTTGTAATAGACGTTGGCTGCCTCGATGTCGGGCATGATCACGGCATCGGCATTGCCTTCCAACGGACTGTGGATGCCTTTGATATCCGCCGACTCCTTGTCAACAGCACATTTCAGGTCCGACGGACCGTCGATGATGGCGTTGCCGAACTCTCCTGCTTGGCACATCTCCACGATCTTCTGGTAGTCGAGGGTGATGGGGAATTTCGGTGACACCTTCTCCGTGCAATGGATCAATGCGATACGCGGCTGCTCGATACCGTAAAGGTTACAAAGACGGATCACATAGCGGATCATGGCGATGCGCTGCTCAAGCGTGGGGTAGGGGATGACGGCGGCATCGCTCATGAAGAGCATCTTGTGATAGGCGGGGATACGCATGGCACTGACATGCGACAAGACGTTGCCCACGGGTAAGAGCCCTTCCTCACGATTGTCTTTGTTGATGATGGCACGCAGCAACACATCGGTGTTCAGGATACCTTTCATCACCACCTCTGCCTCCCCACGGTGAATCATACGCACGGCTTCGGCTGCTGATTCCTCTACGGTGGAAAGGTGTATGTTGGTAACTTGGGCCCATCCTTCACGCTCGGCTCTCTCGATCGCTTCCTTGGAATGATCGTCTATGGCTTCTACAGCAACAACACGGCAGCAGGGGCCGTTTTTCAGTCGTTCTGTCAGTTCATTGAAATCTTTAATCATATTTATCCTGTTGTATAACTACCGCAAATGTAGTTAATTTCTCTGATTCCACCAAATTATTTAAAAGGAAAAGTTCTTTTTGTGCGAAAAGTACAAAAGACTATTTGTCTTTCCAGGTTTTTTGCGTACATTTGCAGAAAGAAAGGTTACGGCAATGGACGAGAAACAGAGAATATTGCAGTTGCGGAAAGAACTGCATGAGCATAACTACAGATATTATGTCTTAAACCAACCGGCGATTGGCGACCAGGATTTTGACTTCCTGATGCATGAGCTGCAGGAGTTAGAGGCGAGGCATCCAGAGATGGCCGACCCCAACTCTCCTACACAGCGTGTGGGCAGTGACCTGAACCAGGAGTTTCAGCAGGTGGCTCACAAATACCCGATGCTGTCGTTGGCAAATACCTATAACGAGCAGGACGTGGCGGAATGGTACAACAGTGTGAAAAAAGGACTCAACGGTGAGGACTTCGAGGTGTGCTGTGAGATGAAATACGACGGACTGAGTATCTCGCTGACCTATGAGGACGGACGACTGGTTCGTGCTGTGACACGCGGAGATGGTGTGCATGGTGACGATGTCACTGCCAACGTGAAGACGATCCGTTCCATCCCCTTATTGCTGGCTCCGCTCGGTGAGCAACGCACCACCGGGGAGGATCCTTCCGCCCTTCACTATCCTCGGGAATTTGAGATCCGTGGTGAGATTCTGATGCCGTGGAAGGTGTTCGAGCGGTTGAATGCAGAACGCGAGGCAGCGGAAGAACCGTTGTTCGCAAACCCGAGGAATGCTGCGAGCGGCACGTTGAAGAGTCAGAAATCTGAACTGGTGGCTTCCCGACAACTGGATGCCTACCTTTATTATTTGTTAGGAGAGGAACTGCCCTCGGATGGACATTTCGAGAATTTGGAGGCAGCGCGCTCATGGGGCTTCAAGATCTCTGAAGGCATGCGGAAGGTAAAGACACTTCAGGAGATCTACGACTTCATCAACTACTGGGATACCGAACGGAAGAACCTGCCGGTGGCCACGGATGGTATCGTCTTGAAAGTGAACTCTCTGCGACAGCAGCGGGCCTTGGGCTTCACGGCAAAGAGTCCGAGGTGGGCCATTGCCTACAAGTTCAAGGCAGAACGGGCATGTACCCGTCTGAATGAGGTGACTTACCAGGTGGGCAGGACGGGAGCCGTGACTCCTGTGGCCAATATGGAACCTGTGCAGTTGGCAGGCACGACGGTGAAACGCGCCACCTTAAACAACGAGGATTTCATCAAGAGCTTCGACCTGCATATTGGTGACTATGTCTATGTGGAGAAGGGAGGGGAGATTATTCCGAAGATTGTGGGGGTTGACCTCAGTCAAAGACCGATCATCGCACAGCCTGTGCAGTTCATCTCCCATTGTCCGGAGTGCGGCGCCAAACTGGTGCGTTACGAAGGAGAGGCTGCTTATTATTGTCCGAACGATGCGGAATGTCCTCCGCAGATCAAGGGACGTATAGAACATTTCATCTCCCGGAAGGCCATGAACATCGACTCGTTGGGTCCGGAGACGGTGGATGAATATTTCCGTCAAGGACTGATTCGGAACGTGGCTGATCTCTATGATATAGATGTGCAGCAGATCAATGGCGACGGGAGCCGTACGAAGTCGGCCATGAGAATCGTGAATGGAATCAAGAACTCCACACAGGTGCCTTTCGAACGGGTGGTCTTCGCCCTGGGAATCCGTTTCGTGGGAGAGACGTCGGCACGACTGCTGGCCCGTCATTTCAAAGATATGGATACACTGATGCATGCCTCCTTACAAGATTTGCAAGAGGTGGAAGGGGTCGGTGAGGTGATTGCCAAGAGTGTGATTACTTATTTCCATGATCCGAGAAACATAGAGATCATCGAACGACTCCGAGGCTATGGTCTCCAGATGCGACTCTCTGATGAGCAACTGCAGGCCACATCGGAGAAACTGGCAGGAAAGAGTATCGTGATCAGCGGGGTGTTTGCTCACCATAGCCGTGATGAATATAAGGCTCTCATCGAACAAAACGGAGGAAAGAACGTGGGTAGTATCAGTGGTAAGACTTCCTTTGTCCTCGCAGGAGAGAATATGGGACCCAGTAAATTGCAGAAGGCTGAGAAACTGGGTGTTGCCATCATAAGCGAGGATGAGTTCCTGAAGATGATCGAGTGAGGAACGAGGGCACGAAGGCATGAAGGTGCGGGGGTGCGAAGGTAAAAAGTTGAGAGAATTAAGAAGAAGACTAATGATTACAGTACAGGTATCTAATGAGATAGAGCATGTTTGTCCTGACTTTGTGGGGGCAGCGGTAGAGGCTCATGTGGTGAATAGTCATTTTTGTCAACCCTTATGGGATGAAATCCATGAACTGGGTGAATAATACCGTGCGACACTCACCACGGAGAGTCTGAAAAGTATTTCTGGTATTGCTGCCACACGACGGGTTTATAAGGCGTGCGGGAAAGATCCGTCACGTTACCGTCCGGCCAGTGAAGCCCTGATCCGTAGGATGTTGCAAGGGAAGGAATTGTATCATATCGACACGTTGGTTGATCTCATCAATCTGGCCAGTATCCGGTTTGGGTACAGCATCGGAGGCTTTGATGCTGCACAGATCCAGGGGAGTTCTTTAACACTGGGCATAGGGAAAAAGGACGAACCCTATGAGGGAATCGGACGTGGGGTGATCAATATCGAGGGACTGCCTGTCTATCGTGATGCCTCGGGAGGTATCGGTACTCCCACCAGTGACCATGAGCGTACGAAGATCAGCATTCACACTACCCATCTTCTCGTGCTCATCAACGGTTATGACGGAAATGAGCATGAGGTGATGGATAATGCATTGTTCATCCAGCAACTGCTCCGTAAATACTGTCAGAGCGATGGGGGAACGGTAACGCTGTATAGAGGTTAATGGAGGGCACGCATGGCATTGAGGACTGCGAGAACCGTGACACCTACATCGGCGAATACTGCCATCCACATGGTGCTGAGACCGAAGGTGGCGAGGATGAGTACGGCGATTTTTACACCGATGGCGAACCACACGTTCTGTCGGGCAATGGCGATGGTGCGACGGGCAATGTGGATGGCCTGTGCAATCTTCGAGGGCTGATCGTCCATCAGGACCACATCGGCTGCTTCAATGGCAGCATCACTACCCAATCCGCCCATGGCAATACCCACATCAGCTCGAGCCAATACAGGAGCATCATTGATACCGTCGCCCACGAAGGCCACATATGAGGGGTGAGACGTGGAAGAAGAGTGAGCAGACAGCTCTTGCTCAACGAAAGAGACTTTGTCTGTGGGGAGGAGTTCGGCATGGTATTCAGTGATGCCTAATTCCTTGGCCACATGGTCGGCCACCTCTTTACGGTCGCCCGTAAGCATCACGGTTTTTTCCACACCTAATGCCTTCAGCTGTTGGATGGCTTCGGCACTGTCGTCCTTGATCATGTCGTTGATGATGATATGTCCGGCATATTCCCCGTTGATGGCCACATGGATGATGGTTCCAGGATGATGACAGTCGTGCCAGGCAACACCCAAGCTGTCCATCATCTTCGTATTACCCACACATACAATGTCGTTGCCCACCCGGGCCTGAATGCCATGACCGGCGATTTCCTTGATATCGCTCACCTCGCAATCGTCGTGAGCTGCCTCAGGAAAAGCATCACGGAGGGCGGCAGCAATGGGGTGGGTAGAGTGATTCTCTACGTGAGCAGCCAAATGCAGGAGATGAGAGATGAGGGATGAGAGATGAGAGTCTGCTGCTGCAGTATTACTACATGATGACTCCCCTTGATTAGGATGCACTGCTTCTACGGCAAATTGTCCGTGGGTGAGGGTACCGGTCTTATCAAAGACCACGGTCTTTACCTTGGCCAGGATGTCCATGTAGTTGGCACCTTTGATGAGGATACCTTTTCGAGAGGCACCGCCGATGCCACCAAAGAAGGTGAGGGGAACACTGATGACCAGCGCGCAGGGACAGGACACCACCAGGAACATCAGGGCACGGTAGAGCCAGGTAGAGAACGCTTCGCTAAATGATAGATGACAGATGACAGATGAGAATGTCGGAGGGATGAGGGCGAGGGCGAGAGCGGCAAAGACCACGATGGGGGTGTAGATGCGGGCAAAGCGAGTGATGAAAGTTTCACTCTTCGACTTATGCTCGGTGGCATTCTCCACCAGATTGATGATCTTCGAAACGGTGCTCTCACCAAAACTCTTGGTGGTGCGAACCTTGATAACACCCGACAGGTTGATGCAGCCAGAGATTACTTCATCGCCAACGGAGATATCGCGTGGCATGCTTTCACCAGTCAGCGCTACGGTGTTAAGGGCTGAACTACCTTCCAGAACCACACCATCTAAAGGAATCTTCTCACCAGGGCGGACCAAGATAACGGTGCCCACCTCCACTTCTTCAGGATGCACATCCTTCACATCCCCTTCCCTTTGGGAGGGGTTAGGGGTGGGCTCTACATGTGCCACATCCGGTCGGATATCCATCAAGTGGGCAATGCTCTCGCGGCTCTTCCCCTCGGCATAACCCTCGAACAGCTCACCAACTTGGAAGAAGAGCATCACGAAGACGGCTTC
>DETG01000062.1:27542-30911 GCA_002361535.1 Prevotella sp. UBA3294
AAATGCTCGTTGAACCAGTCGCCTTGTACAATCCCTTCGGCTGCCTCCTTGAGGGTGTCGAAACCTATATATAAATAAGGTATTAGGAACACAAGCAGCAGTTGCCAGGTTGACATTCTGCTGTATTTCTCTACCAGTACGGCTGCAATGAGTAATATTACTGCAATGAGAATACGCAGAAACTGATGCTTCAGCGATGACTCATGGTGATGCTCATGGTGATGTTCATGATGATGCTCATGATGGTGCTCATGACAATGTTCATGATGATGCTCATGACAATGTTCATGATGATGTTCTTGACAACAATTGTGTCGATGATGATCTTTTCCCATATTTATATCGTTTTATCTAAATCTGGGTGCAAAGATACGGTAAGAAAAATGCAACTGGGTTGCAAATCGCTGGTTAAACAGCTTTCTGCAACCCAGTTGCAAGGAACTTATCTTTCATCACAGACGTACACTTCGGGAAACCATGCTACCGTCATTGGCATAGATAACTACGACGAATAGACCATGACCAAAGCCCATCAGATTGATTGCCGCTTTGTTCCGGTTGGGAATATGATGGGATAGTAAGGGCTGACCGATGGCATTCACGACATCAATACGATGGATGGCCTTTGGTGAGTGAATGGATAATAAGCATCCGCAGAGCTGAAGATCTACATCATAATATGTCGGTGCGCAAATGGCAGTGCTGCTATCTTCACCTGGCAGGTTCTCGTCAAGGAATTGCAGGCGTTGACGGAACCAGTTCTTCACGGTGGTGATCTCCTCTGCGTAGGATGACACTTGATAGGCGGCGAAGTAAGTGGTGCCGCCACCGCCCCAACCCCAGCCCCATGGGTTGTTGTTGGAAGAGGAGGATTTCAATACCTCTTTGTATTTAGTAAACTGACGGTCTTTTGCCTGATCGAGCAATTCTGCATAGCTGTCGAGAAACTGATTGATGGCCTCCTCGCTGAGAATGGTCTTGCGGAGCTCATGATACCGCTGCTTCACGGCGGCACGGAACCGTTTGTCTTCAAGCAACCGTTTCCACATCTTGGGCGTGGGGTTGGTCTCACATCCTTCATAGACCCACGCTCTCACATTGCTCGCATTGCAGAAATTGCAGTTCCCATAGGCAAGGTTGAAATCCCAAACCGGACCTGCGAACAATTTTCCTCTTGTGCCGTCTTTCTTGTCTTTTTCCTTATAATAATAGGCACTGCGCTTGAAACCGTCTGCATTCAGACTCAGTTCGGTATGGATGAAATAATCGACAAATGAAGAAACATCGATATACTGAGCATATCCTTCTTCGGGATTGTCGAAGTTTTCCGCTTGAATGGCGAGTTCTGTCGCATCCACATATTTCTGGATGTACTCCTTTTGCTCTGGTTGCAGGTCTTCCTTTTTCGGATAGTAGATTGTCCATGTGACAGGTGCTTCTGTGGCTTGGGCTTCACCCCATGACCAGCCCCATTGCTGTTGCTTCTGAATTCCTTTCACCTTGGATGTGAAAGTTACGTCATCGGCATCATACGCATCAATGCGGACGATATAGCCTCCGGTGACATCACGTCCTTCAACGTCTTCTGGTTTCAGCTTGCTGATATCAACACGGTTCTTGTCACGTTTGATGCTCTCACAGAGGGCATACACCCCCATGTATTCGTTGTTCACCACTACCTCACACATCTGGGTGCGTGGACCCCAGTGACCCATTTGATTCCAAAGATAGAAGGCAAAGACGTCACGCACCATTGATACATCGTTGTAGGGTGCCAACAGCACCCAGTCGGCTTCTTCTGGCATGCCTAACAAGGAGACGGCGAGGTCATTCCCTTCTGCATCGCGTGTCTCAATGGTGTATTTCTTCTGATTGAAGTTGAGAGAACTCTCTCCACGCCATTTGATACCGATCCATCCGTCATAATCGTTGGGTGTGTCGGTGACCTTGTTCTCTTGTCCTTCCCCATTACTGATAATCTTCATCGTTCCCTTCACTTTGGCGTCTGCATTGATTGCTTCGTCTGTCTGAATAAGGATAATGGGGAGATTGGAACTGGCAAGCGTCACATTGTCCGCATGGGCATTTATTCCGATCCATGCGGTAGCTACCCACAGGTAGCACCATTTCATCATACTTTTTTTCATGTTATGTTTGATTCGTTAGAAAAGATTTTCTTATTTTGCTGTTCTGGGCATTGTGGAACTTATGTCCGTTTGCCGATGCAAAACTATAAAAAACAGATGAAACGGAAGTGAGGAAATGTAGCAGAATGGTTCAAATTCGTTTCATCTTGCCTTTACAAGGGCAAAATGAAACGAACAAGATGGTTGATTGAGACAAAAGTGTGGAAAGAAAAGACATGCAATGAGGATTCATTTCTTCCAGAATCGTGAGGTGATATCCTCGAATGTCCCCTCAAGTGTCTGACGGTAGAGGCGCTGATTGGTTGTTGAACTCTTCAGCGGACCAAGGTGTTTGATATACGGTCCTATCTTCAGGTAATCGAAATCCGTTTTTTTTACGGAGGAGGGAATACGGATCCGTCCGCTGTACCAGGCCACCTTAAATAAAGGGTGCTCCTCGTGGATGTACTGTGCGAGGAGGTTTACCCCTGTTGGATCACTGTCACCTCCCATAAAGGCGATACATGTAATATCCTCTCCGTATTTCTCGGTCAGTGCGTCAATGGCATCGGTGTTCAGCGGCATTCCGATGTCTTCCCAAAGGTAATGGCTGTGACATCCCGGACAATGGCACGGACAGTTAGAAATATTGATGGCCAGTGTCACTTCATCGGGGATTTCTTGGAAAACGATGCCGGTATTGACGTACTTTAACATAGCTCATTAATCACAAATCACATTTCGCAATTCATCATTCGCATATTCCAATTTGCAATTCATCATTCATAGCTCACAATTTGCGATGCTTCGTGGATCATGGATTAAGCGTGGGCATAGAACCGGCGGGCGGCTTCTTCCTGACGGGGTTGTGAGAAGTTGCTCACACGTTTCAGATAACCGATGATGCGGGTCATGTAATCGACATTTTTCGAGTGGCAGTGCGGACATTCCTTCAGGTAGCGTTTGTCAATATGTCCGCAGTCGTTGCATACGGTATTGGGAATATTGAATGTGAAATAGTTACATCCTTCCTTTGCTGCCACCTTCAGCAGTTGTGCATATTGTTGCTTGCTGAGATGTTCGTCAAGGTTCATGTGAAGAGCGGAGCCTCCGGTGAGATGTTCGATATAAGGTGCTCCGTGCAATTTAAATTTGTCGATGATGGTTAGCGAGTCATCCTCCACGACATAGAAATAGCTGTTGTAGCAGTCACGGGGCACGAAGTAGCCATCCTCACGGTCCC
>DETG01000062.1:31032-42575 GCA_002361535.1 Prevotella sp. UBA3294
GGTATTGCTTGTTGTATTTCTCGATCAGTCCGAGAATGCCCTGAACGAAATGCAGGTAGTCATCGTTAGGCGTAATTTTCAGTCCCATGAACTCTGCTGCTTCTACCAGACCATTGATGCCAATGGTGAGATACTGACGACCGATGTTGATGTATCCGGCATCGAAGAGGGGAAGCATACCGTGTGCCTGCAATTCCTTCAGATTTTCGTTGTAGGCCAACTGCACCTTATGACAAAGGTCGATGATGGATCCGAGGTACTCCAGATAATCGAGCTGATGGTTCACGGCATACTGCACGCAGCGGTTCAGGTTGATGGTCAGCACACTCTTCGAACCTGTTGAAACACCTCCGGCACCGAGTGTATAGCTGAAACCATTGTCGGTGATCTCATTACGCAGACGGCAGCAGGAACTCAGCGAGTCTGCATTGTCGCTCATGTATGTGAAGAACGAATGTCCTTCGGAATACATCTCTGCGGTGAAGTCGCCCCATTCGGGATCCATCGGCTCACCTTCTTTTGTGGTAAGCAGTGCCATGGTCTCCACGGGGAAGGTGAGTAATGTCTTCGTACGTTCCTTGTTGAACCATTTCATGAATCGCTTCTGCAACCACGACAATCCTTCCCAATCAGGCTTCGAGCCATCGGGGAAATAGAAATCACCGAAGATGCTCTCAAAATAGTATTTGTCGTAGTAAGCTACATTCCAGAACACCGCCTGGTAGTTGCGTGCTCCTGTCGGCTGGTTCAGGGTATAGACGATCTGTTCGAAGCAGTCGGTGATGATCTTGTCGATGGTACGTTTCTTCAAACTGAGATCAGCCTGTTCGTTGGCGCGTTTGTAATAGTCGAGACCATACTCCTTACCAATAAAATAGTTCATGTACATCAAGAATTCCGGAGTGGCACATGCTCCTGACAACATACTGGAGACCATGAATACCATGTTCACGAATCCGCCGCAGAAACTTTTCAGGTTCGTAGGTGCCGTGGAGTTTCCACCAATGGAGACGGTTCCGCCGATCAGCCAAGGATACATGGTGATGGAGGCACAGTAGTTGGCCAGACTGGTCTCGTCATTCTTATATATAAAATGGTGTGTCAACTTGTCGATATACTCATCGGCCAGTTGTTTGCCATACATTTTCTTAATGCGGTCCGTGAGCAGTCGGCGGTTCAGTCGGATGAAGTTTGACTTTGGCAATTCACCGATCAGTGTTGCGATGTTTTTATGTTCAACATTCGCATTGGCATCATATTTTGATCCAGTGGCCGCATTCACCGAATCACAATATTCTGAAAGGAATTGTAGCTTGGCAAGGGTCTCACGATCCTCGGAATGCTGCTGGCGATACAGCATAAACGACTTAGCCACCTTGTAGAATCCTTCGCGCATCAATGCCTCTTCCACTTGGTTCTGAATGTCTTCAACCTTAATGTCATCTTTGATGTCTAAATGACTGAGTATCTTAGAGATAGTGCCCAAGTCAGCTGGACATTCCACACTGTCGAATGCCTTGACGATGGCATTCATAATCTTGTCTAAGGAAAAGCGGTCTTTCGATCCGTCGCGCTTCGTAATGGTAAAGTTCTTGATCTCCATTTCTATGTCTCTTGTTTTTAGTTATTGACCTCTCTTGAGTGCGGAAAGTTTTCCGTTTTGGATAACTTTTTCATTGTTCTTTTCTAAAAAGTTTTCCGTTTTGGTAAACTCTAATCGCCTGCAAAGTTACTAAAAAATACAATATGTGCTATCATTGATACATTAAAAATTTTTAAAATGTATTCAAGTATAGCATGATTGGATAGGATTATCAAAAGAACAGAAGCGGGAAAGAAGGAGGAGAAAGGGGAATGGAAGGTTAGAGAAAAGAGGTGCCAAGACCTTGTCGTGATGACTGTCTTGGCACCTCAGTGAGAATGTTCCGCAGGAGAACGTTTCTCTGTTGCCGGACTTGGTGTCCCAACTTATTCGTAATATTCTATAGTGCGTGTCTGCTCTATTTCCTGTCCCATCATGGAAGTCTTCCTGCTGATCCAGTTGCCGTGGTCATCGAACTTATAGTCGGTGTAGGGGGCTTCGATGGCATTGCCCATCATATCCATTGACATAGAAGCGATCACACCTTTCTCATTATAAGTAAATACTTGTGTCATGGCACCCTGACCGAAATCCATCGTCTGGCTCTTCACTTTTCCGTTCTCCCACTTGTAGGTGGTAGCAATCTTCATGTTGCCTTGGGGGGTCTCCACTTCTCGCTCTGCCTTTTGCAGGTAGCCGTTTTCATCGTAAACAAGATTCTTCAGGTTCTCGTCCTGCATCTTGCCCTCTTTCGTGAAGTTGACAGTCTGTTCACCGCGGCCCATCATTCCTGCCTGGGTGATAGATTTCACGGGACCGGTAGCTTCATTGAGTTCAACGTCATGGAACTTTGTTTGTGCTTGCAGGGCAAACGGCACTGCCAGCAGTGCAATCATCATGATTGTCTTTTTCATTGTTTTTTTCATTTTTTTAATCATTAAGTTGTTAAATAAGTTAGACCAATTACTGATTAGATGATGTTTTTACTTAAAAGTTTAATTGTATGATAAAAATTATGTCCAAAATTCCTTCTCGCCGATAGCTCTCATCTCACCTTGGCATTGAGGGCAGGTTTTTTGATCCCAGATACGGATCCTGTCACTCCCGCATTGCAGACATAGTCGTCCCACTTCGCTGCGATAGGAGGGGGCCACGTCGGCGATGATGCCGCCCACCACGATGTTTTGGATCGTGTGGCAGTCGGGACATGTCATGGCAGTGATCTGCTGCCTGAACAGTCCGCGCCCCTCATAGACCTCTGTTTCGTATCCGCATGCGACGCATTGCATTTTTTTCTTCCAAGCCATTGAATCCTGTTATAATGCTATATGACTATAGTTATTACCGCTTTGTAGCAGGAGGCACGTGACATTAGGGAATGACAGTCTTTTTCCCACCATGGATGTATAGTCCCTTGACCGTTGGTTGGCCATTGAGCTTACGGCCATCAATAGCATACCATCCTGAATCCTGATCCGTTGTTTGGGTATCTTGAATAGACTGTGGCTTGATGGACGTACTTGTCCCGCCCATGAATACAAACGATGCCAATCCGTTTGCATCAACAGCCATCTCGGTGATAGGCTTCGACATCAACAGCTCTCCATCGATATTCGCATTGTTCAACGTGGCTGCAGGTTTCGATGTGTTTGTCAGTTCGTTGTTGATCTCCAGGCTTTCTCCATTACTGTTCATATAGGGGTAAGGCCAGTCTTTTGGATTCTTGTATCCTGTGGTATTGTTGGCATGGAAGATATCGTATCGTTTCTTGAAATAGGTGTTTGGGACTCCATTAACTACTTCCTCCCAAATTTCTTTGTCGTAATCCACATGGAAGATAACGATGCCTTTTCCTGGCAGTTTTTCGTCCCATCCTTTCTGTTGACGGTTCTCAATGATGTAGTATTCGTTTTCTGCCCCGTCATTACGGATGAGATAGGCTGTAGGTTCATCACACAGGGCTGGCATGTCGGTAATGTGGGTGGCAGAGGTGAGTTCAATCGGTGTGAGCCATCCCATCAACATACGCTCGTGAGCCGAATAGCTACAGGGACGGAACCCAGATCCATTGAAGTTGCCATTATCCATGAGATCCCAATCCCCCACATAGCTACTTTCATTATAAAAATCGGGAAAACCGAAGCAATGGCTATATTCGTGGCAGATCGTGCCGAATGACGTTTTTACGTTTCCATTATTTATAATCTCCTGCACACAGCAATAGGTGTCAATATAATAATCCTTGTCACCACTGGTGACTGTGCGATAGCTGCGGTAGTCATTAGGGTCTTCCGTCGTCAGGTCAAGGTGCTGACTAAGCCACCACTGGTGGGGCCAGATGGAGTTACTTCCTCCAGAGGCATTCATACCCTTGCCAGCAAAGATGATGAGCAGTTGGTCGATAAACGAATCGCCATCCCAGTCGTATAGGCTCCAGTCGATGTCCTGCACCATCAGTGCGTCAACGATGTCATCGACCATGTATTGTGAATTTTCGTCATCATCTGTACTACGATACTTCGATCGTTCATCGGGCAGCTCAACAAACAGGAGGTCGAAGGAGAGGTTGAACTGTCCGTAGCTCTGTGACAGGAAATAGTCGTGAACAGAACCGACAAACATGTCATCAGAGAAGTCCTTGGCATTGAAAAGCTTGTCCCATGCCGACAAGGTAGCTTCATGGTCTTCAGCGAAGTCCTGGTCCTGGAATGATGCCAGCACGACCATCTGCCGTCTGTTGCCAATAAACTTGTTCTCACCCCGTTGCAACAGTGGGGCACGATGGGGAACATACTGAGGGTTGGGGGTACCAACCCTGCATCCGTTTCTTCTGACCACGTCAGTGGCCGATGCGGTGGCTACAGCTACAGTTGTGAGAAACACCAGCAAGGCAGCGAACATGATATTCTTCATTCTTCGTTTTATCTTATAATTCCATCATTCGTAGTTGACATGAATCCCTTTTGGGGGTATTCATATCGCAGGCAAAGATACTGTTTTTTTCGTAATTCGAAGGAGTTATGAACGATTATTTCACGTAGAACATGACTTTTCCTGTTTTTTTGCTATCTTTGCATCAGTAAAAGAAAGACGGCATGCAGAACGTGACGGCACCAATTCTTTTTTCATGATGGAACAACCTGTGGAACGGCAATATATCGCCATCGACCTGAAGTCATTCTATGCCTCGGTGGAGTGTGTGGACAGAGGACTGGATCCCCTGACCACCCATCTCGTGGTGGCAGACAAGAGCCGTACCGAGAAAACCATCTGCCTGGCAGTCTCACCCTCACTGAAAGCATACGGCATCAGTGGGCGTGCCCGTCTCTTCGAGGTGGTGCAGCGTGTCCGTGAGGTAAACTACGAAAGGCTGCGGAAGACAGCCTCGGCAGATCCGGGTAATCGTCAGTCGGGATGGCGGTTTACGGGAAAATCGTCCAACGATACTGAGCTGAAGGCTCATCCTGACTGGGAACTCGACTATATCGCTGCTCCTCCCCAGATGGCTCATTATATGGAGGTAAGCAGCAGGGTCTATCAGACCTATTTAAAATATATAGCCCCGGAAGACATCCATGTCTATAGCATCGACGAGGTGTTCATGGATGTGACCTCCTATTTGAAAAGCTATAAGATGACAGCCCACCAACTGGCCATGACGGTGATACGTGATGTGCTGAGGCAGACGGGTATCACAGCTACTGCGGGCATCGGCACCAATCTGTATCTCTGTAAGGTGGCCATGGATATTGTGGCGAAACATATCCCGGCTGACAAAGACGGGGTGCGCATAGGTGAGTTGGATGAGATCACCTATCGTAAGACACTGTGGAACCACCGTCCGCTGACCAGTTTTTGGCGTGTAGGAAAGGGTATAGCCAACAAATTAGCTCCTTATGGCATCGATACGATGGGAAAGATTGCCCGTATGTCGTTACGGAACGAAGAACTGTTCTACAAACTCTTGGGAGTGAATGCCGAACTGCTCATCGACCATGCTTGGGGGTGGGAACCTTGTACGATTGACATGGTGAAAGCCTACAAGCCAGAAAGCAATTCGTTCAGCAGCGGACAGGTGCTGCAAAGTGCCTACGACAAGCGGCGAGCGCGTGTGGTGGTGCAGGAAATGGCAGATGCCGCCGCCTTGGATCTCGTGGCGAAGAAGCTGGTCACCGACCAGTTGGTACTGACTGTTGGCTATGACATAGAGAGCCTGACCAATCCGTTGATCAGCGCCAAATATCATGGTCCTGTGACAACGGATTTCTACGGACGTCAGGTTCCCAAACACGCCCATGGCACGGCAAACCTCGACTGTCAGACTTCCTCTTCCTCACTCATTACAAAAGCCGTTGTGGACCTTTACGACCAGATCGTGCATCCAGATCTGCTGATCAGACGACTGAACCTCACCACCAACCACGTGGTGGACGAAGCATGGGCAAGACAACATGTCAAACCCCGACAGCTGGATCTGTTCACCGATTACGAAGAGATGGAGCAGAAACGGCAGAAGGAGCAGGCCGCCCTCGATAAGGAACGTCGCATGCAGGAGGCGCAGTTGGCCATCAAACGACGTTTTGGCAAGAATGCCATCCTGAAAGGTCTGAATTTCGAAGAAGGAGCCACGGCCAAGGAACGGAATGCACAGATAGGAGGACATAAGGCATAGAGAATTGACAATGGAGAATGAATAAAGATCATGGTGGAAGAATACGACGATATCATTGATATGGCACATCCAGAACCGAAGAACCATCCTCGGATGTCGATGATGGCAAGGGCTGCACAATTTGCTCCCTTCGCTGCCCTGACAGGTTATGATGCCGTCATTCACGAGACGGCACGTCTGACCGATCAGCCGGTGGAGTTGGAGGAATATGACCATGACCGTCTCAACCGCCGGTTTGCAGAGTTGATGGAGAACCTGGAGGAGCATCCTGTCATCTCTGTGTCTTTTTTCAAGCCCGATGAAAAGAAAGCGGGAGGACGGTATGTCTCAGCATCGGGCTATCTTAAAAAGATCGACACCTACGCGCAGCTCCTGATCTTGGAGGACGGCACGTCGATCCCTCTTCCTGCCATCGTGGATATACAGTTCTGATTCCAAGGATCCAATATAGCGACGTGAGGCATGTCGCCTCCAATGGTGAATAATAACAATAATCATATCAGCGTTAAATCAGAAAAATGAAACAGATCTTCAAACTTTGGATGTCAACCGCTATCCTAACCAGCGGTGTATGTGTACTTGCATCCTGTACACAACAGTCTGAGAGCAAGTCTTCTCAGATGGTCACGGTAGGTAATCCGTATCTTCCCCTTTGGGAACATATTCCCGACGGCGAGCCCTATGTGTTCGAAGACCCGGACAATCCGGGTAAGCAACGGGTTTATATCTATGGTTCGCACGACAGTCGTATCACCGACTATTGCGGACGTGAACTCGTGGTGTGGTCGGCATCGGTAGATAGCCTGAACAACTGGCGTTACGACGGAGAGATCCTGAGAGTTGACAAGAACGCCAAGGGTGAGATACTCAATGAGGACAGTCTTGCCGATGTGCTCTTTGCTCCCGATGTCACCTTGGTCACTGACAAGGATGGGAAAAAGACCTATTACCTCTACCCGAACGACCAGACTGGTTACCGCAACGGACTGATTGCCAAGAGCGACCGCCCAGACGGTCCTTTCGAGGTGTGTAACTGGAAGAAAGACAATCCCAATCAGGTAGATGGTGTCCTGGCCTTCGATCCCGCCGTCTTTGTGGATGACGACGGTCGTGTCTATGGCTATTGGGGATTCGAGCAATCCTTCGGTGCGGAGCTGGATCCTGCAACGATGGCCACGGTGAAGCCTGGAACGAAGATCGTCGAGAACATGGTGTCATCCAAGAACCAACCCGGTATTTTCCGCTTCTTTGAAGCTTCTTCCATCCGTAAGATCAAAGATAAATATGTTTTTATCTACAGTCGCTGGACCAAGGAAGGGGAATTCGGACTTCCTGAGACGAACTACACCTTAGCCTATGCTTATAGCGACAAGCCCTTAGGACCGTGGACCTATGGTGGAACGATCATCGACGGTCGTGGTCGGGAGATTAATGAGAAAGGTGATACCATCGCTTCGGGAAACGTGTCGGGCAATACCCATGGCAGCATCTGCGAGATCAATGGTCAGTGGTATGTCTTCTATCATCGGCAGTCGGGTCTGAACGAGTTTGCCCGTCAGGCGATGGTGGCTCCCATCACTGTCAGCGTGGAGGAAGGACCGGGTGGTAAGGTGGAGATCTCCGAAGGGGAGTACAACTCCGAGGGCTTTGCCGTCAACGGCCTCGATCCGCTTGAACCACACTCTGCCGGTATTGCCTGTTGGTACACCGGACCGAAGGTGGGGGAGCACCAGTGGCCTAATAATATCTTCTATGGTTCATACGTGGAGGCATCTTACGGCACTGATGACAAGTTCGCCGCCCCCTATGATCTTCGCAACAACACCAACCGCGTGGTCAACAACACCGACGGGTCGATTGTCGGCTACAAGTACTTCAATTTCTCTGCGACACATGGAAAAGATGGCCTCCGACTGTTGCTTACCCTGATACCTGCGGGGATTGATGGTACGATTGAGGTGATGGCCGACAGACCGTGGGCCTCACAGGGTGGAAAGAGTCTGGGCAAGCTCCAGCTGAAGAGCGACATGCCTCAGGAATCCACACAGCTCTCTGTCGAGCTGCCGGAGCTCAAGGCACTGGATGGTAAGCATGCCCTCTTCTTCCTCTTTTCCTCAGATACCAAAGAGAAGTCGATCTGTACCTTGGAGAATTTCGTCTTTCAATACTAAGTGATCGGTTGCTCAATAGGATGTTGCCTTTCATTATATGAAAAGTGTACATCCTATTGAACAATCGGATGAAATATACTGGAGTTTGTCAATTTATTTGTCAGTCACCAGCGAGGTGTTGTCTTTGAATAATTCCGACAGATTAACTTCCGTTAACTCAAATAGAGCGATTCTTTGCCATCAACTTGCCTTTCGGTCGAGAAAACGGCAAAATAACGCAGTTTGTTAACTGTTTGATGATGAGGCTGTTAGTAAAATCGGGCATTTTCAGACAGATGAAAACGCCCGATTTAAGCTCCAAAAACACCGTTTTTACCACTCGAAAATGCCGTTTTTGTTCTTTGAAAACACTGTTTTTATGTCCTGAAAACGCCGTTTTTGTGAGAAAGAAAATCGTCTGCCTGTCGTTCGGGAGGGTTCTTTCACCCTTTCCGATGGCATCTACAACGCGTTCAGGCGTCATCTATGAGAGTAAGGTGACGGCAGAACGAGTCGTAAAGATCGGCGGAACGACCGTAAGAAACGTATGGAACGACCCTTAACAGACCCTCCTTGTCAATAGAAACACTTTCAAGGGGTGTGGAACAACATTTCCGCACCCCTTGAAATTTTTAGAGCAATTTTTGAAAACGCGAATTTCTGTGAATTCTTCTGACAATATCGAGAGAAGATGTTGCTTTCTGCGTAAGTATTTCTTCCCGGATATTGAAATAAGAAACAGGCGAAATAACTGTTTAGAATCTGTATCCTATGCCAATCTGGACAATATGACCGTCACCGAAGATTCCCGGCTGGTACTTGTACTCGCCCGACACAAACCAGTTGTTCTTGAGGTTGGCCTGCACTCCCGCACCGATTTGGATGCCACTGTCGGTAGCGTCATCGCCTTCAATCGTGGTATTTCCCTCTGTAAAAGTCTCAGAATGCACGAAATCCAGTCCGTAGCCGACCATCGGATAGATCTTGAAAGTCTCATTGAGGTGGAACAGATAGTGAACGTTCAGTCCTGCAAAGAAATCGGAGACATGATCTTTCATGGGGTGGTAAGTTCCTTCTAACTCCACACGCCAGTGTTTTGACAAGCTGTACTGACCGAACACGCCGAAACCTATTTGGGTGGAGGATTCGTCAACGTCCCAATCTTCAATTTCAAAGGTTGTGATGTAGGCACTACCGTGTACACCCACCGCAAAGTCGCCTTTCTCCTGTGCTTGTGCACCCATGCTGAGCAGGGCTGCACACATTACAACAAATAATTTTTTCATATTGTAGGTTATTATAATCGTTTGCAAAGATACAGTTTTTTTTGATTTCTAACTATTTATATCGTAGTTTAACACTGGATAGGGTGATATTTGTGAGACATTGGGGGAGGAGTGCCTTGCGGCTGCTCCTCCCCCTGGTCATACTTTCCCTAACAAACCGAGTTCTATCTCTTTTATTCAGCTTTCGCAAAGGCTCCCTTGGCGGCGGATTTCTGCTTGCTGTTGGCGGCAGCACGCCCCTCGTAATAATAGTAGTCATCGTAGTCATACCAGTAGGGATCCCAGTCGAAGTTGTTGATGGAACGCAGACGGAAGTAAGTGTCGGAGGCTGTCCCATCATCGAAGTATCCCTCGAACCAGCTGCTGCTCAGCTCGTAGTCGTAGATATAGACAGGTGCATAGCCAGTGTCGGCATAGCGGATGGTGATGGTGCCGTTATATACGCTCCAGTCAAACTCACTGTAGTAGTAGCTTCCGTAAGGGTCATTGAGGTCGTAGTCCACCTCGTAGCCCGTGCCCGAGGTATAGCCCTCGTTGTTGAACTGCATCACCGTGCGGTAGTGGTTGCCGGTGAGGCCCCAGCGATCATGGTAGTACTGCTCGATGGTTCCCTGCCATGTCTTGCCGTAGAATGTTCCGCCGCTCAGGTTGTCGGCGATATACTCGTCCTCGCAGGAGGTGAAGGTAAATGCCATTGCTGCGATGAGCATCATGGTGAGGATGGATGTAAACTTCTTCATAATCGTATGGTTTTAAAAGGTTGTTGTTTCTATTTCTCGATGCAAAGATATGACAGATCGCGCGGTTCTGAAAAGGAATATCTATAAAACGGGGTGGGGGAATCCCTACTTTTGCGGGGGGAATCCCTCTTGAGATGAAATGACAGTCCCCGTGCGAATACGTTTTGTTGAATGATAATCCCTTTTCCGCTTGCAGGTATCAGGGAAAATGATTACTTTTGCACCGTTTATACAATAAGGTAATGATTTCTGTAGAAGGACTGAAAGTTGAGTTTGGCGTGAAACCTCTGTTTGTCAACGCCAGTTTCGTGGTGAACGATCGTGATCGCATCGCCTTGGTGGGAAAGAACGGAGCGGGAAAGAGCACCCTGCTGAAGATCCTGTGCGGACAACAGCGTCCCACCGAGGGTGTGGTGGCTGTACCGAACGATACCACGATAGGCTACCTGCCGCAGGTGATGAACCTGCAGGACGACACCACGGTGAGGGAAGAGACTCGCAAGGCGTTTGCCGGTAACACCCAGATGAAGGAACGGCTCGACAAGATGAATGAAGAATTGTCGGAACGTTCTGACTATGAGAGCGATGACTACATGCGGCTGGTACAACGTTACACGGAGGAGCATGAGCGGTATATGATGATGGGGGCAGAGAACTATGAGGCTGAGATTGAACGCACCTTGGCCGGTCTGGGCTTCACCCGCACTGATCTGGACCGCCCTACGAACGAATTCAGTGGTGGATGGCGCATGCGTATCGAACTGGCAAAGATCCTGCTGCAGAAACCTGATGTGCTGCTGCTCGATGAGCCTACCAACCACCTCGACATCGAGAGTATCCAGTGGCTGGAACAGTTCCTGGCACAGTCGGCAAAGGCTGTCGTATTGGTCAGTCACGACCGTGCCTTTATCAATCATGTGACGAACCGCACCTTGGAGATCTCCTGCGGACAGGTGATCGACTACCGTGTGAAATACGATGAATATGTGACGCTGCGGGCTGAACGCCGTGAACAGCAGATCCGTGCCTACGAGAACCAACAGAAGGAGATGGCCGACATGAAGGCCTTCATTGAGCGGTTCCGCTACCAGGCCACGAAGGCCGTGCAGGTGC
>DETG01000095.1 GCA_002361535.1 Prevotella sp. UBA3294
ATGGGAGGGGAGTGCCATGCGGACTGGGGGATCTCCTTTTTTCCTTACGATGGGAGGATATAGTGCCATGCGGACTCAATGCAGATGAAAACTGAGAATGTGCGTACTGAGAATGTAGGCACGGAATAAAGGCACGGAGAATATAGCCATAGCGCCAGCAGCTCCCCTCCCATCGTAGGGGAGGGGTAAGGGGTGGGGGCAGTAATCCTATTCTACATGATTTGAACTTCTCCGCTGACTCCACTGACTCTGTGTGAGAATATTGTCAGGATAATTCACAAGAATTTAACGTTTGCAAAATTACTCTAATTGGAAGAAAGGGAAAACTCGGGGTGCATGGAAGTGTACAAAAGGGGGTTGTTGTGCAAGTAATATCTGTTTGGATTCGAAGCAAAGTATATTTTGCATCCAAGTAAAGTCTGATTGGAAACCAAGTAGAGCCTACTTAAAGTTTACGTAGAGTCTAAGTAAAGTTTACGTAGGCTCTACTTGTACCCATTCCAGACTTTGTTTACTCTCTTTCCGCCGTCTGTTACGGGTCTTTCCGCCGTTAGTTACGGCTTATAACTGACGGCGGAACGGGTGTAAACGCCGTTTGGAACGACTTGTAGATTGGGGTGTGGGGTCGCCTATGGCGAGAAATCGAACAAAATCTGATCAAAATCGAACAAAATTTACCCATAATATAATAAATCATTGCCACAGAAATTTGTAGGATTTTGCACAGTTATTTGTTCGATTTTGTTTAGATTTTGTTCGATTTCTGCCCGTTAGGGCACCTCCCACGAAAGAAAACATAGTCTTTTGGACCCAAAAGTACTATGTTTTGGGGTACTAAAGGCTATGTTTTTGTGAGTTGAAAAACGACGAATTGCCTAAGCCGTTCATTATCAATGATTTACCAAACCTCTCCAGAATCGCGTTTTTACGACCGAGTGGGCGGTTGGTTCTCAAAACGCGATTCTGCCGCGTTAAACGAAGTTAATTCGTAAAGATTATTCTATTTTTTAACAATTGGGGTGGTAGGAAGAAGATTACTGACCCCACCCCTGCCCCTCCCCTACGATGGGAGGGGAGTGCCATGCGGACTGGGGAAGCCCTTTTCCTTCCGTGATGAGGAGTGGAGTGCCATGCGGACTTGGGGAGCCCTTTTTCTCCAGCGATGAGGAGGGGGCACTGCAAGGCGGCTTCGTCTCATTGGGAAAAGCAAAACCCTCCCAAGATAATTATCTGGTGCAAAGATATGGCTGTTTTGAAAGAAAAGTCGTATCTTTAACTACGCTGAAGATACTTGCGTTCGGAAATAAAAAATAATTTTGAATTATTTTGTATTTCACTCACTTAATCGTATCTTTGCATCAAACTTTATCAATACACGAAGGGTATGCGAATACTGATTGTGAGCACAAGTGAGAAAACAGGGGGTGCCGCCTTGGCGGCAAACCGTTTGATGGAAGCCCTGAATAACAATGGTGAGAAGGCCATGATGCTGGTACGCGACAAGGAGACGGAGCAGATCAGTGTGGCCGCCTTGCCGTCCTCATGGTCTCTCCGCTGGCATTTCCTCTGGGAACGCTGGTGCGTGTACTGGCATCTCCGTTTCCACCGTGAGCATCTTTTTGACATCGATATCGCCAATAGCGGTTATGACATCACTCGTACCCGTGAGTTCCAAGAGGCCGACATCATCCATCTGCATTGGGTGAATCAAGGTATGCTCTCGCTGAATACCATCCGTAAGATCCTCGATAGTGGGAAACCTGTGGTATGGACGATGCACGATATGTGGCCCGCCACTGCTATCTGTCACCTCACGCTGGGCTGCGAGCAATTCCACAGTCGTTGCTCCCATTGTCACTATCTTCCCGGCAGTGGTGGGGAGAATGATCTCGCCTCCCGGATCTGGGGGCGTAAGGAGCGGATGCTTCAGGGGAAGAATATCCTTTTCGTAGCATGCAGCAGGTGGTTGGCTACCGAGGCGAAAAAGAGCGGACTGCTACAAGGACAGAAAGTGGTGAGCATTCCGAACCCCATCGATCTTCATGTTTTCCATCAGGAAGACAAGACTGCAGCGCGCCAACGTGTCGGTCTGCCCCTTGACAAACGTCTTGTACTGTTCGTATCACAACGGGTGACGAACCAGAACAAGGGTATGTCGTATTTGGTGGAGGCCTGCAGGATATTCAACAGTCGGCATCCGGAGACGAGAGACAACACCGCGCTGGTGATTCTGGGCGGTCATGCCGAAGAGGTGGCAGACCAGTTTGAGATGCCTGTCTATCCTTTGGGATATGTGAACGACACGAAGCGTATCGTTGATATCTACAATGCCGCCGACCTTTTTGTGCTCCCTTCTCTTTCGGAGAACCTTCCCAATACCATCATGGAGGCGATGGCCTGCGGTGTTCCCTGTGTGGGCTTTAAGGTGGGCGGAATCCCCGAGGAGATCGATCATCTGAAAAACGGTTATGTCGCTGAATACAAGAATGCCGACGATCTGGCCCGTGGCATCCGGTGGATACTGGATGAGGCCAATCCCCAGGAGCTTTCTGCCCATGCCATCGGGAAGGTGGCATCCACCTATTCGCAGCAGCGTGTAGCCCTTAAATACATTGAAGTATATAGTCAGGCTGCGGCCTATATCCATTACCGTCTATGATCAAGATTACCGTTATCACCATCACCTATAATGCCGAGGCGGTGTTTGCACGTACGGCAGAGAGTGTGCTCAAGCAGAGCTATCCCCATGTGGAGCACCTGATCATCGACGGGGCTTCGGGCGATAAAACCTTGTCGATGGCCTATGCCTATAAGATGCGCTCCGATGAGCAGCAGAACGGTCATGAGGTGCTGCTCACCTCCGAGCCCGATGAAGGGATCTATGATGCCATGAACAAAGGACTGAAACAGGCCACGGGTGACTACCTCGTTTTTATGAACGCCGGCGACTGCTTCCATGACGAGCTGGTGTTGCAGCGTATTGCCGACATGGCCACAGGGGACCCGATGCCCGCCGTGATCTATGGGGACACCGATGTGGTGGACGAGGAGGGACGATTCCTCTATCACCGCAGGCTGTCACCACCGAAGATCCTTACCTGGCGCTCCTTCCGTCATGGCATGTTGGTATGCCATCAGGCGTTCTATGCCCGTGCGGATATTGCGGGAAGCATTCCCTACGACCGCCGGTACCGTTACTCGGCGGATGTCGATTGGTGTATCCGTGTGATGAAGGAGGCGGAGAAGCGGCGGCTGCCCTTGAAGAACGCGGAGGCCGTCGTGGCCGATTATCTGGAGGAAGGGCAGACCACCCTCCATCACCGTGACTCGCTGAAGGAACGCTTCGATGTGATGCGCCGCCATTATGGCTTGTTCTCCACGGTGATCATGCACATCTGGTTTGTCTTCCGACGATTCCTTTAGGAGCAAGAACATACAGAAAACGGCCTTTAGGGCAGCAACCCTAAAGGCCGTTTTTCGATTCATCAAGACATTACTTCCGTTTGACGAAGTACTTCTGACCGTTCATGATGTAGATACCCGTCGGCAGGTTGAGGGGCTGTCCTGCACGAAGCACCAGCTGTCCCTTCATGTCATAGACATCATCTGTCACTGTCAGCAAAACAGGCAGTTCGATGTCCGTAGCGATGCCGTCCACGCCATCCACACTGATATAGATTGCCGACGGCTGTCCTGGGCCTACATTGAAGTAACCACGGAAACGTCCTATCGAGGCATCCTTGGAGGAGGTGACATGTACGATCTCCCTTCCTGGGAACTGATAGTATCCTGCATTGACAGGAACGGTAGTATTGGAGTAGGTTCCATAGAACGTCACTCCACTCATCGTCACACCGGGAACGCCGGAGGCAGGTGTCTCTACAGACGTACCGTTGATGCGATACACGGCGAGACGCGAATCCTTTGTCACGATGTCGCTGTTGTTCTCGATGGTGCCGACCTTGATGATATAAGGCACGTTGGGCAGCATCTCGTCAACCGTTGTAAACGACATCTTCCCTCCGGCATAGCCAGTCAGTTCTGCCACCTGTGTCCCTTCTCCGAAGACAGCCTCGGGGTCAGGGATAGAGCATGGCACGCAGAGGGTGTTCCAGAGTCCCTTCTGGAAGGTACGCTGCAAGGTGACGTTCGCATGATCGATAGCCACGGGCTCATAATCGACAGTCTCACGAAGCACCACTCTGTCGGGGGCGAGACTACGGAAGTTCACTTTGATCTCGTCGTTGCCCGTCACCCGATAGTGGAGGGTGTTGGCGGTGACCAACTCACCTTTCGAGACGATTCCCTCGTAAGCGTAGCCTTCACCGACAAGGGCCTTCAGATCGAATTCGGTACCATACTCGTAGATGCCCGTTGCCAGGTTAAACGTACCGCCCGCCATGTCGTAGTCCACCGTGATCTTGAATTTCTTCGGTTTGAATACAGCACGGAGGTTATAGACTTTGTTCATCTCCACATTCACGGGATTCTCGTCGGAGAACCTCTCAATCTGGCTCTCTGGAATCTGAGTGCCAGCAGCCCGTCTTCGTGCCAGAGAGGGAGTGGGGGCTGTCACCTCGTCGAAGTTATTATCCGTGATGCCCCAATAGCTAAACTCATAACCCTCCTCAGGTGTGGCAGTCATACTTACGGTAGTACCATAATTGGTAGAGCCACTGTTGGCATCCTCACTGGTAGCCACATTACCCTCTTGAATAGAAGGCCATGGAGCCACGTTGTAGGGTACAAGTCCGCCCTTGAAGAGCAGCCAACTGACTTGGCGTCCGTTCTTTCCTGTGAAGTTCTCATGGTCGAGGATATCATCGGTCTTCACCTGCAGCACATAGAAGCCATTCCTGCTCACGTCACTCATGTTCAGCTTATAAGTGGTGTTGTCATCAGAAGCCGGAGTGATGGTAATATCCGATGTCTGCTTTTCACCCTCATAGCGCAGAAGGACGTCTGTACGATCGAAGGTTGTGGGATCAATGGGCTTGTTGAATGTCACGGTGAGTTCGTCAAGCACATCAACAGCGATGTCGTTACCCTGCGGGACGGTCTTGATACTCTCCACCTCGAGAGGGTTCACCGGCGAGGGCTCGAATTCCACTTCAAAGATATAGTCTTGTCCGGCTTCACCGGCAGGACAGTTGGCGAGAGGCACCACCATGTGCAGCTTATCATCGCGAAGCGGATCAGTGCCGTCCACCATGGTGTACTGCGTTTGCCAGAAGTTTGCCAGATCGACATCCGCCCATGAGCCGGTAGCAGGATCCATCATACGGGCAGCGATGAGCCCGCCATTCCCCATGGTAGGATCAGTCATGTTCGTGTAAGCCCACAGTGAGGTGGCTTCCTTTTTCTCATGAGCTGCATGGATGGTGATACGGAACTTGAATCCCTCTATCCACCGCACAACGGTCTGCCCTACGAATGCCTCGATGGGTTCGTAAGTTCCGTCACTCTTGTAGAGACGGTCGGGATATTCACTCGTTGAGGTCGTCAGTCCGTCATTGACAGCCCATCCACGCAGCGGCTTTTCTTCACCGTTGGGAACATTGACACTGTGGATCAGTTCATGGATGGTAGCCTTGTTAATGAGGGAGAGGTCGGGGTTCCCGTAGCTCGTCACATGATTCACCTTCACATCGTAACTGTTGAAATGTCCGAGTAGTGAGGAGGTGAGACCCCATGTAGCATAGCTGCTCTGACCCGCCGGGATGTCGCCGAACTGTGTGGCGATGGTGGAGTCGAGTGCCAGGGTGAGGTCACCACCGTTGAGCTGTGAGCTGATGATATTGAAGTCAACGAGCAGTCCTTTCTCGTTCTCAACGATCTTCGGCTGATTCGTGAACATACGGATATTGGTGGCATCGCCCTTACCTTTATTATGGATGAGCACGGTGAACTCTGCCGGTACGATGGGCTCGATCACATCCTTGGTGAGCGGATTGTCTCCGTAGATATCGCGCTGCATGAAATAGGTAAGGTCAAGCTCTGGCGAGGGTTTTACCTGCAGAGAGACAGGCATCAGCTCACGTACTTGAACGACTCCATCGGCATCGGTGAAGTAGATGGTTCCTCCGAACGACCATGTCGTGAGCGAGTCGGGGGCCGCATACTTCGTGGGGATAAAGAGGATGGTAGCCGTACCCGTTGCTCTCGGCCCCAGTCGCCACGGTCCTTCCACTCCTCCCTCAAAGCCTTCGATACTCTCAAAGTTGATCTGGAACTCATGCCGGGTAGCCTCTTTGTTGAGAAGGTCTTTCACCAACACGTTGAGCTCGATGTCGGTCAGATCATCGTCAAGACTATTATTAATAGTCAGTGTGCCGCGGAAAGCCTGGCGTGTCATGACCAGCTTCTGGTCAATCTCGAGTTTCACGGAAGCACAGGAGCCTGTCCCCTTGTTCTCGTAGAAATCAAGCAGATCCTGATTGGCACTGGCGTAGAGACTCTCCCAGGAGTCGAAACCTTTCATAATCATATCATTGCGGCACGAGTCGATACGGTTGATGATTTCGCTCATCTTCTCCATATTGAAAGTCTCGGTACCGTCGCTATACTCCGGATGGAAGGTGTTGATCCAGCAGCGCAGATACTTGCGGAAGCTGAAGTCGTAGAAATTTTCACTGGAGTTGTAACAGTAACTGAGTACATTCAGAGCTCCGCCAGTCAACGGATCAGTAATAGTTGATGGCTCATTCCAGTTGCTGTTGACGAGTGACACTAATTGCTCGGGATTGCTTTCCAGCGAGTTGATCAGGTTGGTGAAATCATCCACTTTCTGATGGAAAGCCTCCGTTTGCTTGAGGGTAGCCTCGTGAGCATTCGCCAAGACTTGCTCATCAAGATCCAGGAAGGAACTGACGCGCATGGTATAGGGAGCCATCTTCATCAGATAAGAGCGCAGATAGGAATTGTTAGGGAAGTCCTTATAGAGATCGGCGAAATAGGCTGCATCGTGAACGGGTTCAGAGGTTACGCTTGGTGTATTGGCAGCTCGTCGTGTACGACGGGTACCCGAAGGCGAATCATATTTGCCGTTCATCACGTCGTTCCATATCGTACCGATACCCCATCCCCCATTCCATGCATCTTGAAAATCACCAGTGACATCATCAACCCAGTCTTTGAGCAATTTCTTGGGGTTATTGTCCTTCACCAATTTCTTAATGACTTTTTTTGTTTTATCTGTCCATGAGTCACCTCCGGTAGCAATATCGACGTATTCATCGATATCACCGATCTTATCGCCTCCCGGTATTTTGGGAATGAAATTTGATATGGCGCAAAGCATGTCAATGATACCCTGGTTGACGCGATACTCTTTGAACTGCAGGCGCTGGTAGCCATTGCCACCCATGCCGCCGAAGCCGTTTCCGTCGCCTCCGCTGCCGCCCCATGAGCCTCCACTACCACCACAAGGACTTGTACCGTCGGCATGCTTGCGGATAAAGTTCACGGTCTGGGCGATATAGGCGTGCTTGTGGTCACTACCACAAGGCCATTCAAAGTTTGCAGAGGCACTGCCGCTGCAAGGAACGCCCGATGAGGACGAAGCGCGCCTTCGTGCCTGCTGGCTTTGACTGTCGGCATTACGAGTAACCCTGACGGGAATGACGTAACTTTGTTGTGCTCCGACAACAACGCCTTCGAATTCCACCAGAGGGGTAAAGGTGAAGCCTTCTACCTCCGGCAGTTGCAGGTTGGTATTCTGGGCAGCGATGAGTCCTTCGTTACGCAGGACTACATTAAACATGACAGACTTCCCATACCCTATCTCCTCAAGATAGATGCTGTCGGGCAATGTCATGATGATGACGGGCACTGGCACTTGTGTTTCGAAAGTGACAGTGGTGACGATGTCGTACTCATCTTCCACCTCGGTCTCCACCACATCCCAGTTCATGGATACGGCCTGATAAGAGATGGTAGCCATGTGATCGGTAATCGTACTGGGTGAGACGACCACGTTCTGACGGTAGCTGTCGTGCTTGGCTGCTGTGACATATACCTGATAGTAACCCTCAGAAATATCTTCAAAGGTAGCATATCCGTCAGTGTCGGAAGTGCCAGTCTGCAGGTTCGCCCCCGTGTTGTAATCCTTCAGGTTCACCGTGGCTCCCGCTACATAGGGCTTATTGCCGTCCTTGTCGCCATAAATGGTAGCCTCATCACGAACCCTGACACGCAATGTTCCCTTGTTCTCACTGACAGTCTTCAGATTGAAGTTCACACGTACGCCGTTGCCGTTTTCACAGTTGATGGCAAAAGCACCGCTCTGCTCCAGATTCACGTCTAAGCCTTCTGCATTCAAACGCAGGATCACCGTAGTGCTGTCTCCTTGTTCCATTGAAGGCAGTTCTGCAGGTGTAGTAAGCGTGATGAGTTTGCCCAGACCTGTGGGCAGGTCGATGGAGATCTTTCCAGTAGCCCCTTCGCCTCGGTTTGTAAGGATCAGCGGGTAGTTGCGTGGTGTGGTGTTCGACACGTTGGTGCGGATGTTTGTCTCACTCAGCACCAGTTCTGCCGACCGTTGTGTGGTGTAGCTCCATGTGTTGACAGAGAGGGTGGCTCCCTCATCGGAACTGAGCACAAACTGGATCTGCTCGTAGTTGCGACCCTTCGTGAGATAGCGTCCGGTGATGGTATATTCAAGTGCTGCCACCCCATTGGCAGGGAGTGTAGCTATAGGTGTCACGCTGATATCGTAATTGTCAGTATCACCGGTAAAGGTAGCCCTGATATTGTGCAGAGGCACGCTGGTGACATTACGCAGAGGAATAGAGTAGCTCTTGGCCTCACCTTTATACAAATCATGAGAAACGTAATTGGTTTCAGCTCGCTCCATACCATACACTTCGAAGGAGCCCAAGGCATCACTGAGGTTCTCACCTGGGTTACATGCTCCTACTGAGAATGATCCCTTATAGCCGGCAGGTATGCCATACTTTGCACTGAACGAGCCGGAGGCATCTGTTGTCACAGGAATGGCAGTACGGCTGTCATGATACACCACGTAGATCTCTGCCGGATGTACGCTGGTTGTACCATTGATGGCCGTGCTACTACCTGTGATGAGCACGGAGTCGCCTTCGTTGTAGATGTTCTTATCGGTCTGTGCAGTAAAAGAGAACAGACTTGTAACGTTGAGGCTAACGCTTTCCGAAGTGTTGTTAACAGTCATCAACTCACTCAGCTTAGCGTCAGGGTTGATGACGGCACTGATGGTATAAACACCGGGAACATCGATGGCTGGAGGAGTCAGCGTGAAGGTTTTGGTTGCCCCTTTAGCGATACTTTCAGATGTGGTATAGGAAGTCCACTCCGTACCGTTCTTCCATACTTTGATGGCTGTACCGGCAGGTAATTCAGCAGCACCTATATTCTTCACGTTCAATGTCAGTCCTACCTGTTCACCCATGTTGATTTCGTTCTTGGCCAGTCTGATGCTTTCAAAGGCACCGTCGGGTAGGGTCCGGTCAGAGATGAGCAGCCAGCAGGATCCCGTACTGAAGTTGGGAGCCCGCGCTATGACGCTCACGGTACGATCGCCTTCTTCCAGTTCGTTACCTAATGCCTTGAAAGGAACTTCAACACTGGATCTGCCCGCAGGAATCGTCACTGAATTGCTGAAACTAACATCCGTAGCATCGCTCTCAAGCGTTACCGTCAGGGCATTGGCGGTGTCGGTGTTTCGTGAGATAATCAGGTTACATCCTGTTTCGTCTCCTTCAAGAATGGTGGGCTTGCTGGTAGTCAGCGTCAGTGTAGGACCATCGTCATCGGTGATCGTTATACTGTCAGTCACCACCGACTGGCGGTCACCGATAGAAGAACAGTTACAGTCGGTGATATAGACGGCGGCACGGATATGTACCAGTCGGTCACCATCCATTGTGGCATTATCGCGCACACCCAAAGGGAAGTTCACCGTTGTGGTACCTGCGGGCATGGTGATGGTTTGTACACTATAGTAGATGTCGTTGTTCCCGTCGTCGGTCAGCTTGATGGTGATCTTATTATCGGTTACCTCACTGCGGGTGATGGTGCCATAGATAGCCTGCGGTCCGCCAGCCTCGCTCACGGTCTTGGGTGTGAGTGTCATCTGGATGGCCGGCATGTCATCATCATGGAGCATGAATAAGACCTCGCCGGTAGTGTGATGTTCGGCTGTACCACTCAGTCTGATGGAGAGATCATTGGCAGGATTCTTATCTTGGATAACCGGGATATTGATCGTTGCCGATGTGGCTCCTTCCTCAAAGACCACCCGTTGTGGCAGTTTGAAGCGTTTCTTCTCCTCGATGTTCAGATAGACAGCGAGTTGTCCAGGATAGTAACGCTGAGGAACGCTCACCGTCAGTTGTATGGTTTCCCCTTCGGTGTAGTCTGACTTGTCGGTGGTGAAGGTGAGCGGAATCAGGTCATTCTCCTCGATGCGCACACTGTCGATGACGGTTTCATAGCCATTGTTCTTGTCATTGTTGACAATCACAGCTACCATTTCATCGACATTGATATCTTCGTTGTCAACAGCATAGACATAGAATCCCACGCGGTTGGAGTTACGTCCGAAGGTGATGTTGCCATTGTCTGAGAAACGGATACGTGTGGTGTTTCCACTTTTATCGGAGGAAATGGCCTTGAACGTCTGACTCTCGCTGGTGTCGCCTGTACGCCGGAGTTCACAATAGTAGCCGCCGGTACTGTTCTCAGAAATCGCATTCTTATTGACCGTCAGGAGGAGCTGCTTCCCCACTCGGAGATTATATCCGCTGGTATAGGCAGTATTGTTACCTTGTTGCAGGGGAATTTCACCACAGTCGGCTGCAGGGATCAGCTGTACTACAGGACGACAGTTACCGCTGATGCCCGGTATATCAGAGAGTGTGGCCGTGAAGCTACGGTCTGCTGAGGCCCCCACGGCGAGTGTTCCTTCGAAGGCGGTAGTCCCAACGAGCACACGGGTGCCCTGTTCATTCTCAAGGAACAGCTTCTCGGTCCAACCTGCTTCGGTAGCCAAATCTCCGATGTTGTCCACAGCCCATGTAAAATCAATGTTATCACCAGGATTGACCAGTGTCTTGTTGACCGTCACATTCTTTGGAACGATATCAGGACGCGGTATGGTCTCGATAGTGAGAAGGCCATTGGTCTGGTTTGTCTTGATGTTTGTTCCGAGTCTATCGGAAAGGATCGTCTTGTCGTTCACCAGATAGATAGGCAGCTGAACACCGTTCTGCAGGGTGTTGGGCAGTGTCAACTCCATGTTGAGAAGTTCACCCTGGCTACCGCTGATCTTCTGGTTCTCGGCATTGAAGATGATGATACGGTAGCGGCGGTAGTTAATTGAGCCAACGCCCTCCACGTTGTACCACTGGTTTCCCATGTCACGCACAGACATCTGATGGCTGGGGGCACGTAGCTTAGAGAGCGTGATGTTGAAATCATCACCCGTCTTGTTAATCTCATAGGGCACATCAATCTCGAACTGCACACCCACGATATCGTTGCTGTTGTTGAGTTCCACAGGCAGCGATAAGGTCTTCCCTGCTGGATAGGTGATGTCAGGGATACGCAGAATATTGGTATTGGTCTGCGCCTGCACACCTGTCATGATGCAGCACAGGACAAACGCCCAGAAATATCTCCATTCTTTCATAGTGCTATCGTATTTTTGTTATTTTTTGATCTTGAATTGCTCGTTGCCAATTTGGATGATATAAGTTCCTGCTGGCAGACGTTCGAGTTGCTGCTGTACAGAACCGGAGCCTACCCGCTGTCCGTCGGTTGTAAAGATCATCCCTTCTGCATCGGCAGGCAGTTGGCTACCGCTGATGCCAGTAGCAATAACCTCGATGACAGTGTTGAGATATTGAGCTTCCGGATCAGCCATCCTCACATCGGTAACGGCAGATCCTGCGGGTAATCCTTTCAATAGGGCATGACAGCCTTGTGGCAGGTACTGTCCGTCAAAGCTGCAGATAATGATCTTCACACCACCTGGCACGTTATGTGCGCTGATTGAGAATCCCTTGGGTAGCCCTGTTCCTCTGACAATGTCCGATTCGCGTGCTCCAACGATCGTGAACTGCAGGGCAGCCACATGGTCGTTGTTGTTCAGCAGGAGTGCCCCGTTGTCCAAGACAACAGTATTGTTAGGCACAAGCATCGTTGCCCCACTACGTGTGGAACGAGCCAGTGCGGGCGACGAACCTGTCTGCTCAAGGATATGGTTGATGTTCAGCACTGCATCGCGGATGTCAATCACTTTGTCAAGGTTCTCGTCGGCAGCCGAATAGTTGAAGGTTGAACCATTGGGCTTACTGTCGTTCATGGCGAAATAGATCACGTTCTGCAGGTCGGCCACATCCACATCGCTGTCACCATTGATGTCACCATCGGTCCAGTCGAAGACGAAGATGGTGGGATTGTAACTGGTCGGACGGTAGTTGTTATAGCTATCCATCGACATGGCTACGGGCACTCCCTTAGGTGCTTCGAAGTATTCGCCGCTCTGCGTGGAGAGATTCCACTGAGCTGTGGCATTAGCACGGCGCAGGGCTACACGTCCCCTACTGATACCGTTATTGGTATTGGGATAGATATAGTAAAGATAGTTGTCGTTCAGGTTATAGTCCTGGTTGTCGTGACGGTAGGACTGCAGTGTGTTGAACGCAAAGTCGAAAGGTTCTCCGAGTGTCACCTCGATGGCTGGTTGTTGGGTTGTCACCACAGGCACCTTGGTGTGATAGTCGAGGAACTGTGAGCCATACTGGAAATTAGAAAGAGTGAGTTTCTCTTCCGAGATAGGCTCTGAGATGGCAGTCAGACGGTTGTAGGCCACGTAGAGTTTCGTTACGTTAGGCAGCTTCGAGGCAAAGGGATAGAGATCGCCTGTGAACTGGTTACCCGTGAGGTTCACCTCGTTCAGTTTTGCGTTGACGAAATTCTCTGGTAACAACGTACCAAGGTCACCGTCAATCTGGTTATCTGAGATGTTCAGTGTCTGCAGGCGCACCAGGGTGAACACCTCATGACTGAGTGTTCCTTTCAGTCCTTGTGCCGACAGGTCGATAGAGGAGATATAATCGCCGTCGAAAGTAACACCATACCACTTACCCACGGAGCGATGGTTATTGGTGAGGTCCCAAGGTTGATTCCAATTGGCACCGTCAAGTTGCTGGTAGAGGGCTTGCATCACGGCGAAGTCTTCTTCTGCTAATACGTCGCCTGTATAGAATGTCTCGATGCTCCCGAAGTCTTTCCACACGTTGGCGACCTGATACTGACTCAGTGCATCTTCAGGCACCTGCAGCGTACATTCTGTGTAGTAAGGAGCATACGAGCTGTTGATGCCCGGAGGTGTTCCGGCAAAGACACGCAGTGTTCTCAGGTTGCTGCAACCATAGAAGTAGCTGAAATCGGAAACCTGTGTATAGCTCATGTTGCGACCCATGTAGGCTGCGGTGAGCTGCATACAGTTCTGGAATACGCGTTCCTGCATGGTGGTCACGCTGTTGGGAATGCGTACGACGGTGAGTGCCGTGCCCTCGAAGGCATAGCGTCCGATGGTGGTCACCGTCTCGGGGATGTCGATGCTTGTCAGTCCTGACATGAGGAAAGCACGTTCACCAATCTCTGTAAGTGATGCTGGCAGGCTGATGTTGGTGAGCGATGTGCACTTACCGAATGTCCAGCCTGGGAGGGTTGTGAGCCCATTGGGCAGGTTTGCCAATGCCAGTTTGTCACATTCGTAGAACATGTCTGTTCCGAATGTGGTGGGAACAGCGGTGAAGGTGATGGCGGTGAGGCCCGACCCTCTGAAAGCATCGTTACCCATGCTGGTCAGTGTGGCGGGCAAGGTGAGCGTGGTGAGAGCCTTACAATTGCTGAATGCCGAACTGCCTATGGTCTGCAGGTTGGCAGGCAGAGCGGTGAGAGCCAGTGATGTGCAGTCGAAGAAAGCATCATATCGTATCTCGGTGATGTTGTCGTTGAGTGTAAGGGTGGTCAGCATCGGACAGCCGCGGAAGGCACTCTCGCGAATGGTCGTGATGCCGCTTGGTATAGTGACTTCAGTGAGCACCGGACAGTCACGGACGAAACTGTTAGGCACATAGCTGATGCCTGTGGGTACGTTGATGCTCGTCAGGTGTTGGCAGTAGGCGAAGGCGTTGTAGCCTATCTCTGTGATGCTGTTGGGAAGTGTGACGGTCTGAAATGCCGTGTTTCTGAACGCTTCGTTACCAAGGGTGGTCAGTGTTGACTGGTTGTAGTTGCACTCACTGAGCACTTTACAGTTCCCGAAGGCAAGATTACCGATAGAGGTGGTACCTTCGGCGAGTGTCACACGCTCCAGGTTGTCACATTGATAGAACAGTTGTTCGGGCACTGCCGTGATGGCTGCGGGCAACGTCATCTCGGTGATAGCGTCGCAGTCTTGGAAAGCAAATCTGCCCAATGTAGTGAGTGATGAGGGCAGCTGGTTGAACACAGCGATGTAGTTTTCTTTGAAGGCCCAGTCGCCAATGCTCTTCAGTCCTTGGTTAAACGTCACCGAAGGGATTACATAGCAGTGGTTGAACGCATCGGGTCCAATGGATTCCAGTCCATCAGGGAATGTCAGTGCCGTAGCTAACAGATGGTCTTGATAGAAAGCCTGTTCCCCTATGGTCGTCAGCGAGGCTGGAAGATTGAACGTTGTCAGCATGTCGCACTCACTGAAAGCGTATGCTCCGATGATGGTCACACCATCGGGCAGAATGACTGTCTCTAACTGATTACAGTTGTAGCACATCGATTCGGGGATAACGGTGATCGAGGAAGGCAGGGTGATTGATGTGATGCCCGTTTCCCGGAAAGCCTCTTTACCGATGCTCATCGGAGCGGTAGGCAGTGTCAGGTCGGTGAGATTCGTACAATTGTAAACGGCATATTCGTTGATAGTCGTAGCAGAGGCAGGGAGCACGAGGCGCTTCAGCTGTCTCATGTTGTAGAACATGTAGTTCCCCACCACGTTCAGTTCAGTGTTGAAACTGCCTTTATAGTTGTCAATGGTCGGTGTGGTGGTATTATAACTCCAGGCATGGTAGCTGTCACCGCCGTTCACGATCTGGGCTTCGCCGAGATCGAGTTCGTTGAGAACCGTCATATAGTGATGGATATAGTCGATGTCGCTACCGTTGATGGGTCCGCTCACCTTCAGTTTCATCACATTCATCACGTTGCCTTGCTGTTCCACCTTCTCTTGCAACTGTCCGCCACCCGTGGTGGTCACGATGAAGTCGGTGGTGCTACCTAATTCAACGATGCGGTATTGGTTCATCGTTGAATGATTTAAATAGGTAGTCAGATTGGCAGAAGGCACAAAGATGATTATATCACTGTTTGCATTGAACCCGGAGGGCACCGTGGCTCCCATGAAGGTGATGCTGTTCAGTGTGTCGTAGTTGAAGGGATTGGAGCCAAAACTGGTCAGCGCGGTGCCAAAAGTGATGTCGTGTAGTGCAGTGCAATGAGCAAAAGCATATCCACCCACCGTTGTCACACCGTTGCCAATGGTGGCAGTGGTCATGTGCTCATTGTTCTGGAAAGCTGAATAGCCGATGGAGGTGACACTGTTGGGAATATCAATCGAGAGCAAATCGCATGAGTAAAAGGCATATTCGCCAATGGTCTGCAGCTGGTTGTTGAAGGTCACCGACTGGAGTGTGGTGTTGCCTTGGAAGGCACTGTTGCCTATCGAGGTGACGCTTTCTCCCAGTGTGAGACTCGTCAGTCGGGCATTCCTAAATGCTTCATTCCCAATGGTCTCCACATGCGCTCCGAGCACCAGTTCGGTGAGTGTCTGACGGCCTGAGTAGAAACTGTTCGGGATCGTCTCCATGTCCAGTTCCATGTGCTGGATGTTGTCGGTGTAGCCAAAGCAACTGCTACCCCATGATGACAAACTGGCGGAACGGATCACCAGCGATGTCAGATTCCCACAATAGTTAAACGCCCATCCTCCCACTGTGGTCACACCCGTGCCGATGGTGACGGAAGCAAGGTTGGGGCAGTTATAGAACGCGCTGCTGCCGATGGAGGTGATGGTGTTGGGAATGGTGACAGCGGTGAGCCCTGTCGATCGGAAACAGTTGTCAGGGATGGCGGTCAGCTTGCTATTGAAGGCCACCGATTGGAGTGATGTGTTATCTTGGAAGGCACCGGCACCTATCGAGGTGACGTTTTCTCCCAGTGTGAGACTCGTCAGTCGGGCATTCTTAAATGCTTCACTTCCAATGGTCTCCACATGTGTCCCGAGTACCAGCTCGGTGAGTGCCTGACGGGCGTAGAAACTGTTCGGGATCGTCTTCATGTCCAGTTCCATGTGCTGGATGTTGTCGGTATAGGAGAAGCAACTGCTACCCCACGATGACAAATCAGCGGAACGGATCACCATCGAAGTCAGACTCCCACAGTAGCTAAACGCATATCCTCCCACCGTGGTCACACCCGTGCCGATGGTGACGGAAGCAAGGTTGGAGCAATTATAGAACGCGCTGCTGCCGATGGAGGTGATGGTGTTGGGGATGGTGACAGAGGTGAGCCCTGTATGATTGAAACAATTGTCAGGGATGGCGGTCAGCTTGGTGTTAAAGGTCACCGACTGGAGTGAGACGTTGTCTTGGAAGGCACTGTTGCCTATCGAGGTGACATTTTCTCCAAGTGTGAGACTTTCCAGACCGGCATTCTGGAAGGCGCTATTCCCTATGGCCTCCACATTCGCTCCGAGTACCAGTTCGGTCAGTGCCTGATGATTGTAGAAGTTGTTCGGAATCGTCTTCATGTCCAATTCCATGTGCTGGATGTTGTCTGTGTAGGAGAAGCAGTTGCTACCCCACGTCACTTCAGTAGCGCTGACAATGAAAGACGTGAGCTTGGTACAATAGTAGAAAGCATAGTCGCCAACGGAGGTGATATGGGATGGGATGACCACCGACACCAGGTTGTCTCGATTTGAGAGGGAACCGCCCACGGCTGTCACTTGATGTGTGTTGCCACTACCATCGGTCACTTCGTCTGCAATGATGATACGGCCTGCCTTCGCAGCGTCCGCACTATAGCTGTCCACACCCGTGAAGGTGGCATTGCCTGTTGCTTCGGTATAGCTATAGATGAGCTGGTTGCCGTTGGCATCTGCCACTATCACGGTGTCGGCCAAGGCGGCGTTCCATGCACACCCGAAGCACAAAAGCAAGAGGCTGCGGAAAATGTTGTTCACTTTTTTCTTCATATCTGTATTCGTTATGTTTTTATATTTTGTCATGAAGTTTTATCATTTGGTAAAGACCTATGTGCAAAAATAATTAAAAAGAAGGATCCCTCTATATTATATAATGACTATTTTCTCTCAAAATCGGAATTTCATTCTTTTGAGAGGCCGTTTTCAAAATATATTACTTATCTTTGCCGAAGTAAATAAGGAAAATATGTTACATGCCATTGTTCCCGTTTTACCCATGCTGGTATGCCTGTTTTGGAGCGTGGTGCTATTTTTGGAAGTCATTTCAAGAAGGCACGACCATGCACGTATTTGGTTATTTCTCTTTATGTGCACCGCCACCTTGTTGTATTTAGGGCATGCTGCCTACTTCAATCACTGCAAAACCGGAATTGAAATCTACGACACGATGTATGTCACATGTAATCTGGCTGTGTACCCCCTTTATTATGAATATGTCAGGGCGCTGACAGCGACGAGTCGCTCCTTCCCCCAACGTCATCATCTGTGGCTTCTGCCGGCATTATTGGGCGGTATAACGGTAGGGGTGCTTTATCTGTTGATGGACAGTTCGCAGATACAGATGTTCGTGGACTACTATCTCTATGATAATCACATGGTATGGAATAGTGGACTCGTCACTTGCCAGTCGGTAGTGCATCACATGCTGAAAATATGGTTTGCCCTGCAGATTATTCTGCTCCTTGGAATAGAACTGCGCATGATCCGACGGTACAACCAGCAACTCGACTTGTTCTATTCCGACAGTGAGCAGCGCTCGTTGGCATCCGTAGCAGTTATGTTGAAACTACTCTTACTCGTTTCCATCATTTCATTTGCATTCAATATGATCGGACGATCCTATTTCTCTGAATCTACATGGACATTGATGGTGCCCTCATTGCTTTTCTCTGCCCTTCTCTTTGCTTTAGGCTATTTAGGTTCTCACCGTCCGTTCACGATCGATGAAATCCTTTCTGCCAAGGTATCGGAGGAGAATGATGTCACCGAAGATACGGCTCACATAGAGGAGGCAACCACAGAACAGAATAAGAAGAACACTGTGAAATTCGAGGAACTGGCTTCGAGAATCACATCCCTCATGAAAGATGACAAAGTCTATCTCCGACCGGATCTTAACCTGATAGACCTGGCACAGATGCTGAACACCAACCAGAAATATGTCTATATCGCTTTCAGCACAGTGCTCAACATCAAGTTTTCCGAATATGTCAACCGCCACCGCGTTGAGCATGCCTCCCGTATCCTGCAAGAAAACCCCGGCCTGAAACTGGAAGAAGTTGCTCTGAAGTCGGGCTATACGTCACCTGCCACCTTCTACCGTAACTTCAAACAGTTACTCGGATGCACTCCCAAAGAGTTCTTGGAGAAATCGAAAGGACAGGTAACATGATCTCTTATCTTTGTGGCACTTCATCTCACAATCATTGCTTTCTGTTGTCAAGAAAATTCGCAAATAATTAAGGATTGCAAAAATAGTATAATTGGAGGAAAAAGGGGATGCTGAGGCTTTCTGACAGTGTCAAATTCTGCCTTTTTGTGCAAGTAAAGTCTCATTGCATTCAAAATAGAGTCTCATTTGCATCAAAGTAGAGTCTGTTTTCTGGGAAATCAGACTCTACTTGCAGCAAAAAGACGGTCTTTTCATCACCTAAGAATACTGTTTTCACCCTCAAAGAACTATGTTTCGGGACGCTAAAAACGTTGTTTTCGCAAGCCAAGAAAACTGGAAATTACTAATGTGTTCATTATCAATGCTTTACAAAATTGCTCCATTTTGCCGTTTTTCCGACCAAAAGGGCGGTTGATGCTCCTAATGCCCTTATTTTGTGTTAAGTGAAGTTAATTTGTCAAGATCGTTCAATTTTTTAACAAATGGATCTCTTACAATAATATTGATCCCTCACTCTTTTATAGTAACTTTGCGCTTGACAAGCGCGAAGTTACTCCGTCTCAGAAAAAAGAAAAAAGATTCTTTGTCTTGCGTTCAACATTTTCGTAACTTTGGATAAGTTACTATGCACTCGGCAAAATAACAAATGAATTTGTTTTGTTCTGCTCTCGTTTTTTTGTAACTTTGGAAGAAATCGCAGAATTTCTTTGTATAAAGGCAGTCTGGAGGATTGAGGAAAAAATGGGTTACGAATTGGCGACCGTACTCAATTCTTCGTTCTGCTATAAATTGCACTCAATGAACACCCGATGATGAGCCACCAGCCGTTTTATGACTCATCATCGGGTGCAAAGGTACAACAAAACTCCGAAAGAACCAAATCATTTGATTGTTTTTATTTTTTTGAGAAGCTTGTCCGCAAACTAAGGTACTACTAGTCTTTTGGTGCGGCAATGGCCTAGGATGAGGTGAACGCCTTTTGCTCGTCAAGAGATTTCGTTGATCATTTGCTGAGTTTGGCTATGGCTTCCTTTAGATGTCCTGGATGGTTGGCATGGAGCCAGTCGAAATCGTAGATGTTTCCCTGCCTGTCAATCAGTTTGTAAGTTGGGTAAGTATTGACATTGAGATAATGTTCAACTGCTTCTTGCTGGCTTTCGGGCAGATTGTAGTGAATGCAGTTCTCACCAGTCAGATTGTACTCCTTGATTGTGTTCTTCCACGATTCCTCAGGACTGTGGTTGGCCAAGTAGAGATAAATGATGTCGTAGTCCATAAGAGCCTCTTTCAACTTGTGCGACTCCTTCAGTGCAGCTTTGCAGGGGCCGCACCACGTTCCCCAGATGTCGAGATAGATTATACGGCCCTTGTAAGGCTCGATGATTTTGCGCAGGATAGTTTCTCCATCACTCATGTTCTCTACATCTGTTGAAGGACGCAGGCTAGCAGCACCAGCCAAATCCTTGTTCTGCAAGGCTTCATATTTGTCATTCAGCGTTTTCACTATGCTAAGCGCTAAAGGCAGTTGGATTTCCTGTTCAGCAGATTCCATTAGGAATGGCGGGAGCGGACTGCGAGTGGCATCGATAAATCGCCAAAGATAGCAGGCCAGATAGATATCACGCAGATGGTGGTCACAGCCTACGGAGTCAATCATGGTGAGGTTCGAATGTATATTTATCGAAGCCTGTTCTCTTTTTAAGGGTTCGCCCAGACTGTCAAACAACTTGTAAGCCTTGACTATAGTGTCATTTTTCTCAAATTCCTCTATCATCAAATGACTCTCCTCATGGCTCTTGGCATAGTTCAGCAAGCGATCCATCTCTTTTGATAGGGGAGTATAGTCATCCAATAGTTTGGACTCCTCTGGTGTCAGTTTGATAATACCCTGCTGCTCCAAACGCCTCACAGCCCTGACAGTCTGATCGGCTAAGTCTAATTGACGGTTTTCTTCCAACTGGTCAATGTAGTCACGCATAAATGTTGAGAAGTCGCGGTAAAGGGTATATGGTTTCACTTTCTGCTGCCAGAGTTGTCCCACATAGTCCATATACTCTTGTGGCAACTCTCTACTAGGTATGTGAAAACGGGCTTGCATCATTGACTCGCCTTGCCCAGTCAGATAGTAGCCCGTCAGGTAGTCAATGTAGCGTTGCGATAGATTGGGGTGCTTGTCAATACGCTCCTGTAGTTCTGTCATACGTGACAAACGCATACTGTCTGTATGATTCTTGAACAACATAGCATCCATTATGCCCCGCTCCATGTCTTCTATGCGGTCGTTGGCAAATTGATGAGGATAGGCTAAGAGTTCATTCTGTACTCTTACGTCATCACCCATGAACAGTCTCTGCCCTGTCTTGAAGTCACAAAGCAGGAAGTAAGTCTTTCCAGGTTCCATCACACTACTAAGTCTGCTACGGTTCCAATCGATAAACACCTGTGAAGAGTTTATCAGTGGTATCTTCAGTGAAAAGCGACCTAATGAATCCATCTTTGCGTAAGTAGTAATTTCCTGTCTGGCGAAGATGTTTTCGATTCCAACTCCGAATTCCCTGCCATAATTCCAACCATCTTGGGGCATATCCTTCATCCACCCAATAAGAATGGCACTATCGCCTATCTGATAGTTGTTATCTACAAAGCCGTTTCGCTGATCCTTTGTGGGGTAGTCGGGCAAAGCCGTTGTAGTAATGGGGGTACAAGAAACAGGTTTCTCATTACCGATGGTTATCGAGCGTAGATTATTATTGAACTTGCTAACCTTAATAACTGTTCCGTTATCAAGTTTCAACATATAGGAACCGTCTTTCTCCGTCTGAGTAGCGATGTTCCACACCTTATTGTTATATATTACATGTTTGGGTGCAAAGCCTATGAACCAGTCGCCTGTCGCTTCATTGCGCCAATAGGTATCAGCGATAGTTTCGTCTTGTGGCTTTATCTCCTTTGCCTGCACAGCCAGTACGACGAGCGTGAACAGCAGTGTTGAGAATGATTTCTTCATATCATGGGTTTTTAAATATCTCCGCTAAAGAATAAACTGGGAAGAGTAAGAGAGACAATAACAGCCAAACACACAATGAAAATGGGCAATGTATAGATTAATGCTTCGACAAATGTCGTGTGGAAGAACAACAGACACGTTTGCATCGGTAAATAGATACTTAGGAAACCTAAAACAAAACTATACTTAAAACCCGGTTTTGGTTCTTTCGCCAATCTTACACTTCTGCCACAATGATTACAAACCGTATCATAGTCAGTTCCTCTCATCAGATATTTAAGACACCGCTTTAAGGATATCGTTTCGTGACAATATGGACATTCTCTATTCTTCATATGGCTAATTTTTTGATGCGTTCGTTAAGCAAATCACAGATTTCTTGGGGTTTCATGGTCAAACCGCTTACATAGACTTCGAAGGGATAACCCTGGAGGGATGCTTTGAAGCGGCGTTTGCGATCTTCAGCCAAATTTTCCTTATGACCTTCCCATGTGTCTTCCTTATAGCGTATGCCTATGAACTTGCGGCCTTTGAATTTATCGACGTAGAATGACTCAACCCCAGACAACTGCACAACCCAGGGCTCAGGAGCGTTTACTCTCAACTGAACACCAGTGATGATAAGTTTCGTCTTGCCTTTGATGTATGCAGGAACTAATATAATTGTAGTCATACAGATAAACATCGCTATCATATGATACTTATCTGCCCCTATAGCCCCAGGGCCTCCAATGATCCTGCTAAGACCCATGAGAACTGCCCAACATGCTGCCATAGCTAAAAGGATGTAAATCCATACCTTGATGGATACGTTAATTTTTATCTCTTCCATAATACTTTAGTTTTTCTTTATCTGTTCTACTTGATAACCAGCCTCACGGAGTTTGCTGATAATGCCATTGGGGCCTATCAGATGTCC
>DETG01000059.1 GCA_002361535.1 Prevotella sp. UBA3294
TGGGTGGAGAGTGCCATGCGCTATTTCACTAACCGAAACTTCCGTGTCGTCGGAACAACTCCCGAAGGCAAGGAAAAAGTGTTCGGTTACGGACGCTCCATCTGGGCGATGATTGATACTGAGAGCCGACAGCCTACCGACATCTTTGCCATTAACAGCGGTTCCATCAATGACTGGATTGTGAAGGACAAGGAATGTCCCATTGATAAAGGCGGTAGGGTGAAAATGTCGGATAATACAGAATTCGTGAGAACCATTGATACCAATTACAACGATATTGACATCAATGGACATGTGAACTCTGTGAAATACATTGAGCATGTTCTCGACCTTTGGCCAATGTCATGGTATAAGGAGCATCGCCTGAGGCGTTTCGAGATAGCCTATGTGGCCGAGACTCACGAAGGCGACCAACTGTCCTTCTATCGTGAGAAACAGTTAACAGCAGCTCAAGAACAGGGTGAACGGCAGGAGTATTGCATCCGCATTGTCAGAGGCGACGGCACGGAAGCCTGTCGTAGTAAATTAATATTTGTCTGATTTATGGATGTAAAGAGAATCATAGCTTATCTGAATGCAGTCATGGCCAACAATAACCGGCCTTGGTTCCAGGAAAACAAGGCGGAATATGATGCCGTGAGAGCAGAGTGGGAGAGAGGTGTCGCACAAGCACTTGAACGTATCGTCTCGTTCGACCCTTCGGTGGGCAATCAGCGCGTAAAGGATTGCACCTATCGTTTCTATCGGGACACGCGCTTCTCTTCCGACAAGTCGCCTTACAAAAACCATTTTGGTGCCTATATCAATGCGCATGGGAAGAAAGCACTTCGGGGTGGTTACTATATCCACATAGAGCCTAATCACTGCTTGTTGGCTGTAGGCAACTACTGGCTGCCTACAAACATCCTCACTTCTTGTCGCAATGAAATCATGGCCAACGAAGAGCAATGGTTGAAAGCTGTTGAAAGCAAGCAGTTCAAGAAATACTTCTCATCAAAGATTGTCACGACAGATTGGTCTGATTCATGGGAAGCTGCACAAGGGTTTGGGCTGACTAAGCTGAAGACTTGTCCCAGTGGGTTTCCGCGTGACTACGGACATGTGGAATATCTCCGCCTGAAAGACTACTGCGCCTGGCATCATGTGCCTGATGACTTCTTTGAGGGCGACGTTTGGCTTGATGAAATGGAGAAAGTGTTCCGTGCAGCCAAGCCCATGATGGATATGATGAACAGTGTAATCGACGATTACGAATGATTTATAACTATAAAAACCTATGCTGAAAAAACTATTGTTATCACTCGCATGCTTGGCTTCGATAGAGGCTATGGCAGCACCAAAGGAGAAAACGCCAGTGTGGAAAGATCCGCTGGTGAACCAAGTGAACCGTGAATCGCGTCGTGCAAACTTCTTCGCTTTCGAGAGCGAAGAACTGGCAAAAGCTAACGACAAGACCAAGTCGAGCCGTTACCTCTCGATGGAAGGCAAGTGGCGCTTTAATTTTGTGAAAGACCATAATCTGGCTCCCAAGGATTTCTTTGCTGTAGGCTACGATGACTCGAAGTGGGTGGACTTTCCCGTCCCCGGACTGTTTGAGATTGAAGGCTATGGCGACAAAATTTACAAGAATACCAGCTATTCGTGGGCAACGACCTTTGACAGCAATCCTCCATATATCGGTGAAACGAACAACTACACTGGCTCGTATCGCCGCACGTTCAAACTGCCTCAGGAATGGAACGGTCAAGAGGTTTTCTTTCATGTCGGTTCAGCTACGAGCAACCTCTCAGTATGGGTCAACGGCAAATTCGTGGGCTATTCAGAGGACTCAAAGGTGGCTGCCGAATTCAATATCACCAAGTATCTGAAGAAGGGCGAGAATCTCATTGCCATGCAGGTGATGCGCTGGTGTGACGGCAGCTACCTGGAGGATCAGGACTTCTGGCGCTTCACGGGCATCGCCCGCGAGGTCTATCTCTACAGCCGTCCGAAAGCACACATCGAAAACATCACCATCAACCAGGATTTAGTCGACGGAAACGGCATACTGACATACGATGTGAAATTGAGCAAAGCTGCAGCTAATAATTTCAGGCTGGAAACGGGGCTGTATGAAGACGAAGGACATAGCCCCTCCTCAAAGGGGGAACCTAATGGTAAACTGAGTGATAGAATTACAGTTTACAATGCAAAGCCCTGGACGGCTGAAACTCCCAACCTTTATACCCTTATCATTACGTTGAAAGACAAGAAGGGCAATCTGCTCGAAAGCGTGCGCCAGCGTGTAGGTTTCCGCCATATTGAAATCAAGAACGCTCAGCTGCTCGTCAACGGTCAGCCTATACTAATAAAAGGTGCAGACCGTCATGAGCTCGACCCCGACGGCGGCTACATCGTGTCGATGGAGCGCATGATTCAGGACATCAAGATCATGAAGCAGCTCAATATCAATGCCGTGCGCACTTGCCACTACCCCGACGATCCCCGTTGGTATGACCTCTGCGACGAGTACGGCCTTTATGTCACTGCCGAAGCCAACCTTGAGTCTCATGGCATGGGCTACGGCGACAAGACGCTGGCCAAGCGTACCGACTTTGAAAAGATGCACTTGGAGCGTAACGAGGGCAACGTGCTCACGTTGATGAATCATCCCTCTATCATCGTGTGGTCATTAGGCAATGAGGCTGGCTATGGTCCCAACTTCGAGAAAGCCTACGACTGGGTGAAGGCTACCGATGCCACACGTCCCTGCCAGTATGAGCAGGCTGGACAGGACAGGAAGACCGACATCTTCTGTCCCATGTATTATGATTATAACGGCTGTGAGAAATACTCACAGAACGATAATCCCCGTCCGCTCATTCAGTGCGAATATGCCCACGCTATGGGCAACTCGATGGGCGGTTTCAAAGAGTATTGGGACCTGATTCGCAAATATCCGAAGTATCAAGGCGGCTACATCTGGGACTTCGTGGACCAGGGCATGCGTGACAAGAGCCCCGTCACCGGTCGCGAAATCTTTACATATGGCGGCGACTACGGCAAGTATCCTGCCAGCGACTACAACTTCAACTGTAACGGTATCATTGCCCCTGACCGCCGACTCAATCCCCATGCCTATGAGGTGCAGTACTATTACCAGAACGTGTGGGTGAAGGATGTGGATCTGAAGAACGGTAAGTTCGAAATCTACAACGAGAACTTCTTCAAGACACTCGACGACCTGCAGTTAGAATGGTTTGTGGGCGGTGCGTCAGCCAAGGCACACCATGAAAATGCCAATCGCCCGCAGGGTATGACTTTCGGTCACGGCGGCATCATCAATATCAGCGGCATTCAGCCCCAGCAGCGCAAGGTGATCACTGACGAAAAGCTGCAGCAGACCATCGCCCGCGTGCTTGGTCATCATGGTGATCAGGAAATTTTTGTGTCGTTCTACTTCAAGTCAAAGAACGGTGCTCCACTCGTGGACAAGGGCCAAGTGATGGCCAAGGAGCAGATTTGCCTGAATGCGTATCAGTTCCCGGAACTGAAGCACGAGACAGCAACTGTGGATGTGGAGGAAACAAATACCTATGTGAAGCTTTCGGCCAACGGTACTGATATGTATGTTGGTAAACAGACCGGTCTCATCGACTACATTACCGTAGATGGTAAGGAAATGCTTCAGTTCCGTGAGAGCGTTGAGCCAGAGTTCTGGCGCGCTCCAACAGACAACGACTATGGTGCAAATCTGCAGAATCACTTCCGTGTATGGCATGAGGTGTGGCTCAAGGTGAAAAACTGCACCATAAACGGCAACAGCATCGTGATGACAATGGAAATGCCTCATCAGAAAGCCCAGCTACAAATGACCTATACGCTGACTGCTGAGGGAGAGATTATAGTGAACGAAAAGATGACGGTGGACAAAGATGCCAAGGTATCTGAGCTCTTCCGCTATGGTATGGCCCTGCAGATGCCTAAGGAATATAATAAGGTGAAGTATTATGGTCGTGGCCCTGTGGAGAACTACATCGACCGCAATCACTCAGAGTTCCTCGGTGTTTACGAGAACAAGGTGGCTAATGAATACTTCGACTACATCCGTCCGCAGGAGTCGGGTAACCACACCGATGTGCGCTGGTTCCAGGTACTCGACAAGGAGGGAAAAGGCCTCTGCTTCTACTCGAATGCACCGATGGAGGCATCGGCCCTGCCTTATAGCACAGATATGCTTGACGATGGTCCCTCGAAGAATAAAGCCTGGGGACGCCACTCTGGCGATCTGGTGGCACCAGGACAAACCTTCGTTCATGTGCAAAAACGGCAGATTGGTCTGGCCTGTGTCAACTCTTGGGGCGCATGGCCTCGCAAAGAATACCGGCTACCTTATCAGGACTATGATTTCACATTTGCCATTAAGCCCGTCAAGTAAGAATCTTCCTTTATATAGCAAACTCGTCGATTTCTATAGCAGAATTCGGCGAGTTTGCCTTTTATTTAGCCTTTTTGCTATTGATTTTAGGGAAAACATTTGGAAGTTATAGATTATTTTCCTATTTTTGCAGAAAATATGATAGCTTATGCGCAAAAGACTACTTATATTTTCCGGACTATTTATATTCATGGGTGCTTTGACTGTTCAGGCAACCCCTCCAATGGTGATGTCAATGGAGCTGGGAATAGCTGAGCAGGTAGAGCAGGAAAAGACTGTTTCCTTTACAATAGAGGGCAACTCCGTTTTTGTCAATGGTGCCAGTGGAATGACGCTTGAGGTGGTTTCACTTACAGGCAGGCTGGTGGCCTCCTACAAAGTGGATAGCCCAAGCCAGCGTATTGACTTGAACATCCCTAAGGGGTGCTACATCCTGAAGGTGGGAAAAGTCGTCAGGAAGGTTACTATCCGCTGACATTTTTTGTAGTTCCCTTTTTCTTCTCATTCCCATAATGGCTGTCAGCGATCAGCAACTCAAACTTCTTCTCGCCGACACAAAGAGTCAACGCAAAGGATTCGAGATGATGGTTCGTCAGTTCAGCGAACAGCTCTACTGGCAGATTCGTCGTATTGTGCTGACCCATGAAGATGCCAATGACGTTCTCCAAAACACTTTTCTAAAGGCATGGAACGGGCTTGGCTGCTTCCACGGAGACTCAAAGCTCATCACATGGCTGTCGCGTATTGCCATCAATGAGAGTCTGGATTTCATGAGGAGGCAGAAAAATCGGCACGCCGTCAGCACCGATGATGTGGAGCAGGGCATTGCCAGTCAGCTGTTGGCCGACGACTATTTTGACGGCGATGCTACTGAGGCACTTCTCCAGGAGGCAGTGGCTAGTCTGCCAGAAGTTCAGCGCACAGTGTTCAATCTTCGCTATTATGATGAAATGAAATATAGCGAGATAAGCCGTATCACCGGAACATCCGAGGGTGCATTGAAGACATCCTATCATATAGCGGTGAAAAAAATAAGTGATTTTTTCCACCAGCGAGATTAAACTTTCAGATTATATGCGCGTCAAAGAACAAAAATGAACATGACTAACGAAGAAAAATACATTAGAGACCGTGTGGGTAGAGACAATCCTTTCAAGGTGCCGGAGGGCTATTTCGATAGCCTCGTGTCCAGTGTGATGGATCAGCTACCTGAACTCCCTGCCGAGACAGTTGTGGCTCAACAAGTTCCTCTCTTCCGCCGACTTCGTCCCTTGATCTACGTTGCAGCGTGCTTGATGATTGCAGTCTTCAGCGTGATGATTTTCCTTGACAGAAACGACTCGAAGACTGGTAAGGAATCTCTGAAAATGACGGTAGCACAGAGCGCTACGGGAAGTAATGATACCTATGCAGATGAAGTGGCCGACTATCTGATGGTCGACAACTATGACATCTATGCATGTCTGATGAACGAATAAAAGATGTTATGATGAGAAAAATCCTGTTGATATTGGTCGTTGCCTGTGTATGTCTGCTGACAGTAAGCGCACAGGAACATGGTAAGGGCTTCTCTCCAGAGAAGTTCGATGCTGAACTACGTCAGTTCATCATTCAGGAGGCAGGTCTCACTGCCGATGAAGTAGCTAAGTTCTTTCCTTTGTACAATGAAATGCGTGACAAGCAGCGCGAGCTTTTTATGCGTCAGCGCAAGTTGGGCATGGGACGTCCTTCTGATGAATCTGCTTGCAAGAAGGCCATTCAGGAACGAGATGACGTCGAAGTGGAACAGAAACGGGTGCAACAGACCTATCACAACAAGTTCTTATGTGTGCTTTCTGCCTCTAAGGTCTATAAAGTTATTCAGGCTGAAGACCGCTTCCACAGAAAAATGCTAAGACAGTGGGGACCCAGGCAAAAACAAAAAGAAAAGAAGAAAGATTAGTTAAAGAATGTTACGTGTCTGATAATTCTTTGCGGGAAGTTTCTTGAAATCGGAAAAAGTTTTTACCTTTGCACCCGCAATCGAAAAAGCAGACTGGTGCGTTAGTTCAGTAGGTTAGAATGCCTGCCTGTCACGCAGGAGGTCACGAGTTCGAATCTCGTACGCACCGCTTAATTTTCGATAAGCAAAACAACAAAATGGACTGGTGCGTTAGTTCAGTAGGTTAGAATGCCTGCCTGTCACGCAGGAGGTCACGAGTTCGAATCTCGTACGCACCGCGAAACAACAAAGCTCATCGATAATGGTTCGGTGAGCTTTTTAATTTTTATAACAGATTATGAAGAAGTTTCTCTTATCACTTCTATTGGGATTGGTGATGGCACCAAGCATTAGTCTTGCACAAGACAACACGATGAATCTCACATTGTTCAAGGAATTCAAGCCTGCCGTCGTGCAAATGGGCGACGGACGGAAAGTAAAGACCAGATTGGCGAATATCTTCCTGAAAAATGCTGCACTGCTCTATAAGCGTGGCGATGCCACGATGGAAGCCAACATGAGTCCTGTCGTTGCAGTCGATTTTGACTCCCTTCATTATGAGAAAATAGATAATATGCTTGCGCTGTTGGTTGACAGCGTAGGAGCAAACAGGCTTTATTGCGCAGTCTTGATAGATATGGACTCCTATGTCACCATGCTGAAGAATAATGTCAACATCACGAACCTTTCGCTGGGCGACCAAATCAGCTATACAACGCTCGACCTTACTCCACAGGAAGGCATGTCGTTGCCGCTCGTCCGTCATTATTATTATTTGTATAATGGCGAACTTGTGCGTGTTCATGAACGTGAGGTGTCGCGCCGTCTGCCGAAAGACAAGAAGCGAATCTACAAGACAATCATCTCACTACCGGAATTCACGTGGGTTGATGATGATAGCTTGATGAAGCTGTTGCGTGCCATCAGCGATTAAGTCCTTTTTTATAGGCTTTCCTGCACTATTCTGAATATCACTCAACTTTCCATAGTATTCTACGGAATCGTCACATTTTGTTTCATCCAACTACTTTTTCCCGAAAAAACATGCGGAGAACGTCCGTTTTTTTCCTATGCTTTTCAACCACATTCTTCAAAAGTTGGGCATCACAGAGCTGAACGACATGCAGCGCGAAGCCTATGAAGCCATCCTCCGTTCACGTAACGACGTACTTATTTTGTCTCCAACTGGGTCGGGAAAGACACTTGCCTATTTGCTACCTCTGATTCATCTGCTTGATGCCGACAGCAATGAGGTGCAGGCACTCGTCATCGTTCCAGGCAGGGAACTTGCTTTACAAAGTGACCACGTGCTGAAATCGATGGGTAGCGGACTGCGTTCGCAGAGCTGCTATGGTGGGCGTACGGCGATGGACGAACACAGGCTTCTGCGCCAGAACTGTCCTCAACTGGTCTTTGGAACACCGGGAAGGCTGAATGATCATCTTGACAAGAACAATATTAATGCTGGAAGTGTTAGGTATGTGGTTATCGACGAGTTCGACAAGTGTCTTGAGATGGGCTTCCACGACGAGATGCAGCG
>DETG01000061.1 GCA_002361535.1 Prevotella sp. UBA3294
AGTGAGCGGAATACAAAACAAAAATCTTTTTTTTGTTTTTATTTGCTTTCCTCACTTCGTGAACAGCGACCGTTGGTTCCGAACGAGAGTATCTTCGGCGATAGCCAGAGATAATCAATATTTCACACAGAACCAAAGGTCACTCAAAGCAAAGCGGAGAGAAAAAGCACAGAAAACACAGAAAAAAGCCTATACGGCTGATGTCCTTTTATCGTCATGCGGATCTTGCAGATCTTGTGGATCAATTCAAAGGCACACAGATAGCACGGAAACCACAGATATTCATCAGCCTTTACGGCAGATGGTCCTTAAAGTCCAATGAGTCCGTAGAATATAAATCTTCTACTTACCCAGAAAATCTTCACGCACAGGACTGAACGAGTCGATGAGTTCACCGGCTTCCAAGCACACGCAGCCGTGCAACAGGTTGGGCGCTACATAGTAGCCGTCGCCACGTTGCAGAAGGCGGGTCTCACCATCAATCGTCACCTCGAACTTTCCACTGGCAACATAGGAACTCTGACTGTGCGGATGGGTGTGAGGGGTACCGATGGCACCTTTCTCGAATTTTACCTTGACAATCATCAGTTGCGGGTCATAACCCATGATCTGGCGCGTCACATGTTCACCGGCGGGCTGCCACGCGATCTCACTCTCTAACAGAAATTTCTTACTTGTTGTCTCCATTCTGATTGATTAGTTTTTAAAAAGATATTCATTTGCCGACAAAGATACGAAATTAAACAGTAACCCGACTTTAATAAATGTAACTTTAACATTATATTTAACTACATAGACCCGTTGGCGGATGGGATTTCATGAAATAGATTTGGCTTTTTGATCGCTAATATGTATCTTTGCATCCAGATCAACAATCACGAAGACAATATGAGAAAGATGTGTATCGCGCTGATGCTGCTGGCAGGACTGGCGGTAATGGCACAGAGTGGAGAGCGGAAACTGTGGTACGACCATGCAGCTACCGACTGGTTAGAGGCGTTGCCTGTTGGAAACTCCCACATGGGAGCGATGGTGTATGGCGGTGCCGACAGTGAGCAGATCCAATTGAATGAAGAGACGTTCTGGTCGGGATCACCCCATGACAACAACAGTAGAGAGGCTTTGCAGCATCTCGCAGAGGTGCGCCAGCTGATCTTCGACGGAAAGGAAGAGGAGGCCCACAAGCTGTTGGACAAGTATTTCATCAAGGGACCGCACGGTATGCGCTACCTCACCTTGGGCAGTGTGTTCCTGAAATTCTGGAACCAGCGTAATGCCACCCAGTACTACCGCGATCTGGACTTGGAGACGGCTACGGCGCATGTCAGCTATCAGGTGGGCGACACGAAGGTACGGCGCACGGTGATGGCTTCTTTGGCTGATCCAGTCATTGTGGTACGGTTAGAAGCCGATGGCCGACAAACATTGTCTTTCTCCGTCACCCATGAGTGTCTTCTCAAAACGCGACATGAGGTGAACGGCCATTGTCTGAAGGCCTTCGTCAGTGGCGCCGACCATGAGGGCATCCCGGGAAAGCTTCAGGCTGAGTGCCGTATCCTTGTGGAGAGCGATGGTCAGATTGTCGATGGCTCGGATGCTATAGTGGTTAGTGGGGCTCGCACAGCTACCCTCTATATCACCGCTGCCACCAATTTCGTGAACTATCATGACATCAGCGGGAATGCGGCTGCGAGAAACGAACAGGCTCTGTCCAGTATCAAGGGTAAGGACTATCAGACCCTCCTCGACCGTCATGTCCGCAAATACCGTGAGCAGTATGCCAGGGTGAGTCTCTCACTGCCTGTGACGGAACAGTCGAAACAGCCCACCGACCGCCGTCTTGCCTCTTTCTCTCGTGGCAAGGACATGGATCTGGTGGCTCTGATGTTCCAATATGGCCGTTACCTGCTGATCTCCAGCTCGCAGCCCGGCGGACAGCCGGCGAATCTGCAGGGCGTCTGGAATGACAAGCTGAATGCTCCGTGGGATTCGAAATATACCATCAATATCAATGCGGAAATGAACTATTGGCCCGCCTTGGTGGGAAATCTTGCAGAAACACAGCTGCCGCTCTTCGACATGATCCGCGACCTGAGCGTGACAGGTGCAGAGACTGCAAAGGTGATGTACGACTGCCGTGGGTGGGTAGCCCATCATAATACCGACTTGTGGCGTATCGCCGGACCCGTGGATGGTACTACCTGGGGGATGTTCCCCACGGGTGGTGCCTGGCTCACCACCCATCTGTGGCAGCACTATCTGTTCACTGGTGACAAAGCCTTCCTCCGAGAGAACCTGCCCGTGATGAAAGGTGCTGCCGACTTCCTGATGGATTATATGCAGGTACACCCGAAATATGGCTGGCTGATGACGGTGCCTACCGTCTCACCCGAGCATGGACCTTTGGGCAAGCAGACCACTGTCACGGCGGGCTCTACCATGGACAACCAGATCGTGTTCGATGTCCTCACACAGGTGAGACAGGCCATGACGGTCTTGGGCATCAAAGATGCTGCCTACCTGAAACGCTTGGATCAGGCCATCCACCAGCTGCCACCGATGCAGATCGGCCGCTATGGACAGCTTCAGGAATGGGTGGTGGATGGGGACGACCCGAAAGATCAGCATCGGCATATCTCCCATCTCTATGGTCTCTATCCCTCCAATCAGATCTCTCCCTACTCCCATCCCGATCTCTTCTCTGCTGCGGCACACACCCTGAACCAGCGTGGTGACATGGCTACCGGCTGGAGCTTGGGATGGAAGATCAATTTCTGGGCCCGTATGCTCGATGGCAACCATGCCTTCCGCATCATCTCGAACATGCTCCACCTGCTGCCTAACGACCAGATGGCACGGTATCAACCTGATGGGCGCACCTATCCGAATCTCTTCGATGCCCATCCGCCGTTCCAGATCGACGGCAATTTCGGCTGTGCAGCTGGTATCGCCGAGATGTTGTTGCAGAGTCACGACGGTGCCGTCCATCTGCTGCCTGCCCTTCCCGATGTGTGGGGACAGGGTGAGGTGAAAGGACTGTGTGCCCGCGGTGGCTTCGTGGTGGATATGTCGTGGAAAGATGGACAGCTGGGCAGTGCCACCATCCGCTCTACCCTCGGTGGCGTGCTCCGTCTGCGTTCGTATGTCCCGCTGCAGGGAAAAGGTCTGAAGGTTGCCAAAGGAAAAAGCCGCAATCCACTCTTGCAGACTGCGGCTGTGAAAGATCCTCTTCGCTCCTCCGAGCTGACCACCTTCGATCAGCTGCCGGTGAGGAAGGTATATGAATATGATGTGAATACGCGGGCAGGACAAACCCTGCAGGTCTCTCCCGTCAGATAGTCTCCCGCCTTATTCCCGAACGATCCTTGCCGTCCATCCTCCTCCTGACGAGAGATGGGCGGCGATTCGTTCCTTGGCAGTAACGGTTTTAACGGTCTTCTGGTAGTCGCGCCCGTCTTTCAGTGCATTCACACCGTCAGAGAAGATGGTGGCGCGGTAGTTGCCCTGACCGAGGAACGACAAGTCAATCACGACATCGCGCACCGTCCAGTCGGTCATGGCTGCCACATACCAGATATCCCCTTTGCGGCGTGCCACCACGGCGTATTCTCCTAACACGCCATCCAAGGCAACAGTCTCGTCAAATGTGGTGGGCACCTGTGCAATGAAATCAGTGCATTCCTGCTCCTTCTCGTATTCCGTCGGACTATCGGCCAGCATCTGCAGCGGTGCCTCGAAGAGGGTGTACATCGCCATCTGATGGACCCTTGTGCCCTGACTCATCGGGTGGTTGTTGTTCCCAAAGAAATGATCCTTCATCGCGTTGTTCATGGCCCCCGGCGTATAATCCATCGGACCGGCAAACATACGGAGGTAGGGCGCTGTGACATCATAGCGGGGCTGGTTGTGCAGTGGACCGTCGGCTACTCGGGGCTCCCACTTACTGTTCTCTAAGCCTTTCACACCCTCGAAGTTGACCACATTGGGGTAGGCACGTTGGATGCCGAAAGGTTTCAGTCCGTGGTAATCCACAAGCAGGTGATGACGGGCGGCACAGGCAGCAATCCGATAGGCAGAGGCAATGACTTGCTGGTCGTCGCGGTCGAAGAAATCCACCTTGAAGCCCTTGATGCCCTTTGCGGCATAGTGCGCCATCACGGTCTCTGTCACGGTCTCGCCTCCTTCGGGCTGGTTCCCGATGAGGTTCCTCCAGCTCGACCACAGGATGATGCCCACCCCTTTCTCCTTTCCGTAGGCGATCAGTTCATCCAGTGCGATATCGGGGTTGAGGTCTTCCAACAGACTCTCCTTTCCGCTCCATCCCTCGTCGATGATGATATACTCTAACTTGTTCTTGGCGGCGAAGTCGATGTAATACCGATAGGTGGGGGTGTTCATGCCGCTCTTGAAGTCAACACCCGTCAGATTGGTGTTGTTCCACCAGTCCCAAGCTACTTTTCCCGGTTTGATCCAAGAGGTGTCTTTCAGTCGGCAGGCAGGTGCCAGCCGCTGTGCCATGTCGCAGTTCAGGATATCGGCATCGCGGGTGGTCACCACCACGGCGCGCCATGGTAAACAGCGCTTCCCGTTCAGTCGGGCGATATACGGAGCACGCCGTGAGGGTACGATGTTCAGACGGTCAAAGCCGCCAACCTCCTGTGACAAAGGGTAGGGGGCGAAGACAGCCTGCAAACTGTTCCCCTTGCCTTTGACCATCATCATCCCGGGGTAGTCCTCCACACCGCCATCCATCACGATGGCTTTCTTCCCCCCGGGAAGACAGAGGGCCATCGGAGTGATCGCGAGTGAGTCGTTGAACATCTGCGAGAGTGTCTGCTCATCGTAGTATGATTCGAAGGAATAGCAGTAGCGTTCACCCCCACGGTTGTCGTTGACATAGGGCACAAAGGCGGGGTGGTCGGCAGCAAAGCGGAACTCTGCTGTCTCACTGTTCACCTCCACAGCTTTCTTACCCGTATAGATCAGACGGTAAGCAGCACCGTCGTTATAGGCACGGAACTCCACGTCCACCTCGTTGTAGTGAAGTGTCAGGGTGTTGTAGCTGTCGGTAACGCGTGCCTTCTTGTAGAACGGGGTGGCAAACGAGGTCTCCACGGTCTTGCGCTGCTGCTCCCTCCCTTTCCCGGTAAGGGCAGTCTTGCCTTGAATCACGATGTTGATAGCCGAGGGTTCCAGGATTGGTGTTCCCTCATGACCGACAGCCCATGTCAGTCCTTCCCTCCCACTCACGGCGGTCACTTTCAGCTTCCCGTCGGGAGAAGTCAATACACTACTTGTCTGACTGCTTTTCCCCGATGCCTGACAGCACAGGAAGAGCAGCATCATTCCCACAATCGTTCTCATCTCCCTGATATTACTTAGAAATTAATTTTCCGCTCGGGGGAACTGAACGAACAGAACCGGGCTGTGGCATTGGTGATGTACAGAACGGCCATGTTGCCGTCATCGGCTTTATACATCGCCTTCAGACCCTCGTTTCGGTTCAGGAACTCCTCTTTCACCGACAGTGTCTCGTCGTTCACCAAGGTGCCGCTCAGTCGTAACCATTCGCTGCCCGACTTCTTCAGTGCGCAGATCTCGAATTTTCCGTTGGCTGCCATCTGCTTATACACATCCTTTACCTTACCAGTCATGATATACAGACGGTCGTTGATGATCTCGGAAACGCCAAAGGCGCGGACATGCGGCTGGTCACCGTCAACGGTGGCGATAAAGAATGTGCCGCATTCTTTCAGATACGCTTGAACTTCTTTCATGTTCTTGATACGTGTTTCGGGGTTCATACTGTCAGCAGCCACGGTCTGGGTGTCTGCCTCTTTCTTGTTCTCATTGACCTGTGAGGGCTTGTTCTGTGCGTAAGCCGTCATCATCAGGAGCATTGCAAAAGCAATAAAAATTTTTCTCATGGGTGTTGTTATTGATGATTAGTATGACGGGTGCAAAGATATAAAATAAATCCGAAAATGTTACTTCCCACTGATAAATAATTGGTTTTTCAGATTATATATGTACCTTTGCAACGATGTTTGAACAAATGAAAGAGAAATACAGGCGGTTTAGGCAATGGCAACTGCAGCCCCATCAGGTGGCTCCATTGGTGAATGAGCCACATGAATGTGCTACCTGCGGTACCCACTACGAGGGCAATTACTGTCCTCGTTGTGGACAGTCTGCCAAAATCGGACGTTATTCTTTCAAGAAGGCTTTCCTGCTCTTCTTGGATGTATGGGGCTTAGGAAACCGAGGTATGTTCCGTACCATAAGGGATCTAATACTGCGTCCTGGATATATGATCCGCGACTATCTCCAGGGTATGCAGATGGCCTACTTTCCTCCGTTCAAGATGTTCTTCCTGCTTGTAGCCCTCTCTTTGATCGTGGAGACTGGCTTGAACGTCAAAATGGAGAATCGCCTGGTATCCACTCAGGAACAGTTCGCACAAGGTGTGAACAATGCCTTTACCGAGAAGGATAGCACGTCTGTCACTGTCGCGGAGGACAGCAGTGATTCTGTCAAGAACTTCCTCTCCCATGAGGTGAATGATTGGATGATGAAGCACATTAGCATGGTAACCATCGTCTTCCTGCTGTTGTTCTCCGGTCCGCTGTACCTGTTCTTCCGTAAGAGTCCGGCCTATCCGAATATCAGATTCTCAGAGTTCTTTGTGGCCATGGTCTATTCGATGAACATGATCGATATCTTTTCCATCGTTACAAATTTCCTCTGTCTGAATGTTTTTCTCGATTTCTTTTTCCTCTTCCTGATCATCATTCCGATCAAACAGCTGTCAGGCTATAGCTACTGGCGCACCCTGCTGCATTTTATCCTGGCACCGATGCTAATCTTCTTGGTTGTCTTCCTTGCCATTTTCGTGGTAGCTGTGGTTATATAATAATAGTAGGGCTATTTCCTTCCTCAAAGATTGAGTGAAACAGTAATCCCTCCCTGGCTACCGAAAAGCAGAGAGGGAGGGATAAACGATTACGGGATTGTTTATTGCTGACTAACTTTCACATCACTGACAGTGATGGAGCCACCGTAGTTGTTGATGCTCCAACAGTTCTTCTGGATACCGTAGATACGCTGCGTGTAGGCGCAGACATCGTTGATGTACATGGTCAGAACCGAGTTGTCGGTATAGATGTCGATGTTGTACACGTTGTCTGCTGGACGCTGGAAGTTGTATCCGTCGGCAGCCTCGATGAAGCCCTTGCCTTCTTCACCCTCCTGTTCGAAGTTCACCTTGCGGCCATCTTCCCATTCAGGATTTACCACCATTGTGTAGTACTTCTTCGAGTCGGTGCCGCGAGCAAACGAAACGCCGAACTTATCCCAGTTGTTAGAGGTCTTCACGGTGAATGAGATGTGGTTGGCTGTACTGAGTCGGTTGTAGAGCACATAAGCCCCATCACCGCTCAGCGTGCCGCCGTTGTAACCGTTCGACTGCATGACCGTAGCATTAACAGCGGTGTTGTACTTAGCTGCCATGGCAGGCACGGCACCCAGGGTAAGTGTACCGTCGGCATGCTGTATCAGCTTGTGACATACCAGAGCACCACTCCAGTTTGGCTCATTTCCGTCGCCAGCACCTACGTTGGTGTTCTTCTCATGGATGTCTGCACCCGAACGGAACGGGCACCAGCCCCATACGTAACGGTCGGTACCGTTAGAGGCAGTTTTGGCGGCATAGAGCGAACGGCTGTCGAGAATGCCCTCATGGCCGTCAGGAGCCCACTTGGGTCCGTCGTTCAGACAGTTCTTCAGTTCTTCGTAGCTCGATGCCACCATGTACTTCACCTTACGGCTCCAGCTGGCGCGGTAACTCTCGCTGAATATGATGTACCAGTAGTTACCCATCTTGAAGATATCGGGGCACTCAAGCATACGGTCCCAAATCATGCGGATGCGTCCTACGTGCTCCCAGTTCTTCATATCTGATGACTTGAACTCAGCGAATACAGGGTCTCCTCCACCATTGGGATAGGTTGAGATGATCATATGATAGAGATTATCATCGGCCACGAAGATCTGCGGATCTCGGAAATCGTTGCCAGAGTAGCCGTAGTCAGGACCATTGAGAGTCCACAGCTCGTCCTTCGTCCAGGTCTTGAAGTCGGTAGATGTAGCACGCATCACCACCTCACGGTTCTTACAGTTGCCATTGTGACCGGTATAATAGATATAATATGTACCATCCTTCTCATAGCAGCTGCCCGTACCCAGAGCAGCATCCTGCTGATAGTCATTACTGCCGTAAGGCAGAATCTCACCCAGCGACTCATAGCTGGCACCGTCCTTGGTAGAAACGGCCCAGATGGGGTGGAAGCGGAAAGGCATATTGTTGATGAACTCCTGTAGGTAGAGCACCTTGAAGTCACCAGCCTTCTGATCGTAGAAAGGCATCGGGTCTCCCACACGTCCAACGGCAGGAGTGTAGTAGGTGCCGAATCCTTGATCATCTGTAGGAGCGAAGAATGTGGTCGTGCCATTCCAGTCCTTTGTGGGATCGCCGCTGAACTCGTCGTCGCTGCATGCCGTCAGTGTTGAGGCTGACAGCATGAGTGCGAATACTGAATATATCATTGTCTTCATATTACTTCAATTTTACTATTCTTCAATTTTACAATTCTTCAACTTTACTTTGTTAGATAATCAAATGCGTTGAGCATGATCCGTCCCATATTGTCGTGGTAGTTCGATGCGTATGGAGTAGGAGAGTTCCAGTCGAAGAGTCCCGAACCGAAGCAGATGATACCGCCCTTGCCGTAGTTGCCGTTAGCGGCCTTCAGCTCCCATACTACGATGGCGCCATCGCCACCATGAGCCAGTCCACGGTTGCCAGTGATGTTGTTGAAATCATCTACACCACCATAAGGATCCCAGAGGGCAAACTGCGATGTGGTGTTACAGATGGTGTATCCGTTGTCGAGCGTGTAAACGGCATCATCAGGAGCGCCAGGATAGGTCTTCAGGTTCTTCCACAGCGGGTGGTTGATGTCGTAGGCGAAGAAGTGCCATGGGTCATCACCCATCAGGTCGGAGCCTTCGCCGCCACCGCCACCCCAGCAGTTGTTGGGGAACACATCGATAGGCATGGCGCCCAAGGCATTGGCGTAGTTAATAGCCGAGCGACCCAGTACGAAGGCACCACCGTTCTTCCAGAATTCCTTCATGACGGGCAGGGCTGCCATGGCACCTGTTGCCGCCTCAGCAAATCCGTTGTAGTTGCCGTATGCCGGACTGTGACGGTGGAAGAAGATGAGCTTGCACTCCTCGAGAGAGATGCTGCCGCTGGCAATCATATCCCAGGAAGCATAGGCGCTGCCCTCGATGTTACCGGTGAACCACTTGGCTGCGGCCTTCTCCTCGTCGTTCAGCATTTCGATATTCTCTGCGTCACCCACGAAGATGGCAACCGGGTTCGATATCAGCGTTACATATACCGTATATACTGTGGTGGCGGTATTGTCGTTCAGTGTGATCTGGAACGGCTCCGTGAAGTTACCCTTGGTGCCGCTGGCAGGACTGCAGGTAGCGTCCTCGCTGCACTCCACCTCGAAGGTGGCGTTGCTCAGATCAATACCGCTGTTGGCCATCACACTCACGTTGATCGTCTTGTCCTGCTGGTTGATGGCACCTTTCACACCTTCGAGTACGAAGAGTGACATCAGTGCCTCGTCGTTGCGAACGCTGATCTGATAGTCCATGACCAGGTCACCGTTAGAGATGTGCAGTGTGCGGTCGCCATCAAAGTTGATCTTGTCGCCCACCTTCATATTGGTCTGAGCACCGGCTGATACTGTCAGGCTGGTAATCTCCATGGAGTTCTTCTGATCGAAGTTTACAGGTACCTTCACCTTCACCTGTCGTTTTTCGGTGTTGATGATGCCTTCGTACTGTCCGTTCAGCACGAACTTCTCAACGAGGCATGAGCCGCTCACGTCGATGCTGCCCGTATGATCGTCGCTGCAGCCTACAGCTAAAGGTAGAAGGGTAAAAAGGAAAAGGGGCAAAACCGCTTTCACCAAGTTCCTCACCTTATTATATATAATATTTGTTTTCATAATCCTTCAATTTTACTATTATTCAATCCTTCAATTCTTCTCCTTTGTTTACCACTGTCCGCAGTTCTGAGTATAGTGTCCGTTTGATGCGGCCATCTGCTCCCAGGGTACAGGAAGGTATTCGTTCTTATTGGCAGTAAACTGCGATCCGCTCAGGAAGTTCATCTTCTCACTCTCGCTGGTATAGTACTTGTTCAGTACGGTGGCAGCATCGCCCCAGCGCACCAGGTCGAAGAATCGCTCACTCTCCATAGCCAGTTCCAGGCGGCGTTCCATCTTGATAATCTTCATGGCCTCGTCCTTGGAGTAGCTTCCGCTGTATTTTCCTACATAGTAGCGTACACCATATTTAGCAGGATAGTTCGAAACAATGCTGCTTGTAGCCATCCCTGCTGCACGGTTGCGTACCTGGTTAACCAATGCGATGGCTTCTGTAGTCTGATTTAACTGAGCCAGGGCCTCGGCACGCATCAGCAGTACATCAGCATAGCGGAACACCACGCGGTTCATAGAGCTTGCCCACTGTGAGTCGCACAGATACAGGTAGCTGTCGGTCAGTGCAGGGTCTATATTTTGTTTCAGTGATACAAAGTATCCGAATGTGCCGCCAGAACGGCTCCAAGCATTACTTTCGCTAATCATGAAGTTCGTGTTGAACATGTAGGGAGTACCAGGAACACCCACTGTAATGAACAAACGTGGATCGACAGTCTGATTGCTTCCTACGGTGTACTCTTCATCTGCAAAGTTGTCGAGCATGGGCAGACCATCGCCGTTGGTGCGGTAGGCACTTACCAGGTTGTGTGATGGCTTGTAGAAGTCGCAACCGGAGTCGTGTACCTTAGGAATACAGGGTACAATCAGACGATTCGAGAAGTTCAGGTTACCCCAGACGGTACCGTCGTTCCTTGAGTACTGAATGGCCCACAGACTCTCCTTTCCGTTCTCATACTGCTCCTCAGGACGGAAGTTGTTGTGCAGGTCGGACTCCAGTCCGTAGCCGTTGTAGTTGGAGGCATTCGTGTATTCCACCACCTTCTGCAGGTCAGCGTCGCTGATACCCGTTACCTGATTGCTGTTGGCATCGTCCTGATGGTATGCCTTGTAGAGATAAACCTTTGCCAGGAAGGCGGCACAGGCGGCCTTTGTGGGACGTCCCTTCTCTGTCTGTACGGTAGGAAGAACAGCGTAGGCATCCTCCAGGTCGTTGATGATCTGCTGCCAGCCCTCGTCGTTGTTGTATTCCGTGTTCGAGAGGTTGTTGTAGTCTGCCTCTTCCATATTGGGCTTGTTCACAAAAGGAATCTTCTTGAACAGTCGTTTCAGCTGGAAGTGTCCATAGGCACGCAGGAACTTCATCTCGGCGGTACGCTGAATGATGGTAGCGTTGTCCTGATCGGCACTTGCCAGGATATCAAGTGACAGACTCACACGGCTCAGATAGTTGTAGAAACGTGTCCAGATAGAGCTGAATGGCCAGTCTGTTGTCATCACACCCGTGCTCTTCTCCAGTCGGTGGAAAGGCTCTCCGTCAGAGAAGTCGGAACCACCCACATAGGCATCGTCAGAGCGGGTGTCGTAGTTCCAGAGAGAGAATGAAGCATTCATATCCTCAATCGAAACCAGTCCGGCATATGCTGAAATCAGCACATTGTCGATATACTCAGGATTCTTCACCTCGTCCTGAGTCAGCGTAGCCTGTGGCACCTGTTCCTCCAGGAAGTCAGAACAGGCGGTAAGACCGCAGATAACGCAGATTGTGCAGATAATACTATAAATCGTTTTCATAATCGTAGCTATATTTTAGAATGAAACATTGAGTCCGAATGTAAGATTGAGGGGGATCGGATAGTTGAATCCAGGGTTCTCAGGATCAGCACCCGTAAACTTACTGCTCTTGATGGTGAGCAGGTTCTGAGCAGACGCATAGAGACGAATGCGGTCCATACGGAGTTTGTCGGTAAGACTCTTAGGCAGGTTGTAGCCCAGCTGGATGGTGCGCAGCTTCACGTAGCTACCATTCTCGATATAATACGATGATACACGACCTTCGTTGTTTGTATCCGATGTGGTGAGCGCAGGAATGTCACTACCGGGATTGGCAGGGCTCCAGGCATCCAGTACACGTGTGCCTTTATTCAGATAAGGTACGTTGATGGCTGAGTTAGCCCAGAAATCAGTCTGTGACTTATATCCGCGGCAGTCAACATCCACGCCTTGCACACCCTGCCAGAACATGGTCAAATCCCAGTTCTTGTACTGCAAGTAAATGTTCAAACCCCAGGTGAAGTCGGGTGTCGGGTCATAGATCCAGTCCTGATCTTCTTCTGTGATGCGTCCGTCGCCATTCAGATCCTTATAACGGATACGTCCCAGACCAGCTCCCTCCTGGATAGCATGGTTGTCTATCTCCTCCTGACTCTTGAAGATGCCGTCGTAGATATAGCCTACCTGCGAGAACATAGGATGCCCCACAACGCTCTTCACACCGTTACCGCCATACTTACCATTGGCAGCCACTGTCTCAGGCAGCTTGGTGATCTCATTCACATACTTACTGACGTTACCGCTGATGTCCCATGAGAAATCGTTTGGCAGATGATGGCGGTAGCCCACTGTCAACTCCCAACCGTTGTTCTTCACCTCACCGGCATTGATCCATTGCCCAGAGCCCTCACCCATGGCGGCAATACCTTCCATGAAAAGAAGAATGTCGGTGGTCTTCTTGTTGAACCAGTCGAAGCTGCCGTAGATGTCACCGTTCAGAATAGAGAAATCCGCACCGATATTATGCTGTGTGGTGGTCTCCCACTTGATGTCGTCGTTACCACGTTGGTTGCGAACGTAGCCGTTGTCAAGGTCATAACCGCCGTTGGTTCCGGCTATATCGTATGAAGAGCCAGCCTGTCCACTGCCCCAAAGACCAGTGGAGACAACAGACTTATATAAGGTATAGCGTGCGGTGTTAGAGATTTCCTGGTTACCCGTCTGTCCCCATGAATAACGCAGCTTCAGGTTATCGAGCCAACTCTTGGTACCCTCCATAAACTTCTCCTCACTGATGCGCCAACCAGCACTGACAGATGGGAAAGTACCATATTGGTTATTGCTACCGAATCGGCTTGAACCGTCACGGCGAATGGTGAACGAAGCCAGATATTTGTCATCGAAGGTGTAGTTCACCTTACCGAAGAATGACACAAGACTGAAGCCTTCGCCAAAGCCTTCGGCCAACTGACGGCCTGCACCTGCTGACGGCCACATGTAGTCGGTATTCAGAATGGCCAGTTCATATCGTTTGGCACTGTTCATCTTATAATCCTGGCGGTTTACCTCAGTACCGATCATCGCATCACCACGATGTTTGCCAATCTCCAGGTTATAGGTGGCTATGGCGTTCCACATCCAACGCATCCAGTGCTCCTGCTTGCCTTCTACGGCACTATCGGTGCGCATCACCTTACCATTGGCAATGGGGTAGGTGAAGAAACGCTGCTCCTTCTGGGTGTAGTCCATACCGAGGGTGGTGCGAATCATAAAGTTCTTGAAGGGCTTCACGCTCAGGTGCACATCACCGAACGAGCGCCACTGTGTGTATTCATTGTCCTTGGCATTGTCGATCATGCTCAGCGGGTTCTCACGTTCTGAGTAGGCACCCAGGGCCTGGGCATACTTACCGTTCTCTGCCCAGATGGGGAAATTGGGATTGAACTCCAGTGCGTGTTCCAGCACACCACCGGGGGCATCGTTGCCTTTGGTGCGGTTGATGGTGAAGTTCTCACCTATCACCACCTTGTCGTCGAACAATTTGTAATCGGCATTGGCACGGGCTGACAAACGGTTGAAGTTGCTCTTCTTGATGGTACCTTGGTTGTCGTAGTAACCCAGAGAGAAGAAGGAGTTTCCCCTTTCCGAGCCATTGCTCACCGAGAGGTTGTACTGCTGTACCACACCCGTGCGTGTGATCTCCTTAAACCAGTCGGTGTCACCAGCACGTACCGATGCGTTCTCATCCAGATACATGTTCATGGTCATCTTGTTCAGTACGGGGTTGCCCTTGGCATCGTAGCTCCAGTCGTAGTTGTAGCCCAGGTTATTGTTGCTGGGGTTCACACCGTCGTTTACGCATGCCTGCCAGTAGGCGCGGCCCCACTCACTGGCATTCATCGTCTCAATCTTATTGGTATAGAATGAGGTGGCAACACTTCCGTCGAAGTTCACCTTTACCTTACCGTCCTTACCTTTCTTGGTGGTGATGATGATCACACCGTTGGCAGCTCGAGAACCGTAGATACTTGCCGAGGCGGCATCCTTCAGTACCTGGATGCTTTCGATATCGTTTCCGTTCAGTTCGTGCATACCTGCCTTGGTGGGCACACCGTCGATGATGTATAAAGGATCGTTGTCGTTCAAGGTTCCCACACCACGAATACGAACCGTAGCAGCACCCGAGGGGTTACCGTCGGCAGTGATGTTCATGCCAGGCACACGTCCCTGCAGCGCTTTCATCGGGTTGTTCTCGTTCTGTTTGGCCATTTCATCGACACTTACTGTTGAGATGGCACCCGTCAGGTCGGCTTTGCGCTGTGTGGTGTATCCCGTTACGACGACCTCGTTCAGCGACAGGGCGTCTTCCAGCATCACGACCTTCATGCCGTCTTGGGCAGGCAGCTCCTGACTCTGAAAACCAATGTATGTGAAGACGAGCACCTTGTTTGCCTCCACCTTGATTTTGAAATTTCCGTCGAAGTCGGTCACTGTTCCGTTCGACGTTCCCTGTTCCATTACCGTTGCGCCGATGATGGGTTCTCCCGTAGCATCGACCACGTTGCCGGAGATCTCGCTGCTTTGCGCGTACATTAAAGTAACACCCAGCAGCGATAGGAAACTCAGAATGAATCTTCTCATTTGTTCCATTTCTTGCATTTTTTGGTTAGTAATCAAGTTAAACTGCTGCAAAATTAAGTCTTCGAACGAAAAAGGACTTACAATTATCGTTCGCAGACTCCAAAAAATGTTTCATGGAACAATTGTTGACTATTAAGTCACATTTGTTGCATTCCTCAGCTCCATCGGATATTTACCGTATTGCTGACGGAAGCATTTCGAGAAATAGCCTGGGGTGCCGAACCCCACTTCGTAAGCTATCTCCTGAACAGTTTTGTTAGTGGTGCTCAGCAGTACATATCCCTGCTGCAGACGCATCTGACGGAGCAGCTCCACGGGGGAAAGGCCTGTGATGGCTTTCACCTTACGGTACAGTTGCACGCGACTGAGACCCACCGTCTCACCTAAATCTTCCATTTTTAACGATGGATTCGACATATTTTGACGAATGGCCTCATTCAGCATCTCAGCAAAAATGGTGTCTTGAGACTTGGGGACGGGCAGTTCTTCGGTGGGGGCATCAAACACTTGGCGCACCTTGCGGCTGTCGGGGTTGGTATAGAACAAAGTCTCCTCTTCGTTCAATGCCTGACGCTTCCTGATGGCACGCTGTGACAATACGTAGGCACGCCAGATGGAGATGACGGCAACCACCAGCAGAATAATAAGCAGGATACTGGCCATGAGGGCTTTGTGCTGCGTGTTATACAAGCCTAAATAGTCTTCCAACTTGTCCTGAATGGTTACCAGGTTCTCGTTCTGCCTCATCAGCTCTTTGGTGGTGGTGGCAACAGACCATGCGTTCTCGCGCACCACCAGGATGCCATCTAGCTTGTTCTCCCGCTCATAGGACTTACCCGTGAGGATGTTGAGTGCCAGTCTGACGATTTCCTCGCCTCCGGTGGGATAGACATAGCTGGCGAGCTGATGACCGAATTGTACATAGTCAAGACCCTCATCTGGCATACCGTCGATGCCGTAAATGTTGATCTTACCTTCCGTACCTGTCTCCACCACGGCCTTGTAGGCACCTGTTGCCATACCGTCGTTATGGCAGAATACGATATCGGGCAGACGCCCTGTCTTGATCTGCTCTTTCACGATGCGACAGGTGGTCTCTGAACTCCAGTCACCCTCGCGACATACGTAGTCCAGCTCGTTGTGACCTTCTAGTGCCTTCGCAAAACCTTCATGGCGTTCTTGTGCTGGTGAACTGCTCATTAGGGCCGTTATTTCCAGCACCAAGGGCTTGTGACCGGTGGCAATCATGCCGTGAGCCACATCGATCACATTCACGCCGATGGCATGACCTGCCTCTACATTGCTGCCGCCAATGAAAGCTGTATAGTTGTCACCTTTCACCTTACGGTCGAAGCATATCACGGGGATGCCCTTCTGTCTGACGCGTTCGATGGCGGCCGCAATTGGTTCCGCTTCATTGGGAGCTACAACCAGTAAGTCGATGCCTGCGTTCACCAGACTGTCTATCTGCTTGACCTGCAGCTGCGTGTCGTCGTGAGCACTGGCTATTGTTAACTTCACATCCTGTTCGTACAGGTGCTGGGAGGCAAGCATCTCATTGTTCACCTTCTCACGCCACCGTCCCTCGGCACACTGTGACACGCCAATCCTATACACCTTCTTTTCAGTGCATGAGGCAAATAGCAACGCCACTGCTGACAGATATAATAATAAGGTACGTAGAGTCTTTTGCATATTCTATTTCTTTAATCTGCTTGCAAAAATATAAAAAAAATAGGTAATAATATAACAATTAGCACAAAATATAGTTGTTTCTCGTCTTTTCGATTATTTGGAGAGGCAGGACTTTCCTCGGCAATCAATTCGTCATTTGTTAATTCTTTGAATGATATTGACGAATTAACTTCGTTTAACGCGAATAACGCGCATTTTGAGAAGCAATCGTCCTTTCGGTCGAACAAACGCAATTCTCACGTGGTTTGGTAAGTTATTGATATTGAGGGTGTTGTAGGAAATTGCCATTTTTGTGAAGCAAAAAGACTATAGTTTCTTTCTTGGGATGCCCTAACGGGCAGAAATCGTACAAAATCTATCCAAAATCAAACAAAATCTATCCCCATAAAAACAAATCAATAACACGGGTATTTGTAAGATTTTGTTTAGATTTTGTTGGATTTATCTCTCCGCTACGCTATGAGTGACCGTTGGTTCTCGCCGAAGGCGACCCAAAGAACCATTAAAAGTTGAAACCACTCATTTTCGAAGAAACGTCATCTATGAGTTGTTCCGATGGGCGTTTATATCTGTTCCGACGGCATCTAACATTCGTTCCGCCGTCATCTATGGGGGTAAAGTGACGGCGGAATGACCCTTAAATGACGTCGGAAAGGGTGTAAGTAAAGGCTGGAATGGTAGAAAGTAACCTTTACTTGTGTTTAAAGTAACCTTTACTTGTATCCAAAGTAACCTTTACTTGTATCCAAAGTAGCCGTTACTTTGAATCCAATCAGCCGTTACTTGCACATAACGCTCCTTTTGGATACTTCCGTACACTCCATTCGTTCCCCTTCTTCCAATTAGAGAACTTTTGCAAATCTTAATTTTTGACGAATTATTTTGACAAGTTGCCACTTGTGGTAAGCAGGTACGACTCAGGGAGTTTGATCTCCTTACCGCGGCAGAAACGATGCGCGATCTAGCACCAAGGAATCTGACGATATATTAAGACTTGGCGGTTCACACTTTTTTACTTCATTATATCTTGAGTTTCAAAAAAAATAGTGTATCTTTGCAGCCAGTAAGAGAATTGAGTATAACATAAAAATAGACAAGACACAATGAAAAAAGTAATTATTGCACTGATGGCAGCCTTGTTCCTTGCCGTGGATATGCAGGCACAAGATGACATGTATTATGACATTATGGTGGCTGGTGACTATGTGACCAACGAAAACATCAACAATCTGTCAAAATTGAAGTATGTCAAAGGCGGTACCATCACCTACAGTCCTTCGACAAAAGTGCTTACGCTCGATAATGCGGTTATCGACGTGACGGAGGTGCAGGCTCAAGGTATTGTCTTGGGCGAGAATGGTGCAACGGTCAAGCTCATTGGCAAAAATACCGTCAAAAGCAAGTATGCGGCCTTGCATATCAAGGCAAATACCACCATTACAGGTTCTGGACAACTGGTGCTTGACGGACAGGAATATGGCATCCGTCTGATTAATCGGTTTCAAAGACTCATCATCAAAGGCGGTGCCATGGTAAAAGCCAAGGGTGGAAAAATTGGCATCTGGACCTATGAAGATACCGGTAGGTTAGGTATCACTGATGATGGCACCAAAGTCTTGGCCTATGGTAATGAGGGTGCCATTTGTAACTTTGCCACTATTGGTATTGAGAATGCGGCGGAAGTCATCAGACCTCTCGGTGCTGAGATCGCTGGTGGGAATGTGGTGGATGCACAGGGTAATGACGTGAAAGGGAAATGGGTGCTCATCAAGAAGAAGGTGACACCTACCAAGACCCTGACTCTCAGTTTCAGTAAACGACTGATAAACACAGATAACCTGACTGAGGATCAAAGACTGGCCTTGGACTGTCTGGCGCAGTTCAACGTGCTGACATCCGTAACGAAATCGGATCCCCATTTCATCATATACCGTTACCAGCAAAACGATCTGCTGGCGCTGATAGAGAAAAACCTCACCGTGTATCCGAACGTCACCTCGGCAAATAACGTCAGCTATGATCTGACCGATGAAAACCACAATGCCATGGAGATCACAGAGGATGGAGTCATCCCCCTGGAGGAATACAAGACAGTGAAGCTGCTCTTCAACCTGTCGGCACCCTCACAGACAAAAGCCGTTACCTTTACCAAACGACTGCACGAAAAGAGTGAGTTTAACGAAGAAGAACTGTCTATCGTGGAGATCATGGGTATGTATGGATTGCTGGGGCCCAGGACAGGTCCACGTAATTGTACCTTTATCATCAACGACAAAGAAAAGAACTTGATAGCCTTCCCTAAACAAGGAGACAGTTTCAATGTGTTCCCCAATGTTACCTCCGCCGACAATATCTCCCTTACATTGACGTTCATTCACCATCAGACTTTCATCGATCTTTTGGGATATGACCCTTATGCCGATTGTAATGCATTACAGATGAAGTTCAACGTGGCAAAGCCCAACAGTACGCTGAAGGTCGCATTCCCCACAGGCGAGACTCCTCTCAGTTCTCCCGATTCCTATATGGAAAAGCTGGTGACAGCCATTATTGGATTGGCCTATTTCGGGGTGTTGAACCCAACGGTTGGGATGAACAACGAAACATACCTGCAGGACAAGAATGGCAAGACATTATTTATTTTAGCTAAGGATGTTACCAAGATAACCGTGCCTGACAATGTGACGAAGGCGGACAACTTCACATGGAACATTACCGATGAGCAGCATACAAGGATTATTACTGAGTTGACCGGCATCGACCCGATAGGCAACTACAGCACCGTTAATGTATGCTTCGGGGAAAATAATATGGTGGCTACCTCGATCCCTGATTTGGAAAGCAATACGGATCCTCATCCTGACACCTCTTTCTACAACCTGCAAGGGCAGCGTGTGGAACATCCGCAAAAAGCCGGTATTTACATTCATAACGGAAGGAAAGTCATCATCAGATGACTTTCCCTCAACTTTCTCTCAGCATAAAAAAATACGCTGCAACTCTCAACGAGCTGCAACGTATCAACTATGTTTAACTAAAAATCCTTTTCTGAATCAAATGGGAGCCTCACGGTTACCATTGTCATCCATTTCAACAATCATGAAAACTTACCTTAATCTAATAACTAAAAACCTAAATCTATTACTACTAACCTAAACAATCTATTAACCTTTTGACGATGCAAAGGTACAACGATTTTGGAAAGTGGCAATGGATTATACTTACATATTCGTAAAAATATGCGCTTTTCTTGATGCAAATCAAGTTGTGTGTGCGATAACAAGTGCTGATTCTTGAATTTTTAGTCTGTTTTCACTCCTGATAGATCAACACGGTGGCGTATGCGCTCATCCCTTCTTCGCGACCAGTAAATCCTAATTTCTCGGTGGTCGTGGCTTTGATGGAGATGTTCTCCTCATCAGTATCCATCACCTCTGCCAGACATTGCTTGATGGCTGGTACATGGGGATTGATTTTCGGGCGTTCAGCACAAACGGTGGCATCGAGGTTACCGAACTGGTAGCCTTTGCTGCGGATCAGTTCCATCGTCTTACGGAGGATGATCTTACTGTCCATGTCGAGTGTTTCATCGGAGGTGTCGGGGAAGTGGTAACCGATGTCGCGCATGTTCGCCGCCCCTAACAGGGCATCGCAGATGGCATGGATGAGCACATCAGCATCGCTGTGCCCTAACAGTCCTAAACTATGATCAATCTTGATGCCACCCAGCCAGAGGGCACGTCCCTCCACCAGGCGGTGGACATCAAATCCCATTCCTACTCTTATTTTCATCATCGGGTTTTTACCTGAACAAGTCTTTGATTCCATCCATATCGAACGCTAAGGTGAAGCGCAGGGTCTGGTCGAGTGGGTTACTCTTTGCTGTGGCAATGACATAACCCACGTCTAAAGAGAACACGTTCATGCGGAAACCGGCACCCAGCGTGAAATATTTGCGGTTTCCTTTGTTCTCGCTCTCGTGGTGGTAACCGCCACGGATCGTGAACTGATCATGATAGACGTATTCTGCGCCGACGCTCCATCTGATCTCCTCCAGCTCTTCCTTGAATCCCCCGGGTGCATCGTTGAAACTCTTGAAGATTCCGCTGATGCTACTCACGTTATAATAGTGGTCTTCGGCGTATGCCTCACTGTAGTTCCCGTCTTCATCCTTAGGGTAGGTGGGCACTAACAGTTTGTTGGCATCTGCGGCGATGGAGAAACGGTTATACTCATCCACAGGTACCATCAGGGCGGCACCGACGCGCAGGTTGGTAGGGATGAACTCACTGTGGTTATCGCCTCCGAAGGAGATCTTACTACCGATGTTGCTGATGTTCATTCCCAGGCCTAACTGACACTCGCGTTGCCCGATGTTGAGATAGTTGTTGTAGTAGCAGGCGATATCGGCGGCGAAGGCACTACCTGGCGACACATCGTCGGTGTAGTCGTAGGTGAGATCGGAATAGATCCACCGCACACCGGCGGCAATGGAGAACTTCTCACTGAGCATCAGCGAGTAGGCCACGTCGAGCGACATCTCATAGGGGTTGATGGTCATGGCATCCTCATCCATGCTGGTATAGACCTCGCCCAAGGAGAAGTAGCGTAAGGATCCACTGACGGCACTGTAGTCGCCAATGCGGTAGTATCCAGCCAGGTAGGCCAGATCCATGTCATTCACCAGTTGGCGTAGCCACGGTGTGTAGTTCAATGCCACACCGGCTCTGCTGATGGTGAACGGATATTTGGCTGGGTTCCAGTACTGGGAGTTGACATCGGGGTCGGTGGCTGCTCCCACATCACCCATACCTGCCGCCCTGGCATCGGGTGCGATGGTCTGAGAGGTGACCGAGGCATGTACGGGGTTGAACATGTCTTCTTTGTCTTGTGCGACCATGGTGAGTGGAAGGAGAAGGAGCAGCAGGAGGGGCATTGCCCTCCGGATGGCTGTTTTCGTCATGCTATCGTTATTCCTTTTCATATTCTCGTTGTGTATATTTAGTGGATAATCACCAGTTTCTTGGCATTTGACACTTGATGACCACCGTCACTGTGCAGGGTGGCGCGATAGAGATAGATACCCGTGTCTAAAAGACCGTTGCCGTTGCTGAGGTTCCAGGTGGTGGTATAGGCACCGTTGGTGACTACGTTCGTCTCGGTGGTCTGCCATACCTGTCGGCCACTGATGTCATAGACATCGATGGTTACATCGATCGGACTGCCTATGCGGTCGTGGTTCACGATGAAGGTGGTGCCGTCGCTGGCAGGGTTCTTTGTGACACTCACGTTGACGGCTCCCGGCTTGAGGTTACGCACCACGTTGAACGACAGTTCTGTGGTGGTGGAGTTGTTCAGGATGTCCCAGGCACGGAACTTCAGTTTGTGCCTGCCGACGGTCAGTTCAGGGATACTATAGTGGGTGGCTCCCTTGGTGTAGGAACCAAATTCATATTCGAAGTTACTGTTCAGGTTATAGGTCTTTGCCATGTCGCCGTCGATGATCAGCTCCAGGTCGTGACCGATACCGTTGCCCGTGGTGTTCAGACCGTCCTTGTCGGTGATCTCTGCCACGAAATAGGGGGTGGTGTTCACATCACCGCCATCCACAAAGTCGGGGGAATTCAGGTAGCAGAACACAGAGGGACCGATGGAGTCGTTGGAGGCGAAATCGGATCCTCCCACGATAAACCGTTCCGTGCATCCGTTGGCAGCCTCTGAGAGGTCGTCTCTCAGTGCATAGATATTGATGAGACCCCTGTCATCGCTGTAGTTGATATCCTTCGGAACGGAGAAACTGAAGGTGAAGGATCCGTCCTTTACGTTGTTGGTACCGCTAAACAGCACCTTTGTGCGGTCTTCGTATTCCAGTGCTTTGGTGGCACCGTTGGTTGATTTATTATTCAGCAGACAGACGATTTTCTCCTTGGAGTCGCGCACTGTAACGGTCATCTTCCCGTTGAACGTCTCGTCCTTGACACCAGAACGCTCGATGTGGCCGCTGATGGTGGCGATGGATCCCGCTTTCATCACCGGCAGCTCGGAATTGTTTTGTACATCATGCCCGTTGATGTCATCGATCACGGCTTGTAGGGTAGGGATGTTCAGCACCAGGGCAGGATCTCCCAAGAGGGAGTACTGTAACTTGTTCACCGAGCGGTCGCTGCTGGTGGTGGGGTCGCCATTTTCCTTATAGCCCGTGATGACGGGTGTGAGGATCCTGTTCTTTGCCAATCGTTGTGCTTCGCCGATGGAGTTGAACTTTCCTTTGCTGTTCTTCGTGAAGAGATACTTCATATACTGCGAGTTGATGAGCAGGTTGTACTGGGTATATACGGTGCGTGTGGTGCCGAAGAATGCCACGGCACCGCCTCTGTTGTTGAAGAGAGCCGACTCACCGATGTTATCGGTCTGTCCATCGAAGGGCATGATATCACACGAAGCGGTGATCCACAGGGGAAGGTTGGAATTGGTGAAGCCTTCGAAGTCGGCGAGGTTCAATACGCGCTCATCAGAGAGGGTGGTAGGCATGCCATGACCGCAATAGTCCATCACCAGTGCCCCATCAGCCTGCTGCTGTCTGACGAGCCCCGTCACATCGGGATAGCTGTCGCCAGTGGAGGATGACACACGGTTGTAGGCATCCCACATCACACGTTTCATATAGATAGCAGGGTTCACCATCAGCACGGAATCGGCGGCAGTGAGCGCATCTTTCATGTGCACGTTCTCATTGCCGTCGTCACCCATCACCATCACGGTGTTCTGCCATGCTCCCGCATTCTTGTTCTCTGCGTAGCTGATGGTTTTGTCAACCATGGTCTTGGCCTGTTCCACGGTGCGAACAGGAAAACGTCCCACTGCCATATCGGCACGGTCGGTGGTCTGAGGGTTACCTCCTTCCCCATCATCGAGGTAGCAGAAGAAGCTCTCATCGACATAGCAATATACCTTATTAAAAGAGTTCTCGCTCTCATGACAGAGCAGGAAGTCGTCGGGATGGAAGTCTTTCCATGCCTTTGTGTTCATTCGGTTATCCCAGGCACAGTCGCCGAAGAGCAGTAGGTACCGTGGCATCTCCTCATCGGTCTCTGCCCGGTCGTAGAGCATTTTCAGATAACGACGGTAGGCATTGGTGTCGGGTGTTCCGCTGGAGAACTCGTTGAACAGTTCGTCGGCAGGTACGATGCGAGTCTTCAGTCCGTCATGTTGCTCATGGAACGTCTTCAGTCGTTCCGCTTGTGCCAGGAACTGCTGGCTGGTGGGGATGATGATCACCATCTGGTATCCTTTGTCGGCATGGAGATCTTGGTTGGTGATGTTATACACATACTCGGGCTCAGCGAACGATTCAGTACTGAGGTTCTCCATGGAACGATAGGATCCTGCCATGGCACCGATATAGTCGAGACGTACCGTAGCTCCGTGGGTATTGGTGATCTTGATGGTGTTGGTAGGCTGGAAGGTGCCTACATCGAAAAGGGCTCCCACCATCACACCCTTGTCGTATTCAGTATTGTTCCTTTTCAGGGAGATGGAGCCAAGCAAGGAGTCGTTCATCTCCACACTGATCATGGCATCCTGTCCTGTCGATACCGATATATATAGGTTCGCACTCTCATCCCATGAGTTGGTACTGCCCCCTGGGTTTGCGATGGTATAGCTCTTTGATTTCCCTTCTTCGATGGGATCATCCTCAAAGAGGTTTCGTCCACCTTCAAACCAAGCATAGTTATCCACCTCATGAAGCGTATGGTTATATTCACCACCAGGGTAGAAACTGCTGACGAAAGCAGTACTGTCAACGGTGAGGGGCTGGTCATCGCTCTCCGTGATGAAGTAATAGCCGCTGTCGGAGAATGGATTCCTGGTGCGCTGCGCACTATATTGACTCCAGGTAACCGGCCCTTGAGCATGAAACAGGCGTCGTCCGTTCACGATGCAGGTAGGCACCTCTTTCAGATCATCGTTTTCTGTGAGGTAAGTGGCGTTGAGTCTTTCAGGCTGCAGGGCTCCACCGTATCCATAGACCTTTACCTTATCCAAATTCGAGAATCCTGCCTTTTTGATGAGGGATTCGGTGAGTTGGTAGATACCAGTCTGAGGCACGCGGATCTTCGCCCAGTTGCCGGTGGCCAGTACCGAGTGTTCGGCATAGCGTGAGGAGGCTGTGGTGGCTCTTGACTCGACCGTTGCCGCATGCCGTTTGGCCGCTGTTTCTTTCTCCTGCCCATCCACACAAAGCATGAAGCTCACCAGTTTCATCCACCGACCTTCGCGTTTCACAATGGGTGCAAAAGCAACCTCCAAGAATCCGTTCTTGCGGTCAACCACTATCTGTGTATCGATACGGGGGAGGGTAGGAGGGTCTGCTGCGAAGAATTGTTTGCATTTCAGCGTATCCTCCCGGCTCATGGTGATGAATTCGGGGTATTTGAGGGTTACGGTATAGGTGGAGTCATCGTAGTTCTTACCTAAATCGAAAGAATGAGAGAATACCGGCAACAATGAGTCGATCCTGACCTCCTCGGCGGTCAGGTTGAAGAACTGCTGTCGTTGCGCTTGCAGGGATGTTGCGCAAAACAACAATGCCACAGTGATGATCTGCTTAAATATTCTCAATCTTATTTAACGTTAAATTCCAGAACTTTCCGTTCTTCTATCCATCCTTCAAGGTGGTCGTTGATGTGGACAGGACCAACGCCCGCTGGTGTCCCGGTATAGAGGAGGTCACCCGTCTTGAGGGTGAACCACTGACTGATATAGCTGATCAGCTCATCCACCTTGAAAAGCATGTCACTGCTACATCCTTCCTGCACAGTCTTCCCATTGATGTCGAGGTGGAAATGCAGGGCTTGGATGTCGCGGAATTTCTCCACAGGAATCCATTCGCCGATGGCAGCGGCTCCGTCGAAGCCTTTGCACAGCTCCCAGGGGTGACCTGCATCTCGCAGCTGCCGTTGCAGGTCGCGGGCGGTGAAGTCGATACCCACTGTTACGGCATCGTAGTAACGATGGGCAAAACGTTGTGGGATGCTCTTCCCCAGGCGACAGATACGCACTACCAGCTCAGTCTCGTAGTCGATGCGTCCCAGCTCATCTGGCAGAAAGAATGGCTTCTTGTCTTTCAGCAATGCTGAGTCGGCCTTTGTGAAGATGACGGGTTTCTCCGTCTTATATAACGTACCATCCAGCTCTTTATTGTGCTGGATGTAATTCATTCCAACCGCAAAGATCTTCATTTCTTTAAAAGATTAGGGAATCTGATGGAGAGGACTCAAGGCTTCTCTTGGGTACGGTTCTCGGAGTAGAGCACCTGGATAAGGGTCTGACCCACTGCTTTCAGCGTGTTCTTATCGATGTGCTGCATGTCATCGTTCACCGTATGCCAAGTGGGGCCGAAGCCGCTTTGCTGACAGTCGGGATAGAAGGGGATGACATCGATGGTGGGAATGTTGGCATGTGTATTTACCGGGACATGGTCGTCGGTGATATACTCACCTGGTGAATCGGGGAAATAGCTGCCGAACCCCACCACCTTGGCTGCTGCCCATACCTTATTGATTATAGGCTGTGCATATTGCTTTGACAAACGTTCCTGAAAGAACTGTGCTCCTTGTCCGCCTACCATGTCCAGCAGAATGCCATAACGTGGTGCATAGTTTTCCACATGCGTGTTCTTTGACCAGTATTCGGCTCCTAAAGCCCACACCTCTCCGGTGTTGGCATACGTGTTGTGATCCCATTGCGGTGTGCCCCAGTCTTCAGCATCGAAGCAGATGAAGTCAACGCCTATTCTCAGTGAATCGGCTTGTTGCAGTTGTCGTGCCAGTTCAAGCATCACGGCCACACCACTGGCACCGTCGTTGGCTGCGAGCACCGGTGTATGCCACTTCGTACTGTCAGGATCGTTGTCGGCCCACGGTCTGCTGTCCCAGTGAGCACAGATCATCACCCTTGTGGTGCTGTCGGGATGTATGGAGGCGATGATGTTCGTGCTGTTCAGTGCTGTGCCATCGTATCCTTGCAGTGTCGCTTTCTGTGTGATCGTATGACAGCCGAAGCTTTTGAACTTTTCAATGATCCACGACTCGCATTGGTCGTGACTCACGCTGTTCATCGTCCGTGGCCCGAAATCACATTGGGCCTGACAATAGGCGAAAGCACTGTCGGCATTGAATTCAGGACCGATAGGAATCTGCCAGATGAGGGCTTCCTGGTTCGACTTACTGCTCTTACAGGAGGTGAAGAGTGTCGGGAGCATCATCAGGGAGAAGATGATGGGAAGGAATGATGGAAAAGACCGACGGCTCATCGTCGTCATGGTCATGAGATGGTTTTGTATCATGTTCGTTTGTCGGTATTGTTTGGCTATTTGGCGGCACGCTGCACCTGTGCCATGACACGCAGCCAGTTGCCGCCCCATATTTTCTCGATGTCACGTTCACTGTATTTACGCCGTAACAGGTGGAGGGTGAAGTTGATGGCCTCACTGCTGTCGGCCATGCCGATGACTCCTCCGTCGCCGTCAAAGTCGGTGCCGATGCCTACATGATCGATGCCCATGACAGAGATGGCATGTTCCAGATGTGCCAGGGCATCTAAGATCGTTGCCTCCCCTTCCTTCCGAAGGAACCCGTGATAGAGTGTGGTATGTGCCACTCCTCCTTTGGCAGCGAGGGCCCGCATCTGCTCATCGGTGAGGTTCCGCGGGTGGTCGCAAAGGGCACGGCTACTGCTGTGACTGCATACGATGGGTGTGCGACTGATCTCCAAGGCATCATAGAAACTCTTTTCGTTGGCATGACTCAAATCTACCATCATCCCATTGTCGTTCATCGCCTGGATCACTTTCTCACCAAAGGAGCTCACGCCATTATGTGTGTTACATCCTTTGGCTGAGTCGCAGATGTCATTGTCACCGTTATGACAAAGGGTGATATAGACGACACCCCGCTGGGCAAAGTGTTTCACGTTAGACACCTCGTGGTTGAGTGCTAAGCCGTTCTCGATGCCGAACATGATGCTCTTGCGCCCTTTCCGTTTGTCTTCGTAGAGATCGCTGGGTGTGCGGGCAATACTGAGATAACGGCTGTTGTCACGAACGATTTCCTCGATCTTGTCAAAGATCAGGTCGGCATAGTCCATCGGACTGCTCACGTTGAACGATACCTTCTGTGAGAACTGTTCGCCGATCTTGGGTTGCGGAAGGTAGGCTGCCATGATCACCGCATCCTGACGGCCATCGGTCATCTTATGCAGATCCACGAGGATACGTGGGTCTCTCTGTTCGAAATGGATGCCTTGCGGGAAGAACATGGGTGTATCGCAGTGGGTGTCGAGCGTAAGGATTCGGCTATGCAGGCGTTTGGCTACATGGAAATTGGTGGCCTGCTGCACGAGCCAGCTGAACAGTGGCAGTCCGCTCTCCAACCACTCCGGATGCCACTGTACACCGAGGATCGGTTTGTGCTCACAGCTCTCAATGGCTTCGATCACCCCATCGGGAGCTGTGGCTACTACGCGGAAGCGTGATCCGGGGTCGGACACGGCCTGATGGTGGAAAGAGTTCACAAAGATATTCTGTGTCTTGTAGAGACTGAACAACATACTGTCCTTGTGGATGGTGACACTGTGCGTGAGCTCTGTCCGGTTGGCATCCTGTGAGTGTTTGATGGTAGTGGCTGTGATATCTTGTGCCACATGACCGTCGAGAGCCATGGCGATGGTCTGGATACCGCGGCAGATGCCTAATATCGGGATTTGCCGGTTATAGGCGAGTCGTGTGATGAGCATCTCCGGCAGGTCGCGCTCTGCATTGATACCATGCAGCTTAGGCGATGGCTCTTCCCCACACCAAAGGGGGTTGTAGTCGGCACCACCGCTAAGCAGCAGACCGTCGAGATGGTCTAATGTGTTGACGATCACGTGCTTGTCATCTACGGGTGGTACGATGACGGGTATTCCTCCAGCAGCGATTACCTGTTTGTAATATCTGTCGCGGAGGGTGGCATCACCGTCGGTGAAGTTACTGGTAATGCCAATAAGAGGCCGTGAGTCGGCCTCTGGGAATGTCGCATAGATCTTACTGAGATGCGACTGTAGGTTGAAGTTCTCCATAGGATACTAATCCAATGCAATAGGAATTTCTCGTTTGACACTCTGTTCGAGGGAGATGAGCGTTTCGGTGGCTACCACACCAGGAATGTCCTGCAGCTGACTGTTCAGCAGATCCATCAGCTGCTCGTTGTCTCGGGCATACAGCTTGACAAGCATGGTATATGGCCCCGTGGTGAAATGACACTCCACAATCTCGGGGATGTGCACCAGGCGTTCCACCACTTGTTTGTACATACTTCCACGTTCCAGCGTGATACCCACATAGGTACATGTGCTATACCCTAATGACTTGGGATTCACATCAAATCCACTACCGGTAATCACTCCGTCTTCTGTCAGCCTTTGCACGCGCTGGTGGATGGCTGCCCGCGACACGTTACACTCTGCCGCCACATCTTTGAAGGGAATTCTCGCATTCTTTGAGAGGATGCTCAGAATCTTCTTGTCCAGACTGTCAATCTTATCCATTTGTTATCACTAATTTTGTTAAGGTATTCAAATCTGTTAGCAAAAATAGTCATTTAAAATGAAATATGCAACATTTTGACATGATTTTTGTGAAATACAAGTCAAAATGTTGCATGTGCAGCCTGATTACGAGGGTTAGGGCTGGTCTATTCCTACCAATTCGACGATGAACACCAAGGCACTGTAGGCAGGTATGCTTCCAGTCTTACGTGATCCGTAAGCCAGCTCTTGGGGGATATATAATTCCCATTTGCTGCCTACTGGCATCATGGTAAGAGCCTCGGTCCATCCCTTGATCACCTCTGTGGGGCGGAACTTGTTGGTTTGCTCTTCTCGTTCGTAGCTACTGTCAAATACCGTTCCGTCGATCAGTCTTCCTTCGTATTTCACGATGACACGGTCGTCTTGAGTAGGTACAGGACCATTGCCTGCCACCAGCACCTTGTATTGCAGACCGCTGGCGGTGGTCTTCACCCCTTCTTTCTGTTTGTTCTCGTTGAGGAACTGTTCGCCGGCCTTCCGTGTGGCCTCCTGAGCTGCAAGGATGACCGCCTCCTGACGGTTTCTGAAATAGTTGCGTGCTTCCTCTCCCTTGAAGAAGGTCGTGTCTTTCCTCAAGGCTGCGATGAATCCTTTTTGGAACAGCTTACCCTGGATGGAGTCGTTGGTGCCTTGGAAGTCTGTTGACACGGAGGGGAGCATGCGCTCTTTCACCATCTTGGCAATCTGGATACCTGCACCGTAAGCCTTCATCGGTTCGTCAACATCGCATTTCAATGCCTCCTCGAAGCCACGCAGGAAGTCATCGATAAATGCTTCATCTACGCCATATTGCTGTTGCAGGAAAGGCAGCAGTCCTTCGGTCATGGCCGCTCCTGCTGCGTAGCTCACGGAGTCGGAAGGAGTGGTCAGACGGATCGTCTCCATGACGGTCTCGGTGTTGCCTTTCTTCTTCTTTTTGTCCTTCTGCCCGGCGTAGGCGGTATAGAAAGAAGCACTCACCACAAGGGCGAGTGCTATCATGATCATTCTTTTCATGTCGGATCTGGATTATTTCTTCTCGATACCCAGCAGCTCGATCTTAAAGATCAGGGCAGAGTAAGGCTTGATCTGACCCTGCATGCGATCGCCATAGGCTTTCTCCTGAGGAATCACCACCTCCCATACAGAACCCACGGGCATGTGTGTCAGGGCAGTTGTCCATCCCGGAATCACCTGATTGGCAGCCAAGGTAACAGGCTCACCGCGCTTGTAAGAGCTGTCGAAGACATTACCGTCGATAGTCTTTCCTTCGTAGTTCACCTTCACCATAGAAGTGTCGGAGGGGATAGCACCCGTTCCTTCCTTAATCACTTTATACAACACGCCGCCCTCCAGCTTCTTCACGTCTTTGCCGGTGGCATATTTGGCAACGTATTTCTCGCCTTCCTCCTTGTTGGGACCATATTGCTTGGCCATCTCCTTGCTCTTGATCTCGGCCATGAGCTTCTGAGCTACTTCACCAGCCTGCTCAATCGTCATCAGACCCTTGGTGCCGGTAGTACCGCTGATGAAACCTGCCATGAAGTTCTTCATGGAGATCGTCTTGGTGGAATCCTCACCGAAGAGCTCGTGGTTGATACCCTTGATCATTTGGTTACCCACCTGCTGACCGATCTGGATACCGGCATAGTAAGCTGCCTTCTTTTTGTCATCACCGGCATTGGCACCTTCATTCAGACCTTTGATGAAGTCATCCATATAGGCGGTATCGACATTCAGGCGCTGTACGAGATAGTCTTTCAGACCCTGAGTTTGTGCCATACCGATGGCATAGCTCATACTGTCAAGATCACTCTTCAGGTTAGCCTTCGGAGTGGGGTTGCCGCAAGATGTGAATACTGCGGCCACGATAGCCATAGCGGCTACAATAGATAATTTTTTCATTTTTTTATTACTTGATTGTTTCGTTTTGGATATACATATATTATTTCCCTCTGTGAGGAGTCGCTTAAAGCACGTCCAGCAGTTCTACGTCGAAGATCAGGGTGGCGTAGGGAGGAATGCTGTTCCCAGCACCACTGGGGCCATAGGCTAACAGGTAGGGGATGTAGAAGCGTGTCTTCCCACCTTCTTTCATCAACTGAAGACCTTCCGTCCAGCCGGCAATTACTCCGTCGAGGGGGAACACGGCAGGCTCACCACGCTGCACGCTGCTGTCGAATACCGTACCATCAATGAGGAATCCTTCGTAGTGGCATCTCACCTTGTCGGAGGCTTTCGGACTCTTGCCCTTACCCTCTTTCAATACTTGATATTGCAGACCACTCTTGCAGGTGATCACACCTTCTTTCTTGGCATTCTCAGCCAGGAACTTCTCTCCTTCTTCCTTGGCTACCTTGCCCTTGGCCTCCCTTTCCTTGTTCAGCACCTCTTCTTGCTTCTGGAAGTAGGCTTGTACGATGCTCTGTGCCTCACGGTGGCCAATCTGGGGTTCTTTGCCTTCGAGCACGTCTTTTACGGCAGCGGCGAAAGCATCAATGTCAAAGCCTTCGATGCCCATTTGCAGCAGCTGCTGACCAATGCCAAGGCCTAAAGAATAACTCAGTTTGTTCATCTTTTTACGTAAAAATTAATAATAACGTGCAAAGTTACACATTTTCTCGAATTTAGTCGCTATTATTGAAGAAAAATGTGTAATTTTGTGCATTGTTAAGATTCGAAGACCTGTTTTTCCCTGTCTGGGAGGACAGAATACTAACTAATAATCAAGGATATGAAGAAGATCGTAGTGTTGACAGGAGCGGGTATGTCGGTGGAGAGTGGCCTGAGCACTTTCCGTGATGCCGATGGCCTGTGGGAGAACTACCCGGTGAGTCGTGTGGCCACTCATGAAGGATGGGAAGATGACCCTGTGTATGTGAATAATTTCTATAATATGCTACGCAAAAAGCTGGTGGAGGCAAAGCCGAACGATGGCCATCGCTTCGTGGCGAAGTTAGAGGAACAATATCAGGTAACGGTCATTACGCAGAATGTGGACAATCTCCATGAGATGGCTGGATCCACCCATGTCATCCACCTTCACGGCGAGTTGATGAAGGTTTGCTCCAGTAGGGATGTGGATAATCCACGTTACCAGAAGACCTTAGGGGGTGACGATTTGGAGGTGAAACCTGGCGAGAAGGCGGGTGACGGCTCCTTGCTACGGCCGTTCATCGTATTCTTCGGTGAGGGTGTCCCCAATATCAGCATAGCGGCAGAAGAAGCCTCGAAGGCTGATATCTTCATCATCATAGGCACCTCGCTGAATGTCTATCCGGCAGCAGGACTGGTGCAATACACCTCGCCCGATATCCCCATCTATCTGATCGACCCCAAGCCTGTCATGGCAGCAGGCTCCCGGAATATCCGGCACATCCAGAAAGGTGCCTCAGAGGGCATGAAGGAGTTGTGTGCCCTTTTGATGAAAGAGTAAGAACAACGGTTAGCATATTTGTGAACGATGAATACAGTACATGTAGAGAGAAAACCGCTGCTGAAGGAGCTGCGTGACTATGCCTTTATCACCGTGGCCATGCTGTCTTATTGTATAGGATGGTCTATTTTCTTGTTGCCCAACGGCATCACCACAGGCGGAGTGCCCGGTATCTCCTCCATCCTCGAATGGAGCCCGCTGCACATTCCGGCACAGCTGTCGTATTTTGTCATCAATGTGGGATTGCTGATCGTGGCCTTGCGCATCCTCGGGTGGAAGTTCTGTGTGAAGACGGTGTATGCCGTCATTGTGCTCACCGTGGCCCTCTCCCTCACGCGCGACTATACGGCCAGTCTGCACCTGCTGCACGACCAGCCTTTCATGGCGGCGGTCTTAGGAGCAGTCTTCTGTGGCAGTGGTGTCGGATTGGGGTTAGGAGCGAACGGTAGCACTGGCGGCACCGACATCATCGCCGCCATTATCAACAAATACCGCGACATCTCTTTGGGGCGTGTGATCCTCATCTGCGACGTGATCATTATTTCCAGCAGCTATTTTGTGTTAAAAGACTGGGAGAAGGTGATCTATGGATATGTGGTGCTTTACGTCACGGCATTCTGCATCGACCAGGTGGTGAACACCATGCGGCGAAGTGTGCAGTTCTTTATTATCTCGGAGAAATTTGAGGAGATCGGTCATCGTATCAACAACGACCCCCATCGTGGGTGTACGGTCATCAATGCCCAGGGCTTCTACAGCGGTCGTGAGGTGAAGATGCTCTTCGTGTTGGCGAAGCAGAGTGAGAGTGCGAAGATTTTCCAGCTGATTGATGAGATCGACCCGAACGCCTTTGTCAGTCAGAGTGCCGTCATCGGTGTCTATGGTGAAGGCTTCGACCGTTTCAAGGTGAACCATAAACACCCGAAGTCTATTGCCAAGGCAGAGGAGCTGTAGGAGTTGAAAGTTGATAGTTAATAGATATAGAAAGATGGAAGAGAAAAAGAATATTCAGCTGCCCGACAATGCGTTTCGTGAGCTGAAGGATGGAGAACAGTATGAGCCGGTGATGTCACCACATCAGCAGTATGCTGAGGTGAACGGATGGTCGGTGACGTGGGGAATCCTGATGGCAGTGCTCTTTTCGGCTGCCGCTGCCTACTTAGGACTGAAGGTGGGGCAGGTCTTCGAGGCTGCCATTCCCATTGCGATCATCGCCGTGGGCGTGTCAACGGCAGCCCGGCGGAAACAGGCATTAGGTGAGAATGTGATCATCCAGAGCATCGGTGCCTGCTCGGGATCGGTGGTGGCTGGTGCTATCTTCACCCTTCCTGCCATCTATATCCTTCAGGCCAAATATCCAGAGATGTCGGCATCGTTCATCAATATTTTCATGAGTTCCCTTTTAGGTGGTATCCTGGGTATCCTTTTCATGATCCCGTTCCGCAAATATTTCGTCAGCGACATGCACGGCAAGTATCCCTTCCCCGAGGCCACGGCTACCACACAGGTACTGGTGAGTGGTGAGAAAGGGGGATCACAGGCCAAGCCGCTGCTGATTGCCGGAATCGTGGGTGGTCTCTATGATTTTTTCGTAGCTACCTTTGGCTGGTGGAACGAGAATGTTACCACCAGGATGATCGGGTGGGGCGCCGATCTCGCCGACAAGGCTAAGCTGGTGTTCAAGGTGAATACCGGAGCTGCCGTGTTAGGATTGGGCTATATCATCGGACTGAAATACGCGTTTATCATCTGCTTGGGATCACTTGCCGTATGGTGGATCATCGTGCCCGGCATGGCATTGCTGTTCTCGGGGGATGTGCTGAACATGTGGGATCCGAGCATCACCACTGCCGTGGGTGACATGACACCCGAGCAGATCTTCAAGTCGTATGGCAAATCCATCGGCATTGGTGGCATCGCCATGGCTGGTGTCATCGGTATCGTGAAGAGCTGGGGCATCATCAAGAGTGCCGTGAGCTTAGCTACCAAGGAGATGAAGGGTGGGAGCAGTGCCAGTAAGGACATGCTCCGTACGCAGCGTGACCTCGCCTTTAAGATCATCGCCATCGGCTCGGTGGTGACCCTCATCGTCACGTTCCTCTTCTTCTGGTTCGGTGTGATGGATAACCTGCTGTTCGCCTTAGTGGGCATCGTCCTCGTCACGGTCATTGCTTTCCTCTTCACCACGGTAGCGGCCAATGCCATCGCCATCGTGGGCAGTAACCCCGTGAGTGGAATGACGCTGATGACGCTGATCCTCGCCTCCGTTGTGATGGTGGCCGTAGGACTGAAAGGTCCCGGCGGTATGCTGGCCGCCCTCATCATGGGTGGTGTGGTGTGCACCGCCCTCTCTGTGGCAGGATCGTTCATTACCGACTTGAAGATCGGTTATTGGTTAGGTACCACACCCCAGAAACAGGAACAGTGGAAATTCTTAGGCGTGCTGGTGAGTGCAGCCACCGTGGGTGGTGTGATGATTCTGCTGAACAAGACCTATAACTTCGCCAGTGGTGAGCTGGCTGCCCCACAGGCCAATGCCATGGCGGCAGTCATCGAACCGTTGATGAGTGGTGTGGGCGCTCCCTGGCTGTTGTATGCCATCGGTGCAGCTATCGCCTTGATCCTCACCTTCGTGAAGGTGCCTGCCCTTCCCTTCGCCTTGGGTATGTTCATCCCCTTGGAACTCAACATCCCCTTACTGGTGGGAGGTGCCGTGAACTGGTATGTCACCACGCGCAGTAAGAATGAACAGGTGAACAAAGACCGGGGTGAGAAGGGAACGCTCATTGCCAGTGGTTTCATTGCCGGTGGTGCCCTCATGGGTGTGGTCTCTGCCCTGCTGCGTTTCGTGGGCTTCAACCCTATCAACGAGACATGGCTGGCCAATCCCCTGTCGGAGCTCTGCTCCCTGATCGCCTATATCCTGCTGATCGTCTATTTCGTGAGGGCCACAAAGCAGCATCAGGCGTCCTAACGGAAAGTGTGACAGTCGCATGCTCGTGCCCTCGCACCCCCCCAAAACGCCGCCGCTACGACTCGTTCCGCTGAGGCCTACGTATCGTTCCGCCGTTGCTTACACCTTGTTCCGCCGTTACTTACGCATCGTTCCCCCGTCATCATCCAGTGTTAGGTGACGGGGGAACGAGCTTTATCATTGGCATCTATAAAGGTACAGACCCCACCCCTTGCCCCTCCCCTTGAGGGGCGGGGAGCGCCTTGCGGCATCATCCTAATCAAGCGTCTTGCGGCATTATCTTAATCAAATGAATTAGCATTCTATTGAATGATCACTCTATTCTTAGTCATTCCGCATGGCGCTCCCCTCCCATGTAGGGGAGGGGTAAGGGGTGGGGTCTGTATCTTTCGGCATCCTATTAAATGAATGTGTATTCTATCTTTAGTCCGTCCGCATGGCGCTCCCCTCCTATGTAGGGGAGGGGTAGGGGTGGGGTCAGTAATCTTCAGCTTCCTATTAAGCACCCTATAAAAAGAATGTGCCCCCTATTAAATGAATGAACACCCTGTTCTTTGTCATTCCGCATGGCGCTCCCTCCCTTTGGGAGGGTTGGGGTGGGCTCCCCTTTGGGTGAGGGGGTGAGGGGGGTGAGGGCATTTTTGAAACTTTTATAAAAAAGTATTTTTTCTTTCTCGCGCGCGCACGGGGATTTTGTAAAATGCCCTCACCCCCCTCACCCCCTCACCCACTTAGGTCAGAACGCACGGTCGTCGGTTTCTATAGCTTCATTCTTCATAAGTTCCTGAATATCATTGCTTACGTTCTGTTTTTTTTGCTTTTTCATTGATCATATTGTTAGTTATTTCAGATACTTCCGATGTTTAAGGAATGTTAAATACGGAGAGTGCACATGTAAGAAAACTGTTTTTATCCGTTTGTACAATAGAAGGATCAAACAGCGTATGAGAAAGTTTCTGATTGCCGCCACGAACTCGGGGTGCGGGAAGACCACCCTCACCATCGGACTGCTCCGTGCCCTGCAGCAAAAGGGTCTGCGGGTGCAGCCGTTCAAGTGTGGGCCCGACTATATCGACACACAGTACCACAGGATAGCGGCTGGTGTGGAGTCGGTGAACCTCGACACATGGTTCGCCTCACCTGAGCATCTCCGCAACGTCTTCCACCATTATGGTGACGAGGAGGATGTCTGTGTGGTGGAGGGCGTGATGGGTGCCTACGACGGCTACGACCACGATCATGGCAGCAGTGCCGAGATTGCCCAGATCCTTGATATCCCCATGATCCTCATCGTTAATGCTAAAAGCATGGCATATAGCGTGGCACCGGTTCTGTACGGCTTTAAACATTTCAGAGGAAATATGTTGGCCGGTGTCATCTTCAACAACGTGGGATCGGAACGGCATGTCCGATTGCTGCGTGATGCCTGTGAGGATGTGGGTGTCAAATGCTTCGGAATGATCCCTCGTCTGTCAGACCTCACGATCCCATCACGACACCTCGGTCTGTCCTTGGAAAACGAACAGATGATACAAACCCTGGTGGAGAAGGCGGCCAACGCTGTGAACCGATATGTGGATGTGGAGGCGATTGTTGGAGGAGAGACTTTTTTTAGAGGAGAGAGGAGAGAGGAGAGAGAAGAGAGAAATGTATTAAGTGCAAGTGAACAAGTTAAGGGGTTTGTTACAAGTGAACAAGATACGAGAATAGGTTCAGGTGTCTTGGCGGAAGAGTATTCTCTCTTCTCTCTTCCCTCTCCTCTCTCCTCTAAAAGTCTCTCCTCCAAAACAATCTCCATCGCTTGCGACGAGGCATTCAACTTTACCTATCGCGAGAATATCGATGCACTGAGGATGTGCGGAAAGGTGACGTTCTTCTCGCCCCTTCGTGACAAGAGGATACCTGAGGAAACAGATTTCCTCTACCTGCCTGGCGGCTACCCAGAGTTCTTCCTGAAAGAGCTCACAGCCAACGCCGAGATGCGGCAGTCTGTACACGACTATATCGAAGGGAACGGAAAGACATTGGCAGAATGCGGAGGGATGATGTACCTATGCAAGCAGATCATCGATGCCGAGGGGATAGCCCACCCCATGTGCGGCATCCTGAAACAAGAGGCCACCCTACAGGACATGCACCTGCATCTCGGCTACAGAGAAATGATGCTGAACGGACAGACATGGCGGGGTCATGAGTTCCATTATTCGGAGGTGCGGGGGTGCGAAGGTGCAGGGGCGCGAGGACATGAGAACGCAAACGTGTGTGATGCCGCGGGGCGTCCCACAGAAACACCTTTCTATATTTACAAGAACCTTCGCGCCAGCTACCTTCACCTCTACTGGGGCAACAGAAATATCCTGTCACTATTCGAATAAGGGGGGGCTATTTTTGAACTTTCGGATGTTTGTTGGGATCGCCTGCGGCGAGAATTGAAAATCGCCGTAGGCGATCAAAAAGAGAAAGCGAACACGGATGACGCGGATATGACGGATAACAAACAAGAAGGGGGCCACCCCTGACCCCTCCATAAGGAGGGGAACCGGGGATTCTGCTGCAAAGATACTTTTTTTTCTTTGAGCTTTGAACATTGAACTTTATGATTTGTTTTATGTAATTATAAGACCACCAAAGGAACTCACACAGATCTTTACCATCTCACAGAAATGTTTGTTCTCACGCAGAGACGCAGAGTTCACGCAGAGAATTATAATATCTCACACAGAACCGACTACTTTTTAATCTCACACAGAAAGCACGGAAATCAGAAATTTATTATTTCCCGCAGATAATGATAATTTAGGTCCCGCTGAACCAAAGGTCGGCGCTTTAGGGGAAGCCAAATGGCGGAAATGGCAGAAATTTTTCCGTTATTCCGTTATTATTCCGTTTCTTCCGTTATAGATAAAGATAATTCTCAAAGTGATTGGCGCGAGTGTTTTTATAACGGAAGAAACGGAAATTATCGGAACCGACGAACGAGCGAGAACAGAGTTATACTTGTATAGTCTTTGTCGAGCGAGGAGGAGGAAGACGATAGTCAAAATAAACGGAAAAGGCTATGTATTCCGTATCAAATAGTATTTCTGGGATAATTATGATAATTTCTTTCAGAGGTAAAACGACCACGGATGATTCGGATTTAGCGCATGATAAAAGAGAATTTCTGTGTGAGTTAGACTTATTACAGAAGCTTTATCCGCTTGTTCAGCAGACGGCAATAGTCGGTCTTCATCTTATCTGACAGGAATGACTGACTGATGAGTTCTTCCCACTGAGGAAGAAAACCCTTCATACGTTCTATCATCCTGTTAGCTACAGCAGCGGGAATAGCGCTTTGGGTGAAGGCAGACATGAATGTGCTGCGGTCGAAGCCGTTTTTAGCACCGCCCACCGTAAAGCTCATCGCCATCTCTTCAGTATCCTCAGGGTCAGCCAGCAACACAGCCAGCAGGTCGTAAGCAGGAGATAGAGCATACTCACCGTTGCCTGTATCTATCAGCGAAAAGTTCTTGCAATGCATGTCGGAATTTCCTGTTATCCAGGAAAACAAAACTACTTCCCAGTAGCGCTGAACATCCAACATAGGAGCCGAAGAAAACCTCTTTACCGTTTCTGCTAACTGCTGGTAAGTACCGTAGTACTTATGCTCGGTGAGACGATTGCTGAGCTGACACATATCCAGCATGGATATCTTTTCGCCTTTCCGTCCACGGTCCATCCTGATGGTAAGATAGCCCAGTTCACCATCGGCGAGGCGGATAAGCGTATGTCGGGCGGTACGGATATGAGCTGCCTCTGCCATCTTCATCGTGAGGTCTTCCAACTGGGGCAGACAGGGATACTTGGCGCTTTGTGGTTTGAAGATGTACTTGCCCCACAGACCAACGATAGTAAACTTGTCAGGCTCGTTCTTGCCACCATGGTCCACATCAAGCGACATCTTGGCCTGTACACCTGTTACAGATGCACTGGTGCGGATGACATGCCTGGCGAGATCCGACATGTTGTCTCGCGTATAAGGAAGAACGGGCACTGTTTTGCTTCCAAAGAATTTTCGGGAGCATTCTGGGTGAAAGTCAACCTGACCTTCTTCCAATTCCTGATAACAATACAAGCACTTACTCATAGTCAAACGGTTTTACGCTGATGTTTCCGATACAATCTTTACAGCAAGCCATCAAGAGTGACATCCTGTCGCGGGGGTCAATCTTCCATGACGATGATGCGATATCCAGAAGCCATCCCTCTGGGATAAGCCCGTCGAACACCGGGAACATCATTTCTTTGTCGTACTGCTGACTTGTCAATGGCATGGTAGGACTTACCGCGACTGCATCCTTACTGGTTAGATATGACTTGTCGTAGGCGAAATGGAATCCTTCCTCATCTTCTGTGAGCATGCCACAGTAGATGTCATTGATATAAATACCAGCTTGTTTCATACGCTATCAGTTTTTACAGGTCCGAGACATTCTCCAAACAGGGCTAGCACGTCGTTTACCTTGTCCATTCTCAAGGTCTGCTTCCCCTGCTCCAGATCTCGCACAAACCTGAGTCCCACTCCTGCCCTCTCAGCCAATTCAACCTGGGAAAGGCCATTTTTCTTCCGTTTTTGTTTTATATACTCCGATAAAGTCATAGCTATTATACCTTAACGGGTACAAAGATAAACAAAATTTTTAATAATATACCAAAACGGGTATAAATTTGAATATCTTGCATAAAATTATACCCGAAATGATATTATTTATTAATTATTCACACACTAAGCCATGCATTTCATCATTTTTTCAGTCTTCATTTGTTTTTTTGTAGAAAAGTGATGATTATTCAAAAAGTTTTCTTATCTTTGCGCCTATAAACTATTCTTAGCTATGCAACAGTACA
>DETG01000064.1 GCA_002361535.1 Prevotella sp. UBA3294
TCCACGTGGTGCCCGAGCAGATGGTGATCGACGGAAACTTCCCCACAGTGGTATCACCGAACCCCGAGAATCCCGAGGCTATGACACTGGGTATGAAACTCGGTACAAAGCTGAATGCCGATCTGGTGATCGCCTCCGATCCCGACGCCGACCGTCTGGCCATCGTATGCCGTAACAACAAGGGCGAGTGGGAGATCCTGAATGGTAACCAGACTTGTATGATGTTCTGCTGGTATATCATCGCCAACAAGAAGAAACTCGGACAGCTCAAGGGAAATGAATTCCTGGTGAAGACAATCGTGACCACCGAGCTGATTGCTGAGATCGCCAAGAAGAATGGGGTGGAACTGCGCGACTGCTATACCGGTTTCAAGTGGATCGCCAACGAGATCCGTATCTCTGAGGGTAAGAAGAAGTATATCGGCGGCGGTGAGGAGAGCTTCGGATTCCTGCCGTTCGATAAGGTACGCGACAAGGATTCACCAGCTTCTATCTGTCTGATCTGCGAGATTGCTGCCTGGGCAAAGGACAATGGTCGCACACTCTATGACCTGCTGATGGATATCTATGCTGAGTATGGCTTCTCTCGCGAGGTAACCATCAATGTGGTACGTCCGGGAAAGACAGGTGCCGACGAGATCAAGCAGATGATGACCGACTTCCGTAACAACCCGCCGAAGGAACTGGGAGGTGCAAAGATCGTGCTGTGGAAAGACTACCAGACGCTGGAGGCCCGCAAGGCTGATGGCAGTGTGGAGAAGATCAATATGCCCACCACGTCGAATGTGCTCCAGTGGTTCTGCGAGGATGGAACTAAAGTGAGTGTCCGCCCCTCTGGAACAGAACCGAAGATCAAGTTCTATACCGAGGTGAAGGATCCTACCTTCAAGTGCGCCGGCTGCTATGAGCGTTGCATGAAGGGTGCCGAAGAGAAGATCGCGGCCATCAAGAAATCGTTGAATCTGGAGTAAGCTCCTTTTCCCTATTGGGAAGGCTCAACCGCATGCCCGAGCTTGCTCGCTAACCCGTAGCCTTTCCTACATGAAGGTATGCCGCCCCGTCAAAGGGGCGGCTTTCTTTTTTATCGGCTGGTGCCTTACTCCTTTTCTTATGATTTGTAATCAAATAATAATCTCTTCCCCTTTCTCTCTCGACAATAAAAGAAATAATTGGTTTTTCTTTGTATTGTCCTCGTTTATTTGTACTTTTGTCGCCGATTAATCATTAAAAGGATCATGGGAAAAAAGATTGTGACTTTCGGAGAGTTGTTGCTCCGGTTCTCTAAACAGGAGAGTATGCGACTGCAGCAGGGTAGGACATTCTTCGGAGATTATGGTGGCAGTGAGGCAAACGTAGCGGTGTCGCTGGCTACCTTGGGTGATGAGGTGGAGTATGTGACACGTGTGCCGGATAATCCGATAGGACGGGCTTCTTGCATGAAGCTGCGGGAGTATAACGTGGGTACCACACATGTGCTCTATGGTGGTGACCGCATGGGATCCTACTATTATGAGGGCTCTGCGGGCATGCGTAGCTCGAAAGTGATCTACGACCGTGCCTACTCCTCTTTCTATTATCTGGAGCCGCAGATGCTCGACTGGCACAAGATCTTTGCTAATGCAGGTATCTTCCATGCCTCGGGAATCACTGGGGCTATCTCGCAAGAGTCGGCAGATGCTACGTTTGAGGCCCTGCGTATCGCCGACGAGATGGGACTGACCATCTCCTTTGATGTCAACTACCGAAAGAACCTGTGGAAGTATGGAGCCGAACCCAAGTCAACCCTGAGCAAAATGCTCAGTTTTGCTGATGTGGTGTTCGCCGATGTGATAGAATATGAGTATATGACCGACCGCAAAGTACCGTTCCCGGCTATGTCGTCCGACTATGAGATGCCGATGGAGGTATATCGTGAGTGGTTCGATGAAATCCATGCCCGCTGGCCGCGCTGCAAGAAATGGCTCATGGGAATGCGCAACATGATCAGCTCAAGTAGGAATACACTCACTGCCTTGCTCTGGGATCAGGGCACCCTTTATCAAACACGTATCTACGATATCCAGGGAATCGTCGATGCCATGGGAGTGGGGGATGCCTTCACGGCAGGACAGCTCCATGCCTTGAATGCCTATCCCGATGATCCGCAGAAAATATTGGATTATTCGTTGGCGGCAGCCACGCTGAAATATTCCATTGCCGGTGACTTCAACCTGGCCACCGATGAGGAGATAACAGAATTGATGAAAGGATAGGGCACACCTATTCTTTCATCAAGGAATAGAAAAAGCCTATTCTTTCATCAGGGAGTCGAAGAAACTGTCAAGGTCTTTGTCCAGATCTTCCATCAGGTCACCGCCGATGATGATGGTGTCATCGTCGGCTACATACAACTCGGCGATGGGCTCCTTGTCGTCATTCTCCAACACGAAACTATAGGGCTTCATAATCCCTAAGTTGTCAACCACCTCATGCAGCCGGTGCAGCTCCTTACGAAGGATGGCTGTCACCTCTTCGTAGAAGTTCTCGTCTTTGTTGTCGATCCACTGCTCCACCACGCAACGGGTAATCTCCTGCTCATTGTCGTCAAAGGCAATCATCTCGCCGCTTTCTTGCGAAACGAGCAGGTAAATGTCGGTAAGCAGAGAGGTGTCCTCGGTAGCGGGCAGCTTCTGCGCTATCTTCTTGACAGCGCGTTCAATCTGCTGGGTAGTTTGTTCGGTTACTTGCATAAGTTTATCTTTTATCGTTACAAAGTTAAGCTATTTTATGCGAACTACAAAATATTTCGGGGATTTTATTTGTCTGCAAACGATAACGTACAACTTTTGTTAACTATCATGCAATTATTTACGTTTTTTATTGGTTATTAAAAAATATAATCGTATCTTTGCATTTGCAAACTCGACATGGCAAATCGATAACTAAAGCGAACAGATATACATGAGTCAGAAAATCTTCCATAGCGGCACGATAGAGTCGATAGAGGGCGACAGCATGCGAGTGCGCATCGTGCAGACCTCGGCATGTGCTGCATGTAAGGTGTCGGCACATTGTCATGCCGCTGAGCAGAAAGAGAAAGTGGTTGATGTGTGTCGGGTAAAGGATGTGTCTGTCTATCATCCAGGTGAGACGGTGATGCTGGTGGCCTCTTCTCAAACGGGAATGCGTGCTGTGACAGTGGCTTTCCTCATTCCTTTCCTCCTGATGGTGGCGACTGTGTTCGTGTGCAGTCGTTTTACCGACAGTGAGCCATTGATGGCATTGGCAGGCATCGTGTTCCTTATACCTTATTATATAGTGCTCTTTCTGTTGCGCAACCGGTTGCAGGAACAGTTTGCATTCAGTGTGGAGAAAATCAATAATAACTAAAACAAATACAAAGAATTATGAACTGTATTTTGACCGCAGTGATCGTTCTTGGAGGTATCGCCCTGATAGCAGCGCTGATACTCTATTTCTGTTCCAAGAAGTTCGCTGTTCAGGAAGATCCCCGTATCGGACAGGTCACGGCAACGCTGCCTGGTGCTAACTGCGGAGGCTGCGGATTTGCTGGCTGCTCCGGTCTGGCCTCGGCGTTGGTGAAAGCAGCCGATGCAGGATCGTTAGAAGGACTGAACTGTCCGGTGGGCGGTGCAGAGGTGATGGGTAAAGTGGCGGATTTATTAGGGATGGCCATTGCCAATTCGGATCCCAAGGTGGCTGTCGTGCGCTGTAACGGTACATGTGCCCTTCGTCCCCGTATCGCAGAGTACAATGGCTTACGTACCTGTTCGGCCATGAATGCCACGGGTGCTGGTGAGACAGCCTGCGGCTTCGGCTGTTTAGGATGTGGCGACTGTGTGGCTGCCTGTCAGTTCGATGCCATCCGCATGAATCCGGAAACAGGACTGCCCGAGGTGGATGAAGAGAAGTGTACCTCTTGCGGTGCCTGTGTGAAGGCTTGTCCCCGTCAGATCATCGAACTGCGTAAGAAAGGACCGAAGGGTCGTCGTGTGTATGTGAGTTGTGTGAACAAGGACAAGGGGCCTGCTGCCATGAAAGCCTGTAAGGCTGCCTGTATCGGCTGTGGCAAGTGCGTGAAGGAATGTAAGTTCGAGGCGATCACCCTTGAGAACAACGTGAGCTACATCGACTTCAATAAGTGCCGCTTGTGTAAGAAGTGTGTCGAGGCTTGTCCCACGAAGGCTATCCATGCCGTGAACTTCCCGGCACCGAAGCCTAAGGCAGAAGCACCGAAAGAACAACCGAGCGAAACTGGTTCTGCTAATACGACCAGTCAATCTGCTACAACCAGTAATCCTAACCCCATTAATCAAAAGGAGGAACAGGCATGAAAATCAGAACATTCCGTATAGGTGGCGTTCATCCCGAGGAGAACAAGCTTACCCACGAAGTAGCGACACAGGTGGCTGCATTGCCTCAACAGGCTATCTTCCCTCTGTCGCAGCATATCGGTGCACCTGCCAAGCCTGTTGTGGCTAAGGGTGACAAAGTGAAGGTGGGAACATTGATTGCCGAGGCCGGAGGCTTTGTCTCAGCTCCGATCTATTCCTCTGTGTCGGGTACCGTACTGAAAATCGATACGGCCATCGATGCCACAGGCTATCGTAAGCCAGTCATTATTATTAAGGTGGAAGGTGACGAATGGGAAGAGAGCATTGACCGCAGCGACAAACTGGAGCTGGTGGCCGACCATCCCGAGCTCACTCCCGAGGAGATCATCAACCGTGTGAAGGTTGCTGGTGTCACGGGTATGGGCGGTGCCGGATTCCCCACATTCATCAAGCTCACACCGCCACCTACTGCCAAGGCAGAGTGTGTCATCATCAATGCTGTGGAATGTGAGCCGTATATCACTGCCGACTACCGTCTGATGATGGAGAAGGCCGATGAGATCTTGGTGGGACTTGAACTGCTGATGATTGCCGCGAAGGTAACAACGGGCTATATCGGCATCGAGACCAACAAACCGGCAGCTATCGAACTGCTCAATAAGAAATGTGAGGAAAAGTTCAGTGCTTCGAGCTACCACGTTGAAGTAGTACCACTCAAGCAGCGTTATCCTCAGGGGGGTGAGAAGCAGCTGGTGGATGCAGTGATCCGCCGTCAGGTACCCGCTCCTCCTGCTATCCCTGTCAATGTAGGTGCGATCGTGCAGAACGTGGGTACCGCTTTTGCCGTCTATGAAGCGGTGATGAAGCACAAACCCCTCTTTGAACGTTATACTACGGTAACAGGAAAGAGACTCGCCAACCCCGGGAATTTCCTCGTTCGCATGGGTACGCCGATGAAGGATCTGATTGATGCCTGCGGCGGTATGCCCGAGGGTGACAATAAACTGTTGGCAGGTGGTCCGATGATGGGTAAAGCCTTGACATCCACAGAAGTACCTATCTGTAAGGGAACAAATAGTGTAACGATTCTCTCCGATGATGATGCCCGACGTAAGGAAGCCGAGCCTTGTATCCGTTGCGCCAAATGTGTGGGCGCCTGTCCGATGGGATTGGAACCCTATCTTCTCGCAACCCTCTCCAGTATGAAGAACTGGGAACGTGTGGAGGCCGAGGATATCACCTCCTGCATCGAGTGCGGCTCCTGTCAGTTCACCTGTCCTGCCCACCGTCCGCTGCTCGATAACATCCGTCTGGGCAAGTCTACGGTCATGGGTATCATCCGTGCCCGCAATGCCAAGAAATAATCCAGGGAATCGCTAATCATCAGTAATCAGTAAATAGTAAACGACATTATGAGTAAACTAATTGTTTCATTGTCACCGCATGCACATGGTAGCGACACGGTTGAGAAGAACATGTACGGTGTGATCATCGCACTGATCCCGGCTCTTCTGGTATCCCTGTTCTACTTCGGTCTTGGTTCTGCCATCGTGCTTGCCACCAGCGTGGTGGCCTGTGTGCTCTTCGAGTGGGCTATCACCAAATATATCCTGAAAAGAGAAAAGGTAACGATATGCGACGGCTCGGCCATCCTCACGGGTCTGCTGTTAGGATTCAACCTGCCGTCGAACCTGCCGATATGGATTATCATTATCGGTGCCCTCTTTGCCATCGGCGTGGGGAAGATGACCTTTGGCGGACTTGGCCAGAACATCTTCAACCCTGCCTTGTTGGGACGTGCTTTCCTCTTGGTGAGCTTCCCTGCACAAATGACATCATGGCCTGTGGCAGGACAGCTCACCAGCTATCTCGATGCCGAGACGGGAGCCACCCCCTTAGCAATTATGAAGACCGCCATCAAGACGGGTGATGCCTCTTTGTTGGAACAGCTTCCTTCAGCCACCCACCTGCTGTTAGGTTCAAACCCCACGGGCGGACTGGGCACAATCGGTGAGGTGTGTGCCTTGGCACTTCTCTTAGGACTGGCCTATATGTTGTGGAAGAAAATCATCACATGGCATATCCCCGTGAGCATCATCTGTACGGTGTTCGTATTCAGCGGTCTGCTGCATCTTGCCAATCCTATCTACGCCGATCCCTTTGCCGAGATCCTTACAGGTGGATTGATGCTCGGTGCCATCTTCATGGCTACCGACTACGTCACCTCACCGATGACAGGCAAAGGACAGCTTATCTATGGCGTGGCCATCGGTCTGCTCACCGTGGTGATCCGTAACTGGGGCAGCTACCCCGAGGGTATGTCGTTCGCCATCCTGATCATGAACGCATTCACTCCGCTCATCAACACTTATATCAAACCAAAGCGCTTCGGTGAAGTGGTGAGCAAGAAATGATAATTGACAATTGATCATTGACAATTTTATAGAGTATTCAAAATGGAAAAGCTGAAATCAACCATAACGAACATGGCACTGGTGCTCACTGGTGTTGCCGTTGTAACGGGCAGCATCCTCGCAGCAGTGAACCATGTCACTGAAGAGCCGATTGCTGCTCAGAAAGAGAAGACATTGGCCGATGGTATCAAGGCCGTGATGGGCGGGGGTGACCTTACCGTTGCCAAGACCGACACCGTCAGGCAGAATGATGCCAAGGGGAAGGAGATGACGTATATCATCTACCAGACACAGGATGCGAAGAAGAATGATCTCGGTGCCGCTGTGGAGAGCACCACTATGGGCTTCGGCGGTGACCTGAAGATCCTGGTGGGCTTCGATCCCGAAGGAAAGATCCTCGGTTACACCTTACTGGAACATGCTGAGACACCTGGGTTGGGTGCCAAGGCGGATAAATGGTTCCAGGCAGGTGAGAAAGGAAACATCATCGGCAAGAACCCCAAGGAGGAACTGGTGGTGAGCAAGGATGGCGGACAGGTGGATGCCATCACGG
>DETG01000047.1:0-15502 GCA_002361535.1 Prevotella sp. UBA3294
TCTGCGACTTCGATGCCTTCTACCAGCTGATGCAGGACAAGAAGGTGGATGGTATCATCCATCTGGCAGCAGAGAGTCATGTGGATCGTTCCATCAAGGATCCCTTCACCTTCGCCAAGACCAACGTGATGGGAACGCTGTCTTTGCTGCAGGCTGCGAAACTCTATTGGGAGAGTCTGCCTGAGAAATACGAAGGTAAGCGTTTCTACCATATCTCTACCGATGAGGTGTATGGCGCCTTGGAACTGACACATCCCGAAGGCATCGAGCCACCGTTTACCACCACAGCATCATCGGCAGAACACCATCTGGCATACGGAGACAAGTTTTTCTTGGAGACCACAAAGTACAATCCTCACTCTCCCTATAGTGCTGCCAAGGCTTCTTCAGACCATTTCGTGCGTGCCTATCATGACACCTATGGCATGCCCGTCATCGTGACCAACTGCTCAAACAACTATGGGCCATATCAGTTCCCAGAGAAGCTGATTCCACTTTTTATCAACAACATCCGTCACCGCAAACCGTTGCCTGTATATGGCAAAGGAGAGAATGTGCGCGACTGGCTGTTCGTGGAAGATCACGCCCGTGCCATCGACCTGATCTTCCATGAGGGTAAAATTGCCGAGACCTACAACATCGGCGGCTTCAATGAATGGAAGAACATCGACATCATCAAAGTGGTGATTAAGACTGTTGACCGTCTGTTAGGGCGCAAGGAAGGGGAGGACATGGATCTTATCACTTTTGTCACCGACCGTGCCGGTCATGATCTGCGTTATGCCATCGACTCTACGAAACTGCAGAAGGAACTTGGTTGGGAACCCAGTCTGCAGTTCGAGGAAGGAATCGAAAGAACCGTCCGCTGGTATCTTGACAACCAAGAATGGCTCGACAATGTCACCTCGGGCGACTACCAGAAATATTACGACAATATGTACGCAAACCGTTAAATGTTCAATGAACTGCCATACTACGGCACCCTCCAATTATGAAGAAGATTTTATTATTAGGCTCAGGTGAACTGGGCAAGGAATTTGTGATTGCTGCCATGCGAGCAGGACAGTATGTCATTGCCTGCGACCGTTACGATAATGCCCCTGCCATGCAGGTAGCCGACGAACGGGAAGTGTTCAACATGCTCGACGGTGATGCCCTGGAGGCAGTGGTTAGGAAGCACCTGCCTGATCTCATTGTTCCAGAAATTGAGGCTATCAGAACGGAACGTCTGTTCCAGTTTGAGGAGCAAGGCATCCAAGTGGTTCCCTCGGCACGTGCCGTGAACTATACCATGAACCGCCGTGCCATCCGCGATCTTGCGGCTAAGGAACTCGGACTGCGTACTGCCAAATATTTCTACGCCAAGACTTTCGAGGAGTTTAAACAAGCCGCCGATGAGATCGGATTCCCTTGTGTGGTGAAACCTTTGATGTCATCAAGCGGACATGGTCAGAGCTATGTCCACAACGATGAGGAACTGGAACAAGCATTCCAGGAAGCAATGGAAGGCAGTCGCGGTGACGTAAAGGAAGTGATTATCGAGGAATTCATCGATTTCGAGTCGGAGTTCACATTGCTCACCGTGACCCAGCAGCACGGTTGGCCAACCTTATTCTGTCCACCCATCGGTCATGTGCAGAAGGGGGGTGACTATCGTGAATCGTGGCAACCTTATCAGATTGACGAAGCTGCCTTGAAACAAGCACAACACATGGCTGACGAAGTAACCAAAGCACTGACAGGAGCAGGTATCTGGGGTGTTGAGTTCTTCCTGACCAAACAGGGTGAGGTGATATTCTCTGAGTTGTCACCACGTCCACACGACACGGGTATGGTAACTTTGGGACATACCACAAACCTCTCGGAGTTCGAACTACATTTCCGGGCCGTAATGGGACTGCCCATTCCTGCCATCCATCTGGAACATGCAGGTGCCTCCGCTGTAATATTGTCACCCAAGGAGGCTGCAGTGCCCGTTGACCGTTCACTGCTCGACTATCATCTGGAGGAAGCACTGCGAGAAGACCGCACCCGTATCCGCATCTTTGGAAAGCCTGAGGCCCACAAAGGTCGTCGTATGGGAGTCGTGCTCTGCTACGGTGAGGTGGGTGACGATGTCAATGCGCTACGCGACAAGGCCAAGCGACTGGCAAAGACGGTACTGGGAACTGACTCGTATATGAAGAAATAAGACGGAACGACCGTAAGAACGATGGAGATCAAAATCATTGACTTGCCCAAGATCACGGATCCACGCGGTAACCTGACTGTGGCGGAAGGGAAAGACATGGTGCCCTTTGAGATCAAACGTGCCTACTGGGTGTATGACGTGCCCGGCGGAGAGAGTCGTGGCGGTCATGCACATAAAAGGCTCAAACAGTTTGTCGTGGCTCTGAGCGGTTCTTTCCATGTGACGCTCGACAATGGTCATGAGCGCAAAACAGTGCTGCTGAACCATCCCTACCAGGGATTGTTGATCGATGTCAACACATGGCGCACGCTCGATGATTTCTCATCGGGTGCCGTCTGTCTGGTCCTGGCATCCGAGCATTTTGATGAAGATGACTATATCTATGATTACGATGAGTTCCTAAAATACGTGGGATGTTCGAGATAAGACGATATACACCTGATAAAGCCGAAGAGTGGAATCGGTTCGTGAAGCAGTCGAAGAATGGGACTTTTCTCTTTGATCGCCAGTATATGGATTACCATGCCGACCGGTTCCACGACCACTCTGTCATGTGCTATCTCAAAGGAAGACTCTATGCCCTTCTTCCTGCTAATGTCAGCGATGGCATTCTGTGTTCTCACCAAGGACTGACATACGGGGGACTCATTATGGATGAGAAGGCCACTGCTGCCAACACCGTCAAACTCTTTCATCTCCTGAACGACTATTACCGTAGTGCGGGCATCCGCCGTATCATCTACCGCCCCACTCCATGGATATACCACCGCATACCGGCGGAAGAAGATCTGTTCGCTATCTATAACGAGTGCCAGGGGCAGATGACTGCCAAGGAGATCTCCACCTGTATCCTGATTCCTCACCCCACAAAATGGTCAACACTGCGCAAACGATGCGTCATGAAAGCCAAGAGAAATGGTATTACGGTTCGAATGACCGATGACTATGAGGCATTCTGGCAGATCCTGTCACAGAACCTGTTCCACAAATACGGGTTAAAGCCAGTTCACACGATCGGTGAGATACGACTATTGCAATCACGTTTCCCCGATAACATTCAACTGGTTGGTGCCTACCATCATGGGCGACTCATCGGCGGCATGCTACTCTACCTCACACCCATCGTGATCCACTCCCAGTATATTGCTACTGATGATGAAGGAAAAAAGACTGGTGCTCTCGACCTGATCATGCACCACCTGCTTCACGAAATGAATCACAGTCAGGTGTTTTTCGATTTCGGGAAATCAACAGAGGAACATGGTGACAAGCTGAATGAGAACCTCATCCATCAGAAGGAAGGCTTCGGAGGAAGGGGAGTCTGTTATGATACATACGAATGGACGCTATGATCAAATACCTGGACCTGAAAAGGATCAATGATGCTCATGGCGAAGAGATCCGACAAGCTATGATGCATGTACTCGACAGCGGGTGGTATCTCAAAGGAGAGATGACCCAGTTGTTCGAAGAGCACTATGCCGATTATATCGGTAGCCGTCATTGTATCAGCTGCGGCAACGGACTCGATGCACTCACTCTGATACTTCGAGCCTATATGGAGATGGGGGTGATGCAGAAAGGAGATGAAGTCATCGTACCTGCCAACACTTATATCGCCTCCATCCTCTCCATTACAGAGTGTGGGCTCACCCCCATCCTTGTGGAACCATCGATTGACACTTTCCAGATTGATGACAGGCTGATAGAAGAAGCCATTACCCCGCGAACAAGAGCCGTGATGATCGTCCATCTCTATGGGCGATGTGCCTTTACAGAGAAGATCGGCAGGCTATGCAAGAAACATCAACTGAAACTCATAGAGGACAATGCACAGGCACATGGGTGTCGCCTGCCCATGGACAATGGGCAAGAAGCAAGTTCCTGCCAATTGTCGAGTGATCATTCTCCATTGAAACGGACGGGGTCACTTGGCGATGCCGCCGCTCACAGCTTCTATCCAGGAAAGAACTTAGGAGCTCTGGGAGATGCCGGTGCTGTCACCACAAACGATCAGGAATTGGCTCGCACCATTGCATCCATCGGAAACTACGGTTCATCCCGAAAATATGTCTTTGATTATATAGGAAGAAACTCCAGGATGGATGAACTGCAAGCAGCCATCCTCGATGTCAAACTGAAGTATTTAGACAAAGAAAACCAACGGCGCCGGGACATTGCCCGATATTATCTGACACATATCCAGAATCCGGAAATCACACTGCCCACCGACTCATCCAGTGTCTATCACATCTTCCCCCTGCTCTGTGCAAAACGGAATGAACTGCAGCAGTATCTGGAAACGAACGGTGTACAGACACAGATTCACTACCCTATCCCTCCGCACAAACAAAAATGCTATCGGAAATGGAACACATACACCTTTCCGATAACAGAACGAATCCACGACCAGGAACTCAGTATTCCCTGTCATCAAGCTATGACAAAAAAAGAGGTCGAACTTGTTGCCGACCTCTTGAATCATTTCTCTACGGAATCAACACTACGGTAGCCGAACGAGCGGCCTGTGCTCCCATCACCAAGACCTGCGCGATGTCGGCGGTCTTTGACGGTCCACTGATAAATGTCCCATAACCGTAGTCATTGAACTCTATACGCTTATAGGCTTCATGCATATTGTTGACGATCTCGCTTTTCTTCAATAAGATCACCAGATTCTCAGAGATGAAACACACGGCCTTTTCTTCCATCTGTTGGGGAACCCATACGCAGGCATTCTCTGCCACACCGAATTTTCCCTCGATCACCCCTACATCCGTCCCATTCAATGCCTGTGGTGAACCCACAGTATCTGGGTTACGGGTGGCAATGGTTACTTCAGGCAGATTACTGGCTATCTCCTTGGCATCCGGGTACAATTCCTTGATCAGATCGTTGATATTCTGTCCCGGTTCCATCTCCACCACCTTACCTCCAACCGATTGTGTCATGGAGATAAACTGCACCAAAGGATCCGGATAGGTGATACCCTTGATGTCGGTCAGATCTGGCATTTCAAACCTTTGCTGTATATTATTTCTGTACTTTGACAGAATCTCTTCTTTTGTACTCATACGCTTATTAATTGTCAGTTATCAATTACCCATTGCAAATCATTTCACTTTACCCTTCCGCCAAAGTTCCTGGAATGAATTCTTGGGGAAAGTCATCATCTTATGACCGCTCTGAGCCCACGGGTTAATACCACTCTGCATCAAAGCACTGGGAACCCAATTGGCTAAAGGAGCAAACTTCATGGCCGTGTTATAGACACCGCTGCTACCGAAGAGCACACCCATACCCTTGCACATCAACTTCTTCTGTGGGTTGGCCGTACCGAAGTCATCTAACTGCTGGCGCCACTGATAGATCTGATCGCCGAGATTGAGTTTCACAGGACAAACAGTCTGACAACTCAGGCAGAGGGTGCAGGCACTCACGTTACCACTGTGTTTCTCCTTATCACGAAGCATACCCAGGTTTATTCCAATAGGACCGGGGATAAAATATGAGTAGGAATAACCACCAGATCGACGATAGACGGGACAGGTATTCATACAACTGCCACAGCGGATACACTTCAACACCTCCCAATGCTCGGGATTGGCGATCCACTCACTGCGACCGTTATCTACCAATACGATATGCATATTCTTGGCTGTGGGACGAGCTTTACGGAAATGAGAGGTGTAGGTGGTGGTGGGCTGACCCGTTCCTGCACGACAAAGCATACGCTGGAAGACAGCAAGACTATCATAGTTAGGAATCACTTTCTCCAAGCCGATAGCTGCGATATGCAGTTTCGGACACGATGTGGACATATCTGCATTACCTTCGTTGGTGCACACCACGATGTCACCCGTCTCCGCAATACCGAAGTTTGCGCCTGTCATACCGGCATCTGCTGTCAGGAACTCATTGCGCAGACTCAGACGTGCCATATAAGTAAGGTAGGTAGGATCATGGTTTCCCTTCTCCGTTCCCAGTTTCTCCTCGAAGAGTTCACCCACATCATCATGGTTCAGGTGAATGGCAGGCATCACGATATGACTGGGTTTCTGTCCCTTCAACTGGATGATACGCTCTCCCAAGTCTGTCTCCACCACCTCTATGCCATGAGCCTCCAGATAAGGGTTCATCTCACATTCTTCGGTAAGCATCGACTTACTCTTGACAATCTTCTTCACATCATGGTCTTTCAGGATACCATACACTATCTCATTGAACTCATCAGCATCCTTTGCCCAGTGCACGATACATCCATTCTTCTCGGCATTGGTAGCAAACTGGTCCAGATACTCGTCAAGATGAGTGATCGTGTGGCGTTTGATCTGCGAAGCTTTCTCACGCAACTGCTCCCACTCCTCTAACCCGTAGGCCATTTTATCTCTCTTGGAACGAACCGACCAGAACGTTGCATCGTGCCAGCTCGCATATTTTTGGTTCTTTAAGAACTCTTTCGCCGCGTTACTATGTGCTGTACTCATAATTGATCGTTGTTTCGTTATTATGTCATTTCGTTATACCGATATTTTGTTTTCACGAAAAGTAAATCAGATTCCGGCAGCCAGAATCTGTACTGCATGGATAAACTTGACAGGCAGATTCTGTTTCTTGGCAACACCAGCCATGTGCATCAGACAAGAACAGTCGGGACCTGTAACATACTCTGCGCCCGTATCCATGTGACGTTTTACCTTATCCTTACCCATTTGCTCACAAACAGCAGTCTCCTCCACAGAGAACATTCCGCCGAAGCCACAACACTCGTCTGGACGTTCTGGCTCAACAACTTCTATACCCTCCTTCAACTCCAGTAAGTCCTTGATCTTATTGAATTTTTTCTCATGATGTTCACTGGGAGAGCTCAGGCCCAGTTCACGCACGCCATGACAGGAGTTATGTAAACTCACCTTGTGCGGGAACTTACCTGGGAGCTTATCCACCTTCACCACATCATGCAGGAACTCAACCACATCCATGATCTTGTCGGACGTGGTACATTCATGTTTTCCCTGGAGCAGGCGCGGATAGTTAATCTTCACAAATGCCGTACAGCTCACTGATGGAGCAACAACATAATCGAAACCCTTGAATTTGTCCTCGAACTTCTCTGCCAAGGGAATAGCCTGTTTCTCGAAACCAGCGTTCGCCATGGGCTGTCCACAGCATGTCTGATTCAGCGGATATTCCACATCCAAGCCAAGGCTCTTCAAGAGTTTGTATGTGGCAACACCGACTTCTGGATATACGGCATCCACATAGCAAGGAATAAATAGACCGATTTTCATGTTATTATTATTGTTCGCTTATTAAGTGATTTTAGTTAAACTGCAAAAAACTTGTTTCGAATGCAAATATACAAAAAAAATAAATACGGCCAACAAAATGACCGTATTATTTCCAAATATTTTATCACGTTACCTCGGTAGGAGAAGAACAGGAAAGGACACAACCTACCGTTTGTTCATTTCGAAGCGGACACCCATCTGCAAATTGAAACGGGCTGGGTGTTCCTTGAAATAGTTCTCCACGCCACTCTTGTTATCGAAATAATATTTTACGCCCGGCTCCACAAACACTCCTATCTGCGGAAGAATATGATATTGCACTCCGGCGGCGGCATCTACAGAGAACATCATTCGGTCTTTCTTACCAGAACTCTTTGCACCTTCTGTTGTATAGGTGGCTTTTACATTGAAGTCAGCCGCCCCACCGGCAACACCGTACAAAGTGAGTCCTTTCCACGACATCAACTGATATCTTACCCTAAGAGGTACCCCTACATAGTACAACTGTTGCTCGTTCACCACCCTGCTGTTATTCATCTTCTGGATGAAATCCGATGACTGTTTCGTATAGGTGATACCGGAGAGTAATGAAAGACGGGAATTCAATGGATACGATACCGACAGACCCAGTGTCACTGGTTGATGGTGCTTGGTGATCTCTTCGAAGTTATAGAGATAGCCAGTTGCCCTACGGGTGCTTAACGAATTGCCCTGCATATAAGCGTTCTCATATTTGGCTGTCGTGGCCGCATTCATCATCACAGGATCGTGACGCATGTCATCACCTCCCATCATATTCTGGGCAAAGAGTGTGACTGAGGGACCAGATGACTTTCTGCGGTGCGACATGTAATCTCGGGAATCACTCATAGAGGAACGAGGGGAAGCTGCTGGCATGGCTTGGACACGCCGTTCCAGCTCCCGTTGCTCCTCGCTATCATCGCTTCGTGTGTCTGCTGGTTTTTCCTCCAGCACGTTATCTCTCAAACTTTCCTCTTTTACCTGTTCTGTCACAATATCTTTACTTTCTTCTGTTCCATTCAAAACGAAGATATCATTACTTCCTTCTGTTCCATTCAAAACGAAGGATTCCTTGGAGGTCGGTACCGGCATCACTTGAGAAAGGACAGGGGCGACCTCTCCCCCTTTCCTTTTCGTATTTTGTCGTGCCAGCTGTTCTACGTTCTTTGTTTCCTCTCGCGCGTACTTATATAATAGTCCCCCTCCTGTGATCAGCAGTAAGGTGACAGCAGCCGTAGCCGCCCACCAACGCCACGACATCACCTTGGCCTTCTTCACAGGTACGGTCTCAGCAATATCGGAGTGCTTCTCGGAAAGAGCACCCTCAATCCGTCCCCACAAGTTCTCCGGGGCAGCCTCTTCATAGTCTGCCATCCGCTCGCGAAGCTTTGATGTCCACTCTTTCTCGTTCATTTTGATTGTTGATTTCTGTAATTCCTTATTCGTCTTGCTAATAGCTTCTTGGCTCTGAAATATTGTGATGCCGAAGTGCTCTCCTTAATTCCCAACACCTTGGCTATCTGCTTATGACTCATCTGCTCAAAAACGTAGAGATTGAACACCGCCCGATAGCCCACAGGCAACTCCTCGATCATCCGTTGCAACAGTTCGAGGGGAACATTTCCCACATCCGGCTCCTCTTCTTCCATCTCATCAGGGATTTCCTCCACCAGTTCTATCCGTTCATGTTGCCGGAGGTAGTTCAACGATTCATTGGCAGCAACGCGAGTCACCCAAGCCTTCAGTGATCCCTCCCCTCGATACTCAAACCGTCCGATGGAAGTAAGGATTTTTACGAAACAGTCTTGCAGTACATCTTCTGTAGCCTCCCTGTCGGAAAGATACCGAAGGCACACTGCCATCAGGTAGCCGGAAAAACGCTCATACAGTCTTCGCTGCGCTCCGCATTCCCCCTGTCGTATCCTTTGTAACAACTGTTCCTCTGTCTCCACGGTCAGTTTTTAGATACAAATATCAGTTCCAACATCGGGCTTAAAGTTACATTGTTTTCTCGCTGCCCTGGCGTGATGATGCTGATTTCCTTCATGTTAAATTTGATGACTCGTGACTTCCGCTCCCAATTATATACACCGTAGGTCTCTTTATCAAACAAAAAACGATAGGACGTCGTCTTATCTCCTACTTTGGTACAAAAACTATAATACATGTTGGAATAATTCTCTTCAACAGCATTATCATACACTTGTATAGAAGTATTAAAATAGAGATTACTCTCTGAGTAACCCACTACAGTAGGAAGGACAACCATAGGACCAGCCTCTATTTGGACTTTTTCGGAGCCTGTCGCGTTATTACCATGAAACTGGCTCTCGTCGAGTCCTATACACCCCTGTGGGAAATAGCCATTCCTTATATAAAATCCGAAATAGTCCATAATAGTTTCAATAGGCAACTTGGAAAAGGAGAACACCTGACCATCGTATCTCATCACACAGCTATCGGCCTGTGTATCACACACGATCCAATAGCCATGGAACTCACCCGGCATTCCCAAGGATGAATCGTAAGAAGGGGCGTTGTAATTGATATCGTCATCATCCGCCTGAGCGCACGACTGGGTTGTCAGACATACACAGGCCATCAAACCCATCATTAATAAATACATTTTCTTCATACTCCTAATAATTCTTTCTATCTAATAAACGACAAAAACTTAAAATCTTGCACGCAGAAGGAAAAAAAATTCAGTTTTCTTAAAATGAAGCCTGAATGGGGTTGCTATTGTTATTCAAGTTTCGTATGTTTCATTCACTGAGCCTTTGTAGTACGTAGAAGAAGGGGGGCTTTATAAAGCGGATTGTGGCAGAAATAGTGCAGAGGTGTTGCACAAAGAGTGCAAGACGTTTGCACAAAGTGTGCAAGGTATCTGCACAAAGTGTGCAAAGCCTCTGCACTAAGTGTGCAACGTACCAGAAAAAGTGATGCCATGCGGCAGCACCGAAAGTGCACAACTGCCGCACAGATTGTAGCCTATCAAGTTCATCTTTGAAGCAAGGAAACATGAATAATATTATTCCGCATTCTCGAAGCCAAAGTATGTGTCCTTTCTCGATGTGGGAACACCCTTTTTCATCCATGCAGGCATCGGCTCTCCCTTGAGGTAGTGATCGAAGAACTGCTGAAGTCGGATGGTAAGATCCTTACGATTCCGTCGTTCCTTCAGATTGTGCTCTTCCCCATTATATTCCAATAGCCATGCTGGCTTGCCCAGTCGGCGGAGTCCCATGAACATCTCAATGCCCTGATACCATGGTACAGCCCCATCGTTATCATTGTGCATAATCAGCACAGGCGTTGTGACATGTGGTAGTTTGAACAAGGGAGAGTTTTCCATATACAATTCCACGCCGTTCCAAAGGTCTCGTCCTATACGACTCTGTGTCTGCTCATACTGGAACTGACGGCTCATGCCTGTCTGCCATCGGATACCACCATAGGCACTGGTCATATTCACCACCGGTGCTCCTGCTCCCGCTGCTTTGAACAGATTTGTCCGGGTGATGAGATAGGCCACCTGATAGCCTCCCCAACTCTGTCCTTGGATGGCCATGTTCTCCTTATCCACCCACGGTAGCTTTGCCAACGACTCCGCCGCACTCACCACGCAGTTATATGCCGACTCGCCCGGTGTTCCTGCATGATATACGATATCCGGCACGAACACCAGATAGCCGCGGGAGCAATAGAAAGCTAAATTCACCGTTGACCAACTGGGCTGCGGTGTGACATAGCTATAGAGACTCTCCGATCGTTTCTCGTAGAAATACATCATCACCGGATATTTCTTGGCAGGATCGAAGTCCTCTGGTTTGTAAAGGATACCATCCAACGGTGTACCGTCGAAGGCTGTCCAGTGATACAATTCTGCCGTACCCCAGTTATACTCTTTCTGCTGTGGGTTGATATGTGTCAGCTGCCGTTCTCCCTTCCCTGGCGAGTTGGTCAGGTAGAGATCATAGGGATGTTCAAAATTACCTTTAGTATAGAGATAAGTCTCTGTCTCTTTCGCCTTGACAGGTGTCCCATACGTATATCCCTCCAGCATACAGAGTCGTGGTGTGGCTGTTCGTGCCACATTCACCGTGGCCATTCCATTTTTCTTCGTGACATGATCGAAGACATTCAGCAAGATGGTCTCGTTGGGACGGATAAACGGCTCCTCACTACTGTCCTTCGTACTGACATAACGGTAGGTTCGTTGGCTGCGACGTCCTTCCCCATTGGTCAGGCACACCGCTTTCCCATCAGCAGTACTCACCTTCCAAATATCATATCGGTCGTAGAGCAGCACGTCTCTGTCGTTTTGCGTCCATCCTCCGATGCCGTAGCTCTCAGGCATCATGGGGTGATCGTCTTCTTCGTCCCAGAAGTTCACACCCAGTCCTTCGCTCATGTTTTTTGTCTGTCGGCTTTGGGTATCATAAAGCATCCAACAGCGGTTCCGATAGTCGTACCAGATCACGTACCGTCCTGCTGGTGAGACAGAGACAGGTCCAAAGGCCCCCTTAGCAACGGGTATCCGCTGTCCCGTGGTCACCTCCACGAGAGACACTTCCACCTCGTTCTGAATGTTCCACTGTGTCTCCACCACTGTCTGTGTCTGATCCACCGACAGGGCGAAAGGGGCATTGCCCCGGTCAAGCAGGCTGATACGATCGTATTTGGAAGTGGTGAGCGGAACGAGGCGCCGGGTTTGTGGGTGGTAATAAGCCAGACATGTCGCCTTGAGGTCCTTTTTCAGATTGGCTTTCATCATTGGTGGCAGTTCCTGAGCATCATAGTTCCAGATATCCAATCCTGCCGTCTCGAAAGGCACAATCGTCGTGTCCTTGGCAGCCTGATAGGGTTGCATACCCACAAACACCTTGCTGCCGTCATCGCTGAATCGAGGCGTACTGTTCTCCGTGAGTCCCCATGTGTCGATAGAATCAAACGGTTTGATGGGTTCCACCAATCGGACAGCTTCCAGTTTGGCGAAATCGCCGGCTGTTGCGGGGATCCTGACTTGGAACAGTCCGCAGTGCTTACTCCCACTGTCGAGTGTATCTGCAGCCTGTAGGAAGAGGGCCTCAGTACCCATCTCGTTGAACACAGGCAACGAAGAGTAAGCTACGGTATCGTTCAGCACCGTTATCTTCCTTGACGGCACTTGATAGAAGGCCACCAGCGACTGATGTTTATTCTCCTTGACAGTAAGCGCCAACACACGTCCTTGCTTATCGAACTGATACTGTCCTACATGGTGGATTGTATCAGTCAGTCCTGAAGCAAAGTGATACACCAGCATCGGTTTCCCCACATCTTTGCTCTTCCGTTCCTTTTTAGGAATCAGGGTGGTGTCGGAGGTAGTAAAAGCCACGGCATCCAAGGCATGCTTACCTAACTGATAGCCCAACACCTCGGGGAATTTCTTGATCTTACCATCCCTCACACCGACAATGGCCAGCGTGTCCTTGGGCATTTCCTCTTCTTTCTTCTTCTTGATCTTCGCCTGTCGGGTATCTTGGAACAGAGGTTTGATCAGGCACACCACGATCTGTTCGTTATCGAGGATCCGTGCCCGATAGCCCCTTTCGATCACCGTTTCTTTTCCGTTCTTGTTATGACGGATCACCAGACGGCCATCTCCTTCCTGTGGGTTAATCTCGTACGTGACTACATTTCCTTTGGGAGAAAGGGTCATAGCACTCACACTCTGCCAACTGTCATAGACAGAATGATCTAACGGTTTCTTTTGTGCCCCGACAGACAGACTCAGCACACAGCACAAGAGGAGGAGGGATTGTTTCATTTCTTGATATTTTTAAAGGCACCTTTTTTCTTATAGAAATCCTGTAGCACATAGAAAGCCTGCTTTGTACGCCCTTTGTCTGACACGATACCCTTACGGTTGAAGAAGTCCTGTGTACCATGCAGCTGCCGACGCGGTGAGCGGAAATCCATCAGGATCCATGGAGAGCATCCGGCAAAGCCCGAGATCTTGTCGTACATCTTCAGCGTCTGCCGATACACCTCTGCCTGGTATTCTTCCGTCCATTTCTCATCTTTTTCGCCGAAGCGTCCTGCCACGGCACCGGCACCAAACTCACTGATGAATACAGGTTTCTCCTGAGAGAAGAACCATTTCCGCTTCTCACAATCCGAAGGCCGTCCTCCGTACCATCCTAAGTAATTGTTAAAGCTCAGGATATCCACCAATGAACTGAGGGGATCCTCCACGGTTGAGATATTGTTATGTGTCTCAATCTCCATAGCCATACTGATCAGTCGCTCATCATCCAGTTCGCGTGCCCGTTCCACCAGGCCAGTAAGGAAGTGGTCACGCGCCTTGCTACGCGGTGTTTCATTGGCAATGCTCCACACGATAATGGCACAGCGGTTATGATCGCGCAGGATGTTGTCGGTGAGCTGACGATAGGCATTGTTATACGTTTCCTGATTATCCCACTGGATGGTCCAATAGACAGGAATCTCACTCCACAACAGCAAACCCTCTTTCTCAGCCATGCGCACCATCTGCTCATTGTGGGGATAATGTGCCAGACGGAGGAAGTTACAGCCGAGGAACTTCGCCCAGCCAATCAGCACACTGTCGTCTTTCTCTGTCACACAACGTCCAGACCGGAACGGAGCCTCCTCATGGACGGATATGCCACGCAGGAAAATCTGCTTCCCATTGAGCAGAATCTTCTTCCCAGATGTCTCGATATGACGGAATCCAATCTGATCAATCAGTCCCTCGCCCTCGCACGACAGTTCCACATTGTACAGCTTCGGATGATCTGGCGACCACAGCTTAGGCTCGGCGTTCAGCAAGATCTGGGCAACACCGCTCGCATTGGTGGTCATTTTTTCAAAGATGCTCAGCTCGGGAATATGTACATCGATCTTCACACCTGCTACAGGGATGTTTATACGCGCCCGTACCAAGATTTTCTCATAGGATCCTTTCTGCAGTCGTATGTCGTAATCATCGATATGTGCCACAGGTGTTTCCACCAGCATCACATCACGCGTAATACCACCATAGTTCCACCAGTCGCTGTTCACTGTAGGAACACCATCGGCATGGCGCTCATTGTTCACTCGCACCACGATGAAATTCTCCCCTTTCTTCACCTTATCAGTAATATCGAAATGGAAGGGGGTGAAGCCGCCAATATGCGTTCCTAACTTCTCCCCGTTCAGATAGACATCTGTCTGATAGTTCGCGCCGCCGAAATAGAGATAGAGCAGACGGTCTTTCTTCAGGTTGTACTTAAATGTCTTCTTATACCAAACACTACCTTCATAGAACAACAGCTCGGAACGCTGGGTGTTCCAGTCGCCGGGCACTCTCAGTGTCTCCTGTGCCGAGAAATCGTATTCCACATGGTCGCCTTTAGACTGTGGTTTCTGGTCTTTGAAGAATCCGTTCACCGATTCCTTCATTCTGTAGTCATAATACCCGGCATCAAAGGGGTCAACGATGGTCTGCCACTCCCCGTTCAACGATGTCGTTTTTCGCGCATACACATTCTGCAACACCTTGCCAGCCATCATGTCAGCCGACAAGGAAATCATGCAGAAAAGCAAGATGATAAGCTTTCTCATTTTCTTTATTTATTAATAATGTGGGGACAAAGGTACGAAAAAACTGGGTAAGCGAGAAGGAAACAAATGAAATTGTTTACTCGAGCATGAAGTTTTATTCAAAAGTCGAGTAAAAACAAAACGAAGTGATTTGTTTTTTAGCAGAACAGACGGGCACCCCCAACATGTAGCGACATCACGATCGAACCGTATCACCATAGTCAAAGGCTCTCAGATAGCGCAGGAAAGGGAGAATGGAAGAAACAGAGGGAAGATGGTTAATTATGTTTAAATAGCAAGATCATCCGAGTGTAAACCATATTTTTTTTCCTTTTCATGTTCCTCTTCTCACTTTTTTGTATTATCTTTGCACCCGATTTCTTTGGAGAGGTGCTCGAGTGGTTGA
>DETG01000047.1:15592-37398 GCA_002361535.1 Prevotella sp. UBA3294
TCGCAGGTTCGAATCCTGTTCTCTCCGCAGGTATAAACAGGATTCAAAGCTCCGAGGCAAAAGGCCGAGGAAATCCTGTTCTCTCCGCAGGTATAAACAGGATTCAAAGCTCCGAGGTAAAAGGCCGAGGAAATCCTGTTCTCTCCGCAGGAAATCAGGATTCAAAGTTTTTAAATCCTATTCTCTCCGCTTTTTAAATACACGCGCATGAAACATTTGGCTTGGCTTTCTTCAATAGGCCGTATTTTCCAAATCACCAATGGCAGCGGTTTGCGACACATGGCAAAAGTTGCGTTGATGTTATTTATCCTTATTACCTACACGAATCAGGCAGAAGCACAGGATGCGTCAGTTAAAGACGTTGTACAGACTGTGAGCGATTCCACCGCCATCGACTCCATTCCGATAGACATGACGGCGATCACTGCCGAAGAAGGACTTTTAGACGAGGAAGAAGGCGGTATGCACAAACGACTGAAGAAAACCTTTCTCGATGGAAACGCCAGTTTCATGTCTTTGGTGGCATTGGTTCTGGTATTAGGTCTGACGTTCTGCATCGAGCGTATCATCTACCTCACCCTAAGTGAGATCAATGCGAAGAAGCTGATGAGCGATCTTGAGGAACGCATTATGCATGGAGATGTGGAAGGGGCGAAGACGATCTGCCGCGATACCCGCGGACCGGTTGCTTCCATCTGCTATCAAGGTCTGATGCGTGTCAACGAATCAATGGAAGACATTGAGCGTTCCATTGTGAGCTACGGCTCCGTGCAGAGTGCGAATCTGGAGAAAGGATGTTCATGGATCACATTATTTATTGCCATGGCACCCTCACTGGGATTCCTGGGCACCGTGATCGGCATGGTGTTAGCATTCGATCAGATCCAACAGGTGGGCGACATCAATCCTACCATCGTGGCAGCAGGTATGAAGGTCGCTTTGATCACCACCATCTTCGGTATCATTGTGGCGCTGATTCTGCAAGTGTTCTATAACTATATACTCTCGAAGATCGAACACCTAACCAGTCAGATGGAGGAGAGTGCCATCTCACTACTTGATATCCTCATGAAATACAAACAGAAAGGCGCATGAACGACTGGTTGATAGATATTGAGCTGACAGTGATGTACGTGGCCATCTTTGCCGCAGTGGCATTTTCCGTATGGTCGGTGATCAGGTCATTACGCCTGCGCGACAAGTCACAGAGTATCGTGAACAATATTCCTGTCACGAAGATTGCCTATGGCTGCGCCGCGCTCTTGGTGACTTGTCTGCTGCTGACATTCCTCGTCGGCTCTTCTGACCCCATGACGGTGAACGGACAGTCCTATACAAACAAGTTCTGGCTCAAAGTTACCGACATGTTTATCTTCACATCGCTCATTCTTGCCATTGTTGCCGCCATCGCCGTACTCTTCGGCATGTCGGGTCTCAATAGGAAATCTCATTACATGCACGAAAGGGGGGATTATGTTCAGGAGGAGAAAGCATAACATCCCCGCGCTGAATACCACATCGACAGCAGACATCTCGTTCATGTTGCTGATCTTCTTTTTGGTCACCACCTCGATGGATATCGACAAGGGGTTATCAAGACAGTTGCCGCCGGAGGAGGATGACAAAGAGGAGCAGGTGGTGGATATGAACCAAAACGATGTAATGAAACTGTCCCTTTCAGCCGACAACAAGCTCCGTGTGAACGACAGTATAACAACCCTTCCGAAACTGCGCCAGCAGGTTGTTGATTTCGTGAAACATTGTCACGACCGTCAACAGCATATTATCTCCGTGGAAGTGGCACGCGAGGCCACTTACGACACCTATTTCAATATGCAGAACGAGATTGTGGCGGCCTACCATACCCTCAGGGAGCAACGGGCACAACAGGTCTATCACCAGTCATTTTCACAATGTACAGAAGAACAGCGTGACTCCCTCCGTTCCTACTACCCCCAGCGCATTGCCGAGGTCTATCCGAAAGGAGGTGGCGAATGAGTATGTTCCGTCATCGCGATCATGATATACCAGGACTGAACATGTCGTCGATGCCCGACCTGATCTTCACCGTCCTTTTCTTCTTCATGATCGTCACCCACATGAGAAGCACACCTGTGAAGGTACAATACCAGATGCCTCAGGGCACTGAGCTGACCCGGCTCACCAAGAAGTCGGCTGTCACCTATATCTATATTGGTAAACCTATCGGCACGAACGATTCGGTGGTTCGAATCCAGTTGAACGACAAGTTCGCAGATGCTGGCAGCATTCCCGCTTATATCATCAAGGAGCGTGGAAGGATGTCGGCAGAGGATGCGCAAGCTATGACCGTGAGTCTGAAGGCCGACCGCCACACCGACATGGGTACGATTACGGATGTGAAACAAGCACTGCGTCAAGCCAAAGCCTACCGAGTGAATTACTCCGCAGAAAAGCGATAGGGGTAATGCATTGTTATGATCCTTCCAAATGATAACAATAAAGCACAATTCCCAAATAATTCCTATCTATTTGGACTTTTTTTATACGAAATAGTTGGTGTTCTCAAAAAAAAAGGTTATCTTTGCAGACAAACAATTCTGTAAAAATGGCACATCATAATTTAGATTCTTTAGACAAAAAGATCCTGCGAATGATTGCGAAGGATGCGCGTGTCCCATTTCTTGAAGTAGCACGCGCCTGCAATGTCAGCGGAGCAGCTATTCATCAGCGTATCCAGAAGCTCACCAATATGGGAGTATTGAAAGGATCACAGTTTATCATCGACCCGGAGAAGATCGGATATGAGACCTGCGCTTATATCGGATTGAATCTCAAAGATCCAGAGAAGTTCGACGTGGTGGTTGAAGCCATGAAAGAAATTCCCGAGGTGGTAGAATGCCACTACACCACTGGTGACTATGACATGTTCATCAAGATCTATGCCATGAACAACCATCACCTGCTGAATATCATCCACGACAAACTTCAGCCGTTAGGCCTCTCCCGTAGCGAGACCATCATCTCTTTCGGCTCTGCCTTCGGTCGGCAGCTACCAGTGGAGAGCATTCCAGAGGAAGAAGAGGACTAATCTCCTTTCCTCACATAATCCACAAAGGCATAGTCAAACTGATGTTTCTCGTCGGTGGTATGGTCTTCGCGTTCCACCTCCTGCCAATCATCATAGGGTGGAAAGAAAGCATCAGCCTCTGCGGGGACATCATCAATCTCTGTAAGACACAGGCGGTCGGCAATGCTGATCGCCTGTTTGTATAGGCTGGCTCCCCCAATGATATAGACATCCTCATCTTCTGCGCAATGGCGCAATGCCTCTTGCAATGAAGGGAAGCATTCGCATCCGGGGAACTCTCGGGTAGAACGACTCAACACCACATTCCTCCTATTGGGCAACGCTCCCTTGGGCAGACTTTCGAAAGTCCGTCTGCCCATGATGATGGTATGCCCAGACGTCAGTGCCTTGAACCGTTTCAAGTCGTTAGGCAGCCAATAAAGTAACCTGTTCTGATAGCCAATGGCTCTGTTCTTTGCCACCGCTGCAATCAAACTTACCAACATAGTCTCTGATCTTTAATTGTCAATTATCCTACACACTCACCTCGGCTTTGATATGGGGCCACGGGTCATAGTTCTCCAACATGAAATCCTCATATTGGAAATCAAAAAGACTCTTCACATCGGGGTTGAGTCGCATGGTGGGTAAAGGTCGCGGTGTTCTCGTGAGCTGGAGTCGTGCCTGCTCCAGATGATTGAGGTAAAGGTGGGTATCACCAGTGGTGTGAACGAAGTCACCTGGTTTCAGTCCTGTCACCTGTGCCATCATCAACAACAAGAGTGCATACGAGGCAATGTTGAACGGCACGCCCAGGAAAGTATCGGCACTGCGTTGGTAGAGTTGCAGACTCAGCCTGCCGTCAGCCACATAGAACTGGAACATGGTATGGCAAGGAGGCAGTGCCATCTTGTTCACCTCCGCCACATTCCATGCACTGACAATCATACGACGGGAGTTGGGGTTATTGCGGATCTGGTCAAGCACATACTGAATCTGGTCGATGGTGCCACCATCATAATCTGGCCATGACCGCCACTGATGACCATAGACCGGACCCAGTTCTCCATTCTCGTCAGCCCATTCATTCCATATCCTCACACCATGTTCTTGAAGATAATGCACGTTGGTATCACCTTTCAGGAACCACAACAGTTCATAGATAATGGATTTCAGGTGCAGCTTCTTAGTAGTGAGCAGCGGGAAGCCCTCTTCCAGATTGAATCGCATCTGGTTTCCAAAAATACTCACCGTTCCTGTTCCTGTACGGTCACCTTTCTGTGTTCCTTCTGTCAGGATACGGTTTAGGAGATCTAAGTATTGTTTCATATCGTTTGATTATATGGTTCGATGAATATTCAGACAGGGAGTATCAATGTAGGAACTCTTGATTCTCCATTCTTGTGGATAGAGATTGTTCGTTCGTGTGCCGAGGTTCTTCAGGAAACCTAATGCGAGTCCCATACAGGTTACTACGACATAACCGCGAGGTTGGTCAGACATTCCAGGGAGCGGTTCGCGCCTCAGATAGCTGATCGCTTCTTCTACGGTCAACTCCACCGTAGGAAACGCCTGTGGATGGCGTTCCACGGATAGTGCTAACGACTGGTTGGGCACCAGGTCCTTCCCCCTGATCTCACCGATAGTAATACCGGCATGCATCACCTGCAAGGATTTCATCACACGACTGTAGAAATCCTTCCATGTCTTGGGAATAGCCGTCAGTTTCTCTCCTAACTGCAGGATGTCGTAACGTTCACTATGCAACAGCCATTCTCTTGCTATATCCTCCAGCGGACTTCTCTTCCTCTTTCCTTCTTTGGCCTTTTGGGACGTCCTTGCACTCTCCGTTCCCTTTTTCCGCAGCGCTGCCATGAACAATCCCTCCCCCTTCGATTGTCCGGGAAGAAATCGGTAGATGGGACCAGCGAAATCTTTCACCAGTGATCCCGTGATATTCCACGAAGGATCGACAGGTACCGTCAACACCTCTGCATCGAACTCCTCCTGAATGAATCGCACATTCTCCTCATCTTCCAAGGCATTGAATGTGCAAGTGGAGTAGATGAGTAATCCCCCAGGTCGCAGACAATCCCATGCTTGTGTGACAATCTCACGTTGTAAGCGCCAACACTGTTCCACATGATGCCAGCTCCATTCACCGATCGCCTCTGTATCTTTTCGGAACATCCCTTCACCAGAGCAAGGGACATCCGCTAAAATCACATCAAACATAAGACCGGAAGACGAATAATCACGTGGATAGTTATTGGTGACGATGACATCGGGATGTCCAAACTTCTGGAGATTCTCCACTAAGATCTGTGCCCTTTTGCGGATCGGCTCGTTGCTGACCAGCAGACTACCCTCTGGGAGAGCGGCTCTGGCAACCGTTGACTTCCCGCCAGGTGCAGCACATAAGTCAAGCATCGTCACTGGCTCCTTGACATATTCACGAAGGACAGTATCGAGGAACATCGAAGAAGCTTCCTGTACATAATAGGCACCTGCATGAAAGAGTGGATCGGAAGTAAACACCGGACGGGTGGGCAAGTACCATCCTCCCTGGCACCAAGGCACGGGAACGCCATCATTTACAGTCATGTCTTGTGACTTAAATGGATTTAGACGGATACTCACGGGAGGCTCTTCCATAAGTCCCTTCCGCAATTCCGTCCATAGGGTATCCCCCATGAACCCTTCCATGTATCGTATGAAATCCTCGGGTAACTCCATTCCGTTGATGCTTGATGGTGCAAAATTACAACTAATATTTCAAAAAACTGCAACTCCTTTACGAAAAACATCCGTCATTCCACGGTTTCATCCTTCACACCCTCTACGGTGTAACCTGTCTTTCGCAAAAGGTTAAGCACACCCTTCTCACCAGGCAGATGACCGGCACCGACAACAAACAGAGTAGGTTTCTGCATCATGAGAGTTGGCATCTTCTTCAGCCAGTCGGCATTGCGGTTGTAAATGAGCATATCTTCTTCCTCCGGTCTGGAGTCACAGTTGTTGTGCAACTTGAGGTCCATGGCTTCCTGGATGGCATTGAGATCCTGAGCGTAGAACGCTTTGATAATACATTCATCCATGTCATCCATAAAGGCTGCATTATCTACCAGACACATCAGCAGCTCCTTCTGTCGGTCCAAGGGTGTTCCCTTGAACAAGGTTTCCACCTGGAAGGCCAAGGTCTCCAGTCCTCCCACACCCTTACCCTGGGCAAGTGCCTCTTTCTGGAAATAGTCGTCGAAGCCGTTCTGCTCATCTACGTTTCCTCCCTTCTTCACGAAAGAGAGCACCGTCAAGGCCGTACTAAGAGCCGACGGTGACAACTTCGACATCTGCTGTGCCAGCATCGGATTGGTCAGATCAAAACCTATCAGTTCTTTCAAGTAGGCATTCAGTCGGTTCATCTCATCGGCAGAGAGCAGACTGTTGAGGGTCATCCCGTCAGGAAGCATCATGGCCTCCTCCATGATAGCCACACTGTCAGGTCCAAGAACGTTGGATATCACCAGTTCACCATAAACCTGCTGACAGTCGTTCATAGCCCTGCGTATGCCAGGGATGGAATCAACGAACGACACATTGGCCAGATGGTAGGAGCCCACGATGTAAGAGGGTGACTTCAGTCCATGACCAGAAATCCTGTACAGCAGTTGTGCAGGCACGCTCAAAGCGGTCATAACCATCACGAGGGCAAAAAGAATTCTTCTCATATTCATGATCTTGTTAAGGAAATGTGAGTGCAAAGTTACAAAATAGCGAGAGAAAAGCCAAATGTATATGAGTTTTTCCGAGTGCACAGTCAGTACGGCGTAGCCAAAGTTTCATAATAAAGCTACTTCTTCCCCAATCTTTTATACAAAAACTTGGGTATTCAGGAAAAAACGATTAATTTTGCACCCACATAGCAAAGGAAATAACAATTTACCAACAAACAGAAGCGTATGATGTTCAGATTTAAAGCAATTGTAAGTATTCTATTTCTTATCAATATTATCTGCGTAAAGGCCCAGAACACTGTCGGGACCTATTATGGCTCCGGTGTCTATACTACCGGGGCAGAAGACCAGTCCAGCTTCAAGCACCTCGACGTGGCTGTTACTGCGGGAACCACAGGTATCGGTGCAGAACTCGCCATGCCCCTCAGTGAGATGGTGCAGGTTCGTGCCGGTTTCTCTTTCATGCCCTCCTTTAAGGTGCCCATGCATTTCAAGGTAGGACTGCCTAACGATCCCGATACCGACAAAGACGGAAACAAGATTGTGACGAAGTTTGAAAAGATGTCCGACCTGTTCGATCAACTCACTGGCTACAAGATCGAGTCCAATGTGAAGATGTTCGGGCGCCCCACCTATTACAATGCCAAGCTGTTGGTGGACGTATTCCCCTTCCCCAACAAGAAATGGTTCCTTACCGGTGGATTCTATTACGGTAATTCAGAGATAGCCAAGGCCTACAACTCGTATGAAGACATGCGCAGTTTAGTGGCTGTAGGCATGTATAACCACATGCACGACAAGATTGTCAACAATGAGCCGCTTTTCGATATAACAATGAATAACGTCGAGATTCTCTACATGCTTGACCCAGAAGAAGAGCAAGATGCTGCCATCATTGACAGATTCAACCGATACGGTCGCATGGGAGTTCATTTAGGAGACTTCGATGACGGTACACCTTATTATTCTTATCCCAATGAAAAAGCCATGATGGAGGCAAAGATCCTGGTAAACCGTTTCAAGCCCTATTTAGGTTTCGGCTATGGCTCAGAGGTTCCCAAGACCGGCAAGCTATACAACTTCGCATTCGAATGCGGACTCCTGTTTTGGGGAGGCACGCCCAAGGTTGTCACCCACGACGGTGTTGACCTGGTCAAAGACGTGAGTGGTATCCGTGGTGATGTGGGATCCTATGTCAAAGCCATCAAGGTATTCAAGGTGTTCCCCGTACTGAGCCTCCGCATTTCCCGTAGGCTGTTCTAAAAAATCTCATGCCAGCTGCAACCTTTTGAGATCTATTTTCGTCTAACTGACAAATGGATCAAAAAACAAAAAGCATGAGAAAGTATTTGATAGCTATTCTATTGTCTGCCCTCCTGTTCACAACCAGTGGCATCCAGGCGCAGAAACACCGTCACCACCCACAAGTGGTGAACGTCACCTCCACTCCTGACACCGCAGGAATCGAGGCTTACTCCGACACGACATCCATCGATACTGCCGGTACGGTTGTTACCGTTCCCCATGGCACCAACTGGGATGATGATGGATTCTATGTGGATCACATCTCTTTGAATGATGTAAAGGATCTGTTAGGTCTTGGCGTAGGAGGCACACTAATCGGCATCGCGGTCTTACTCCTTTTTGGCGTGATCGTGTTAGCTCCCTTCCTCCTCATCATTTTCATTATCTACCAGATCTTCAAGAATCGCCGCCAACGCTACCAACTTGCCGAGAAAGCCATGGAAAGCGGACAGCAGATTCCCGAAGAGTTGGTGCGCACAGAACGACAAAGTGACGAGTTTCTTTGGAAGAAAGGCATCAAGAATATCTTCGTGGGCATAGGCATCGCCGTGATGTGCTATTGCCTGGGAGCAAACCCCATGGCAGGAATCGGATGGTTAGTCGCCTTCTACGGTCTCGGACAAGCTGTCATCGCCAAGACATCTACCTCGAAGCGTGACAAGTATGACGACCCGACCGGCTTCGGCCATGACTCTCACCGGTCTGCCGACATCCCCTGATCTCAACTATTCATTAAACATCTTTAAATAACAACTATATGGAGCAGAAAAGACTGTTACGCTCGAATGACAGAATCATTGCGGGCGTTTGTGGAGGCATTGCAGAATACCTGGATGTAGATCCCACCGTGATACGTGTGGCCTATGCCCTTCTCACCCTGTGTACCGTATTCTGTGGTTTCATCCTCTACCCTATTCTCTGGCTGATCATGCCCGAGAAGCCGATAGGAAGATAAAGAAGGAAGTAAATGGCAGGTATCAGCGATATATCTCTTGTCACACAGGTGGCGGTATTCCATAACAAGCGGGCATTCGATCAGCTTGTTAAGAAATACCAGTCACCTGTACGCAGGTTTTTCCTGAGCCAGACGTTAGGAGATACGCAGCTGAGTGATGACCTTGCCCAAGATACCTTCATCAAAGCCTATACGCGGATAGCCAGTTTCAAAGGGCTGTCGGGTTTCTCTACCTGGCTCTACCGCATTGCCTATAACGTGCTGTATGACTACCGCCGTGGACAACATGTCACAGAAGACATCGACACGACAGCCATGCGCCATACCAGTGAGGGCATTTCCGATCCCACGGTGCACATGGATATCTACCATGCGTTAGGCCTGTTAAAAGCCGATGAGCGCACGTGCATCACCCTTCAGTTGATGGACGGGCTCCCCATTGACAAGATCTCTGAGATCACGGGGATGCCGCAAGGTACCGTGAAATCCCATCTCTCGCGAGGAAAGAAACAACTTGCAAGCTACTTAAAAGAAAATGGTTATGGACGATAAAAGAAAAGAACAATACCGTGAGACTGTCACCCAAGAGTCTATCATGGTGACAAAAGAAGACGAGCATCTCGTTGACAGTTTCTTCAGCAGTCATCCGATAGAAGTCAGCGACGAGGGATTCTCTCACCGAGTGATGCGCCACCTGCCGAAGAGCGCATGGCAGCTGAACCGTATCTGGACTATCGTATGTACCGTTTTAGGAATCCTGCTGCTCTACTTCAGTAAGGGAGTGCAGGCATTGTGCGGCACCATCAGTGGTCTGTGGGCCGACCTTTCCACGAACATGCTCTATCACCAGAGTCTGCTCATGACCTACCTTGCCCTGATTTGTGTGCTGATGGTAGGCGGTTATATGGCAGCCACGTCAGAACGTTAGTCGGCAGATCACAGATTATTCTATCAGCAGGAAACCATCATCCTCCTCGGGATGTTTGGTTTCCTCTTTTTTCTTCGGTGGGTTCTTCAGCTGACCGTTCTCATCGAACATACCATAGGTGGTGCGCAGAACGATGAACTCCGTCCGTCGGTTCAGCTGATTACAGATCTCCTCTTTCTCGGGATCATTCAAAGCCCTCACGAACTCCTCCGTCAGCACATCATTCTCCTTGAGCCAGTTGTATTTCTCCGTGAGCTTCTTACGGATTGTCTTGGGTTTCTCCACACCGTAGCCAACAGGTGTGAGTCGTTCCTTGGGGATGCCATGAGCAATCAAGTAGTTCACCACCGACTCAGCGCGCCGCTGTGACAGTCGTTTGTTATAATCCGCACTGCCGCGATAGTCGGCATGGGCACTCAGTTCAATGGTCACATTGGGATTCTCGTTCAGCAGTCCCACCAGCTCATCCAATGCCGTTGCCGACTCAGGGCGCAGGGTGGCCTTATCGAAGTCATAGAAGATATTATCAATCAGAACGGGGACACGGATACTGGCCAAGGGGAACTGTAACGTATATACCTCCGACTCCTTCGCCGCCTTCACCTTGATCTCCTCACGATGGTTCAGGAATCCCTTGCAGGAGGCTAACAGCACATAATCCACTCCCGGCAGCACTTCCTGTTCGAAGGAGCCGTCACCTTTCACACTCAGTTTGACGTTCGTTCCATCGTTTCCCACCATATACACCTGTGCCTCTGGCAATTCATAGCCATCCATCTCGTAAACCCATCCCTTGACGGTCTGTACGATCTCGGGGTTCTCGAAACTATAGATATGATCCCACCCACGCCCGTCTCCACGGTTTGAGCAGAAGAATCCCCTGTTGTGCAGTCCTTCGAACGTACATCCGAAGTCATCCCCCTGGGAGTTCAAAGGGAATCCAGGATGTTCCAACCGATACCTGCCGCTCTTGTCCACCTTCGCGATGAAGATATCCAGGCCACCCATTCCCGGGTGGCCGTTAGAAGAGAAATACAAGTCACCGTTCGGGCGGAACGTGGGGAACATCTCATCCCCCTCGGTGTTCACGGGAGCCCCGATGTTCTCTACACCACCAACTCCCGCAGCGGTCAGACGGACACGCCAGATATCCATTCCTCCCAGTCCTCCCGGCATATCCGACACAAAGTACAGCCACTCCCCATCTGGTGAGACAGCAGGGTGGGCAAAGCTCGACAGTGTGTCACGCGACAGCTCCAGCTTCGTGGCTTTCCCCCAGGCAGCGTCCGAACGACTGGCCGTGACGATGTTCGCATAGCGTGGATAGTCAGGGTCGGTGGAACACTGTGTGAGATACATCGTATGCTGATCGGTAGAGAAGCAGCAGGCCCCTTCATCATATTCTGTGTTCAGTCCGCTCTCGATTGTTTGCGGTCGCCCCCATTTTCCTTTGTCATCTTTCTGCGAAAAGAAGATATCTCCTGCCTTGGCACCTGTGATACCGCTTACCTCATCCCCCTGCGCCTCATTACGGGTAGAGGTAAAATAGAGCTGGTTGTACTCATCACCGCAGAGCATCGGACTATAGTCGGCCCTACGAGAGTTGAACACATCCATCTTCTTCACCGTGTATCGCGATCCCGTCTGTTTGATCTCGGGAGCCGTGCGTGCTGATGTCAGACCGTTCTTTGCCAGTGTGTTATCTGGCAGGGAGTCGAGCACCCACAGGAATTCCTTCTCCGCCTCCTTGTAGTTGCCGTTGCGCAGCAGCTGACGGGCAAACGACAGGTGTGTTTCCACATCATCCTGCTTATACCTGATGATGTTACGGTAGGAAGCGATGGCTTTCTGCGATGCGTTGATACGTTCATAGCAGTGAGCCAGTTTCCTGGAAATCTGTCCTCGGCGTTCCCTTTCCTTAGCCGGTGCTTTGGAATAAGCTTTCTTGAATTGTTCCGCAGCATCATAGTATTCCCCGATGGCGAGGAACTTCTCACCCTTCTTCATGTTCTGGTCGGCACCGCACGAGCAGAACAAGAACAACAGCAGGAATAGAAACAGATGACAGCTGCGCATACACTCTATAAACGGCAGAACAGAAGATTTATTGTGTCTCTCCCTGTTTTGCCGATTCAGTGAAAGGCAGTCGGTAGGTGCAGCCGTTCTTCCACTCACTGCATCCATAAGCGGTCTTTCCCTTGATGAGATGCCCCTTGCCACAGAGGGGGCACACCGTTCCGATGAGAGAGTCACCAGACTGCGGCACGAGATTCTTTTTGTCATCCCCTTTCTTCGTGCTTTTCTTCGTGGTGCGTTTCTTCGGTTTCTTCTCTTCAGTGTTTGCAGGAGCCGTCTTGGCTTTTCCTTTCCCTTTTGAAAGATCATCCTCCATCAGTGTCACCCTGCGGTTGGAGTTGTCTGCCAGCACCTGGTTGACGATAGCAGTGATCTGTTCCTTCAGTTCATTGACAAACTGCGCCGGGTCGTATTTCCGGTGTTCGATGTCACGCAGTTTTTTCTCCCAGATACCTGTCAGCTCACAACTCTTCAACAGTTCCTCCTTGATCATGTCGATCAGTTCGATGCCGGTGGGAGTGGCCACTAAGCGTTTCTTCTCCCGTCGGATATAATGACGTTTGAACAGCGTTTCGATGATGCCCGCCCGCGATGACGGACGACCGATACCGTTCTCCTTCATCGCTGCCCGCAGTTCCTCATCCTCCACGAACTTCCCCGCTGTCTCCATGGCACGCAGCAGAGAGGCCTCATTATAATAAGGTGGCGGGGTGGTCTGCTTCTCAGTGAGTGTGGGGGTATGCGGTCCGCTCTCCCCTTTCACGAAGGTGGGCAGTGTCTTCTCTTCCTCTTTCTTTTCCAAGGAATCGGAGGAATCGGGTGACTCTGCCGACTCCGATGGCTTTCCCAGAACGACACGCCATCCCGGGTCGAGGATTTCCTTTCCCGTCACCTTGAACTCTACCCCGTCAACCTCGCCTAACACCGTGGTGGTAGAGAACTTACAATCGGGATAGAACGCCCCGATAAACCGTCGTGCCACCAGGTCATAGACATGTCGTTCAAAATCTGTCAGGTTCTGTGGGATCACTCCTGTAGGGATGATGGCATGGTGATCTGTCACCTTTGAGGTGTCGAACACCCGCTTCGTCTTCGGCAGGGGCTTCCCGCCCAACGGTCTTACCAGATCGGCATAGGGAGCAGTTCCCGCCATCTTCACCTGAAACAGTCCATTCATGATCTGCGGGCACTTCGGATAGATGTCATCCGAGAGGTATTGGGTATCCACACGGGGATAGGTGGTGAGTTTCCGCTCATAGAGTGCCTGGATGGTGTTGAGCGTCATCTCCGCACTCATCCCGAACTTCCGGTTACAATCCACCTGTAGCGAGGTGAGGTCGTACAACTGTTTCGGTGCCTCCCTACCGTTCTTCTTCTCTACCTTCGTCACGGTGAACGGCTTCCCCTGAATGGTCTCGAAGCTCCGTTCCCCCTCCTCCTTACTGGTGAACTTCCCTTTCGTGGCAGTGAAGAGCGTGTCGCGGTAGATGGTGGAGAGCACCCAGTAAGGTTCGGGTTTGAAGTGATCGATCTCCTTCTGACGGTTCACGATCAGTGCTAATGTAGGTGTCTGCACACGACCGATACTCAGCACCTGTCGGTTCTGACCATATTTAAGTGTATAGAGTCGTGTGGCATTCATGCCGAGGATCCAGTCACCGATAGCCCGTGACAGACCCGCCAGATACAGTGGCTGGTATTCACTCTGGTCCTTCAACTGCTGGAATCCCTCGCGGATGGCCTCATCGGTCATCGATGAGATCCACAAGCGTTTCACCGGACACTTGGCCTGTGCTTTCTGCATCACCCACCGTTGGATCAGCTCACCCTCCTGACCGGCGTCACCGCAGTTGATGATCCCGTCGGCAGCCTGCATGAGTTGCTCGATGACAGCAAACTGTTTCTTGATACCCGCATCCTCGATCAGCTTGATACCGAAGCGCTGGGGAATCATGGGTAGCGCACTGAGGCTCCACGACTTCCACATCGGGGTATAGTCGTGCGGCTCCTTCAGCGTGCACAGGTGTCCGAATGTCCAGGTCACCTGATACCCGTTGCCTTCCATGTATCCGTCTTTCCTATTGTTAGCCCCGATGATACGCGCTATATCCTGCGCCACGCTGGGTTTCTCGGCAATGCATACAATCATCTTTCACTTCTTTTGAATTGCAAAAGTAGTCAAAATTTGGGAGATATCATCACATCGTGCCGAAAAACATATTCAATCCACTTGATCTTAATACCATTCTCTCTCCTCCCTCCTCTCTCCTCTCTCCTCTAAAAACATCTGAATTATCTTGACGATTTAACTTGATTTAACGCGCCAGAATGGCTCAGCGGTCAGCAACTGGTCCTTCGGTCGAAAAAACGCAAATCTGGAGAGGTTTGGTAAAACATTGATAATGAATACGTTAGCAAAATCCAGCATTTTTAACTCACAAAAATATAGTCTTTAGCACCCAAAAACATAGTGTTTTAGGGTCAAAAACATAGTACTTCTGGGTCAAAAAGACTATACTTTTCTTTCTTGGGGGAGTCGCCTTCGGCGAGAAATCGCCCCAACCCCACCACCCAAAGTTGACGCTATACATTTGTTTGATTTGGATAGATTTTGTAGGATTTCTCGCTGAAGGCGACCCCACCCCCCAATCTACGGGTCGTTCCGAACGGTGTTTACTCCCGTTCCGCTCGGCGTTTACACTCGTTCCGCCGTCAGTTATAAGTCGTAACAGACGGCGGAAAGACCCGTAACAGACGGCGGAAAGAGAGTAAGGAGCGTCTGGAACGAGTCAAATCAGACTCTACGTAAACTTTACTTAGACTCTACGTAAACATTAAGTAGGCTCTACTTGGATTCCAATGAGACTCTACTTGTACCCTAAACAGACTTTATTTGGAATCTGAACAGACTTTGCCTGTCAAAAACCGTTTGTTTTCTTGTTTCGGAAGTCTCCCAATGCACCATCAGAATTTTTTTGGAGGCATTTTCGAGAACAAAATTTTCGACTAAAAATATTGACAAAAAAACATTCGCAGGTGGTGCCTGCGAATGTTTTCGTTGGGGTATGGGATGTGATCAGAAACGATACACAGCAAAGGTCTTGGCAGGGATCGTTGCACGCAACACATTACCCTCTGCCTGTACATCTGCTGTTCTCGGCACCACATTGTTTTTCTTCTCGATGGTGTTGGCAGCATCCATACGGTCGGCATGGAGGGTGGTCACCTTACCGCTGCCCAGGTTCTTCACGCCCTTGAAGGTGATGACGATGTCCTTCGGCTCGGCTGACGTATTGGTGATCTTCACGATATAACCCTTCGTGTTCTGATCATAGACAGCACTGGCGCACAGACCATCCTGTCCGGTGACGGGCTTCTTCCCTTCTAACAGACTGAGCACATGGGTGCCGGGATTCTGTCCGTAGAGCTGCTGCACGTAGTAGTTAGGAGTGCGCACGGTGGTGAGGTTATCCATCCAGATCAGGTCGGGACGCCACTGCCAGCCCTCCACATGGGCAAACAACGGGGCGTATGTGGCCATGTGCACGATATCGGCGTTGCGCTCAAAGCCGGTCATGACGGCAGCCTCAGCGAGGGCAGCCTCGAACACGTTCTTAGCGGTGGGGAAATCGGCGGGCTCCTCTTTCACATGACAAGCATATTCTCCAGCGAACACTTTCGGACCCTTGCGGTCGTAGTTGTCATAACGGGTGACGTTGTTCATGAACCAGTCTTGATCACGATAGTAGTGCTCATCCACGAGGTCGGCCTTCAGTTTCTTCATCTGCTCCCATCCGTAGGTGAACTGCTTCCCGTCCTTGTCATCAGGTGACGGACCGCTGGTGCCCACGATCTTCATCTTCGGGTACGTGGCACGGATCGCCTTGATGAACTTCTCTAAGCGAACGGGATAGAGCGGTCCCCACTGCTCGTTACCGATACCGATCTGCTGGAGGTTGAACGGAGCGGGATGCCCCATATCAGCACGCAGCTTTCCCCATTTCGTATCCGTACCGCCATTGGCAAACTCGATCAGGTCGAGGGCATCATCGATATACGACTGGAGGTCGTCAACGGCCACATGGCACTGTGCCTCGTTCTCATCCGGGTTCTGGAACTGACATGCCAGTCCGCAGCTCAGCACGGGCAGTGCCTGTGCACCAATCTCCTCAGAGAGCAGGAAGAACTCATAGAAGCCCAGTCCGTAGGTCTGGTAATAGTTAGGATAGAGTCGGTGTGGGAAAGTGTAGTTCCAGCGGTTCTCGTTCAGTGGACGGTTCTCCACCTGTCCTACACTGTTCTTCCACTGATAACGGCTGCCGAGATCGGTACCTTCCACGATGCAACCGCCAGGGAAGCGGAACACACCGGGATTCAGATCTTTCAGGTCTTTCACCAGATCGGCCCTGAGCAATCCCTTCCAGGCATCCTGCGGGAACAGACTCACATGGTCGAGATCCACACTTTGCTTGTTCTCTAAATAGACGCGCATCAATCCTTTGGCATCGGTTTTGGGAGAGGTCAGCGTAGCGGTGTAACGTTTCCATCCGTTACCCTTGATCTCAATACTCTGCTTGTCCATCACCTCGTTATCGCTGCCAATGAGTTCCACACGGATCTGTGAGGCACCGGCGGTACGGGCATAGACGGAGAAGTTGTACTTCATCCCTTTCTTCAGTCCCATGCCGAAGAAGCCGCGGTTCTCCAAACCCGTGAACTTATCACGATGACCGGCATCGCTCAAGGTGACATAGTGAGGATTCTTGTCGAAGGCAGGATTCTGGTCGGCAACCTTCACCTGTCCGAAGGTGTTCCACCCCATCAGTCGTTGTGGGAACTCAAACGAACGGTTTTCCACCATCTCGGCATAGAGGCCGCCATCGGCACCGAAGTTAATGTCTTCGAAGAAGATACCGTACATGGTTGGCTGAATGGGTGCACCCAGTTTCTTGGCATTCACCGTGAACTGATGCTGGGCCTGTGCGCTGAAAGCAGTCATGACAGTACATGCCAGCAAGAAGAATTTCTTTGTTTTTTTCATTTTTTTGTAGTTTTGTTTATTGAAGTATTTATCGTTCTACACTGAGGGAGAAGCCTAAACGTTTCTTACCATACTTCACCTGATACTTGGGCAGTGCAAAGCCTTCCCAGCTCCAGCTGTTGATACCACCCACGCCGGCATGCTCGGAGTCGATGTAGAGGTTGGTGAATTTCGACTTCGGCACATCCCCGACATGGCGCTGATCCTTGTCATCACCATCGTCGAGGGCCTCCACGTCGTAATGGAGGGCCGACAGATAGAGCATCCGATGCGAACGGATGGAGACGCCATAGCCCGTAGCATCGGTCTGCTCCCACCAACGGATGTCACTCTTCGTACCCGTCTCCTGCGGACGGATATAAGGATAGAACTGCTCATCGGCGGTCTGCTCATAGACGCCTACCCGCTGTGACTCCTTACGGTCGGCATAGTTCTCTATCGGTCCGCGACCGTAGAAGCGACTCTTGTCCATATCGTAGGGCAGCTGCACCACCACACCGAAGCGAAGCATATCGGCCACCTTGGCCGTATCGTTCACCGTCATACTCTGATGAACCACCATCCTGCCGCTCGACATGAGGGCATAGACCATCTTCAGTTGGGCCTGCACCTCGGGCATGTCGTAGAGAGCGGTGACATTGACATATTTCTCACCTAACTTCGTCTTGGTCTTCTTGGCCTCGAAAGAGACGAGATTCATCACAGGGTTACGCCACACCTTAAACCGTCTCTGGATACCAGCACCCATATCGTTATCGGTGACGGCACGCCAGAAGTTGGGTTTGATGGTACCCCCCTCGGCTAATACGGGTCTTCCCTCTGCCTCATAGTGGCAGATCAAGCCCGTGGCACGATCGAACGTCACACGAATGTCTTTCTTACTGATAACATCATCTGCCTGACGGGATCCTTTCACGCCAATGGTGACCTCCTGTGCTTTCTTGTCTTCCTTCACCCAGAATTTGGCCGACGGATCATTGTCATCGGCATCGTCCTGACGGAAGTCGTTCACCACGATCTGTCTGTAAGCCACCTGCTGTCCTGCTTCCATCAACGGCTCTGCCTCTTTCAAGGTGAAGTCGATGTTCAGCAGTTGTTCTTTTCCGTAATAGGTATCCTCGTCAATGTCCAACGGCAGGGTATAGTCACGCGACTGCTGGGGAGCGATCTCTAACTTGTCAACCGTACCCTCCTTCACCTTCTTCCCTTCCACCAGCAGGCTCCAGTGTAGGCGGATGTTGTCAAGACCTTTGAAGAAATTTTCATTCTTCACGCGAACCACTCCTTTCTGGATATCCACCGGCTCTGCCCAGATATTCTGATAGAAGTAACCCACCTCATACATCTCGGGATTCGGCACGCGGTCGGGGGATACCAAGCCGTTGCAGTTGAAGTTGTTATCCGAAGGATCGTAGCTGTTGTAATCACCACCGTAGGTGTATTCGATATGAGTGTTGCTACTTTTGCTATTATTACTATTTATACTATTCTTATTAGGCTTGCGGTGCAGCGCCTGATCCACAAAGTCCCAGATGAAACCACCCTGATATTTGGGGTATTTGCGCACCAGGTCCCAGTATTCTTTGAAGCCACCGCAGCTGTTACCCATGGCATGACTGTATTCGCACTGGATGAGGGGCTTGGTGGTTGCGGGGTTAGAGGCATAGCGTTCACACCAGTTGTGCGAAGCATACATTGGACACATGATGTCGCTGGGTGTGCCGCTGCCCGTCTGCTCATACTGCACCGGACGGACTGGATCCTGACTCTTGATCCAGTCGTAGGCGGCCTTGAAGTTCGGACCGCCGATGGTCTCGTTACCCATCGACCATATAATCACACTGGGATGGTTGTAGTTCACCTGGACATTATGCTGGTTGCGCTGCAGGATCTGCTGGGCGAAGAGCGGGGTGAAGGAGATCGCTTCCTTGGGATTGTAACCGAAGCCATGGCTCTCCTGGTTTGCCTCTGACACAAGGTAGATACCATACTGGTCGCAGAGGTCGTACCACAACGGATCATTAGGATAATGACTTGTGCGCACGGCATTCACATTGAAGCGTTTCATCACCTGGATATCCTGGATCATCCGCTCACGACTCACCACATAGCCGCCGTCGGGATCCATCTCATGGCGATCGACACCTTTGATATAGACAGGCTGTCCGTTCACCAAGAGCTGGGCATCCTTGATCTCTACACTGCGGAAACCCACCTTCTGGGCGATAGCCTCATACTCCGCACCGATCTCAGGATATTTGCGATTCGGCAACAGGCGCACCACCAAGGTATAGAGATAGGGGGTCTCGGCGGTCCACTTGTGTGGGTTCTGCACCGTCAGCAGGGCTCCGCCCTGCATCGGCAACGACTCGTCCCATGCGTTCACCACACTGTTGGCAACACGGTTTCCTTCGGCATCATACAGATCGACATAGGCGTTCACCTTCCCTCGCGCCAAGAGATTCACCTGCAAGGTGCCATCCTGATAGTTGTTAATGAGGGAAGAGGAGATGCGGATGTCATCGATATGGTTCTTGGCATCACGGCAATACAGATAGCTGTCGCGGGCAACACCGGAGAGTCGCCAGAAGTCCTGATCCTCGCACCAGGAACCATCACACCAGCGGAACACCTGAAAGGCGATGAGGTTCTCACCGGGATGCACATACTTGGTGAGATCAAACTCTGCTGCAATCTTCGAGTCCTCACTGTATCCCACGAACTGACCGTTCACCCAAAGGTAGATACACGAGGTGACACTGCCGAAGTGAGCTATCACCTGCTGACCTTTCCAAGACTCGGGCACCATGATGGTCTTTCGGTAGGAGCCTACATGATTGTCCTTTGACGGAACGGGAATATCGCTCACCCCTTCCTGATAGTCTTTCTGTGTGAGGTGCTGGAAATGACCGCGCCACGCAAAACCGATGTTCACATACTCTGGGTCACCGTAGCCGTTCAGTTCCCATATACCCGGCACGGGCATCTTCCCCCACTGCGTGTCATCGTAGTCAGGACGGAAGAAGTCGGCAGGACGATCATTGGCATGCTCCACCCAATTGAACTTCCAGTCGCCATGGAGTGAAAGAAAACGGTCGGATGACTTCCAATCACCTTGCTTGGCCAGTGCCTCGTTCTCGAAAGCAAAGAAGGAGGTGTGATTCACTAAGCGGTTCACACCGTTCACCGCCATGTCGTGCCATTCAGTAAATGACTGTGCGCACAAGGACAACTGCATCATCCCGGCGGTCAACAGCATCATTAATTTCTTCATCATTGTATGAATAATTCCGTTATCGTTTTTCTGATTTGATTGCAAAGATAACCATTTTCTACGAGATATAAACACATGAGGATACAAAAAATGAAGAATCAACGGTCATAAGGTTAAAATATACGAAAAACGAACAACGTATTCATTTTTTTCTTATATTTGTCACAGAATAGCAGCGGCTCCCTGCAATCACCATCAAAAGGGGCAACGGAGCCTCAGCCCCAAGGAGGAACTACTATGAATACTACAAAACAAATGCACAACCAAGAGGACTACGAACTCGACAATGTGTACAACAGTGAGACCGACGAGCTCTATTCTGAGGTCGATTCATCGGTTTGGTACAACTAATTCTGTTTATAACTGAGAAGTGAGAGGTGAGAACTGAGAACTGAAAGGTGAGAACTGAGAGGTATGATTACACCCAGGAACAGGCAAAAGAGCCAAATCTTGAAGGTAATCATACCTCTCAGTTCTCACCTTTCAGTTCTCAGTTCTCAGTTCTCACTTCTCACCCCGAAGGAAAAAAACACGGGGAATACCGAGGCACGTCAATTCAGCAGTTACATGGAGAAGAATGTATCGTAGGAAACACCCGATACACATTCTGGTTGGTGACCTCTGCCACATGTTCTTCCGTTACGCCGTAGCACTCTGCGAGTTTTTGCAAGACAAAGCGGACAAAAGCACTCTCGTTACGCTTACCACGCATCGGAACAGGAGCCATATACGGACTGTCGGTTTCTAAAACGATGCGTTCCAAGGGAACGGAAGCAGGCAGCACTTCAGGCAGATGCGACTTCTTAAAGGTAAGGACACCACCGATACCTAAGACAAAACGGTCGAACTGAAGGAACTCGGCTGCCTCACGTTCATTACCCGTAAAACAATGGAACACGCCACCCGGCAGTTCCCGCTCATATTGCTTCAACAGGTGCACCATCTCGTTCTGACCTTTGCGACAATGGATCATCAGGGGCAGACGGGTTTCAATGCTCCATTGTACCTGTTCATCGAACGCCGCTAACTGCTCTTTCTCGTATTCTCGGCTCCAGTAGTAGTCGAGACCTACTTCGCCGATGGCTATAATTGAGGAGTGAGGAGTGTGGAGTGAGGAGTGAGATATGCTTTGAATAAATGAATCCACAAGAACTGATGATTGTATCTCAGTACTATTCTCACTCCTCACTCCACACTCCTCACTCCTCGAAATAATACTCCTGATTCTCTCCAGCTCTTCCCTCCAATCATCCTTCACTTCCTCTGGATGAAGACCGATCATAGGATAGGCGAAATGAGGATATTGGGCACAGAGTTGCATCACGGCAATGGAAGAAGCATAGTCGATGGCAGGAACCAGCACCTTGCTCACTCCTGCCTCCTTGGCTCGTGCTATTACTTCAGCACGATCCTCTGCAAATTCTTCCCCATCCAAATGGGCGTG
>DETG01000073.1 GCA_002361535.1 Prevotella sp. UBA3294
GAGAAGGAGAACATCGAGAAGATTATCCGAGCCGTGTTTGGCTTGGAAAAGTGCTTTCATATCCTGGTCATCGACGATGGTTCGCCAGATGGTACCGCTTCTATTGTGAAACGGCTGATGGCTGACGAATTTGCCGACCGTCTGTTCCTCTTGGAGAGAAGCGGGAAGCTCGGGTTGGGAACAGCCTATATCACTGGCTTCAAATGGGCATTGGAGCGTACCTATGACTATATCTTCGAGATGGATGCCGACTTCAGTCACGACCCGAACGATCTGCCCCGACTCTATGCCGCCTGTGCAGAAGAAGGCTTCGACCTGGCCATCGGCTCACGGTATATCAGTGGTGTGAATGTGGTGAACTGGCCTATTGGCCGCGTTCTGATGAGCTATTTCGCCTCGAAATACGTGCGGATGGTTACGGGCTTCAAGGTGCACGACACCACAGCAGGTTTCAAATGCTATAAACGACGTGTGCTCCAGACTATCGAGTTGGATAAGATCCGTTTCAAAGGCTATGGTTTCCAAATTGAGATGAAATACACAGCCTACAAGATCGGCTTTAAAATCAAAGAGGTACCTGTCATCTTCGTGAACCGCCGCGAAGGGGTATCCAAGATGTCGGGTGGCATCTTCGGTGAGGCATTCTTCGGAGTGATGCGGCTGCGCTGGGACGGATGGACACGCAAGTATCCACCACTCCCTCAATAATGATCATTGACCTATCATGAAAATCGCATATCGACTATACCAGCTTTTCATCGCCGCTCCGATTATCTTGGTGTGGACAATCTTTATATCATTAACCGTTGCCATCGGATGCACTTTGGGTAACGGTCACTTCTGGGGATATTATCCCGGGAAGTGGTGGGCTTGGCTTATCTTAAAGGTTTTGCTAATCCCTGTGAAGGTGGAAGGAAGGGAGAATCTGCAAGAGGGAGAATCGTATGTGTTTGTATCCAACCATCAAGGTGCTTTTGACATCTTCCTGATCTACGGCTATCTGAACAGGAACTTCAAATGGATGATGAAATGGCAGTTGAAGAAGATACCCTTTGTGGGATACGCATGTGAGAAGTCACACCAGATATTCGTCGATAAACGTGGTGCCAGCAAGATTAAGAAAAGCTACGATGAGGCAAGAACGATCCTGCGCGACGGTATCAGTCTGACGGTATTCCCAGAAGGAGCCCGTACCTTTACCGGGCACATGGGGGTGTTCCGCCGTGGGGCGTTCATGCTGGCTGATGAGCTACACCTTCCCGTGGTACCCCTCACCATCAACGGATCATTTAATATCCTGCCGAGGATGAATGATGGGAAATGGTTAACATGGCATCCCTTGAAGCTGACCATCCACCAGCCGATCCGTCCGGAAAGTCAAGGACCGGAGAACATCAAACACACGCTTGAAGAAAGCTACCAAGTGATTATGGCCGACTTAGTACCGGAATATCAAGGATATGTAGAGAATCCTGACCAGTAGCTATTTCCTTTTCATTGTAATGACAGCTATTTCTCCCGGTACGCCAAAACGGAAAGGAACCAAGCCACCCAAGCCCGTAGAGACATACATGGAACGGCCCTTCTCCTGATACCAGCCTCCACCATAAGGCGTTTTCCAATAAACAGGTGACCATCCCAGCAAACGGAACTGTCCGCCATGGGTATGCCCACTGAGTGTGAGCGGTGCTTGGATATGAAGACCTGTATCAGGACCCCAGGCATCGGGATTATGCACCAACATCAACATGAACGACTGATCACTGATGCCTTTCATGGCTTTCTCCATGTTGATACGTTTGGGATTTTTGTTCCACCTACCCGATGTATTGTCTTCCAATCCCACCACCACGATGGAGTCTTTCCCACGACGCACCACACGGTTCTCATTCAACAGTAGGTTCCAGCCCATGCTACGTTCCTTGCTTTTAATCAGACTCTCGTTCAATGCCTCGGTAGCAAAATCAGTCTTCAGGTAGTTGGCATAGTCGTGATTTCCTAAAATGGAGAACACACCATCTTTGGCCTTGATCGTACCGAGGAGACTTTGCACAGGATCGATCTCCGAAGGCTGCACGTTCTGTAAGTCACCGGCAAAGACCACCATGTCACCCTCCTGCTCGTTGATCAGCTTTACCGCCTTCTCCAAAATCTTCTTCCTGCTGCCTGTGTATGTTCCCACATGGGCATCGCTGAACAATACGATGCGGTAGCCGTCGAACGATTTCGGCAAATCCTTGGAAGCGTACTCCATCTCATTCACCTCTATCTTACTGAAACCTATCGTTCCGCCATAGACTACGACAAACATCACGAACAAGGCCAGAAAGAAACCGATGAGGTTTCCCCAGTTCTGTCGCCGATGCAACAGTTTACAAAACAACAAACCTATCGCACTGCACAGGGCGAACGCTGCCTTGGGGAGCACCAGAACACCTAATAGGAAAAGATAAAGGAAGAGGAATTCGATCTGGGAGGGGACAAAATTATCACCGGCAGACAATCCTAAGGTATAGGCAAGCATGATCAACGAAGGAGCCCAGAACAAACAGCGCCAGAAGACATTATATCCTTTCCTGCGCTGCAAATAGTGCCAATGCAGATAAAGGTCGGGTAACGCGATAAGTAACAACAGGGGTATAAGAATTCTTGCTATCATGGCTTGTGGGATAAGGGATGAGAAATAAATGATGAAAGGAAACGGCGAGCCATCTCCACAGGTATTCCCCGACGACGGGCATAGTCTTTCAGCTGGTCTTCGCCAATCTTCCCAATATCAAAGTATCGGGCTTTGGAATGTGAAATCATCAGACCGCTCACCGAGGCATGAGGTACCATCATCCCACTCTCTGTGAGTCGGATACCGATGGACTTCATTCCTATCAGGTCAGAGAGAATAAAATTGATGCTGGTATCGGGTAAGGATGGGTAGCCCACAGCAGGACGGATGCCCTGAAAGGCCTCGATATGCAACTGTTGTATCGACAGTTGTTCATGAGGGGCATATCCCCAATAACGGCGGCGTACCTCTTCATGCATCCGTTCAGCTGTAGCCTCCGCCAAGCGGTCGGCAAGAGTTTGCGCCATCATTTTGGAATAGGGTTCGTTGTCGGCATCAGTCTCGATGGAATGATCCACACTGGTGGCAAACACCCCAATGGTATCGGTCTCCCCCATCGATAAAGGTCGAAGATAGTCCGACAGACAGAGATTGTGCTCCCCTTTTCTAACAGGTTTCTGTTGACGGAGGAATGGGATACGAACCGGTTCAGCAGTTTGTCCTTCCATTGTGTCTTTCCACAGGACGATGTCATCACCGTCACTGTTCGCAGCGAAAAGGCCGAAGAGAGCATACGTATGATACTTTCCTGCGAGAACAGACAGCCGTTGCTGTGCTTCCTGCCGCAGTTGGTCACGTTCCTTCTTTCCCTTGCTTCCTACGCCCCAGGCATAGTCGAAGTAAGGCCAGTTGATGTAAGGAATTACCTCGTCGATGGAATATGTGAGTTGCTGAATCATCTGAAGGCGATCTCCTCTCCTCGCGATTGTTCATCGAACCGTCCCTGATTATAAAGATGATGGCCGTTGCAGAAGGTATGCAGTACCTGCCACTGATATTCATGCCCAAGCATCGGACTCCACTTACACTTGCTTTGGATCACATCTTCCGTAACCGTCCAGGGCGTGTGGGGCTTAACAATGACAAGGTCTGCCTGATAACCTTTCCGGAGGAAGCCGCGTTTGCGCACTTCAAAAAGTTGGGCTGGATGATGGCACATCAGTTCCACCAACCGTTCTATCGTCAGCACGCCGGCATCCACCAATTCGAGCATCGTGACTAAAGAGAACTGAATCATCGGCATGCCCGAGGCGGCCTTGGATGCCCCACCCTGCTTGTCGCATAACAGATGAGGGGCGTGATCAGTACCTATCACCGTGATCCGTCCATCAGTAAGGGCTTTGCGAAGGGCAGCACGATCGGCACTGGTCTTCACGGCTGGGTTGCACTTGATTCTGGCACCCAAGGTCTGATAATCTTCATCTGAGAAGAACAAATGACTCACCGTGGCTTCAGCGGTAATGAGGGGAGTCTTTCCAAACAGTTCCAATTCACGAGCCGTAGTCAAGTGAGCCACATGCAGCCTGCTATGGTGCCGAGTGGCTAATTCAACGGCCAGCTGAGTGGAACGGAAACAAGCCTCCTCACTGCGTATCTCAGGATGATGCGACACTTCTGGGTCCTCACCATATCGGGCCTTTGCCTCTGCCATATTGCGATTGATGAGAGCCGTATCCTCACAATGAGCCATCAAGGGTAAGGGGGAAGAACAGAAAATCTCGTTCAGGGCGTCCTCGCGGTCAACAAGCATATTGCCAGTGCTGCTTCCCATAAAGAGTTTGATGCCCGGAATACGGTGAATGTCCAATTGAGAGAAAAGCATCGTATTGTCATTCGTTGCCCCAAAGAAGAAGCTATAGTTCACATGACTTTTCTCCTTCGCCAACTGGAATTTCTCCTCTAAAGACTCCAGTGTAGTAGTCTGGGGTACCGTATTAGGCATATCGAAATAGGAAGTCACACCCCCATAAGCGGCGGCACGGCTTTCACTTTCAAGATCGGCTTTCTGCGTGAGGCCAGGTTCACGGAAATGCACATGGTCGTCAATCACACCGGGTAAAACAAAACACCCCGTGGCATCAACGGTTTCGTCGAACTGCCCTTGGGGTGCTGTATATTCAAAGATATCCGCGATCCGTTCGTTCTCGATGACAAGAGAGCCAAGGAATGCCTGTCCCTCATTCACGATCGTCGCATGGGAAATCAGTGTTTTCAATGTCGTTGGGATTTAATTCACAGAGTCGGATGGCTGTGCCAGCTGGTTCGGTGTGGGTGCCTGCGGTAACGGGGCTTGTGGAGCAGTCTGCGGCATCACAGCAGGCTCTGCCATTCCATTCATGATAGCCTCATTCTGCTTCGCCGTCTCATAGTAGCTCTTTACATAAGCATCGTTCTTGAAATAATCTGTCGCTTTGCTCATCAAAGCTTCTATCCACGGTGTAAGCATCGGTGTGCGGTTCCCGGCAGTCAGCATGAAGAACACGCCCGGTCCTAATACATTATCGAAATTCTCTTCGATAAAGCCCGTCACGAGTTTATCCTCCTCATCGGCAATCTTCATCGCCTCTTGGTTCAGACGGGTATTTGTAACCGTTTCATCTTCTCCGTCCATGATGGCCTGACTCTGCTTATGCCCTAAGTCCTCCATCTGTCGCTGAAGCTTGTTGTAGTCCTCAAGGAAGGCAGTCAGTTTATCATTCAAAGGTGTGCCGCTTACCCGCTGTTGTGAGTTATCGATCTTGATACTGATCTCTCCACGCTCTATCACCACCGGCATAATACTCTCATCATCCATGAATAACGTGGCCATCTTCGTACTGTCAACCGTGCCCGTGAACTGGAACTTCCCATGCACCACGTCGCATGAGTCCACATTCTTCAGGTCACTATTCTTGAAGACCTTCAGATAGAGCATACGACCGTCGAGCATCTGCACGTCGGAAGAGCCTTGTATATTGTAACTGTTGGCACACGATGTCAGGGCAGCCAACATCAACATTGCATAGATGATCTTATTCATAAACGATTCTCGTATAATAGCACAGCGAACGGCCATGCCGCTCTGAAAGCTCTGCAAAAGTACAATGTAATATTGAAGTATGGAAAAATTTTTATGCTATTTAAAACAAAAGTGTGTACTTTTAGCGTTTTTTTGCCTCTTTTTCTAATTCGCTACTGATTCGATGGGTAGTATAGACCTCTAAGATGGCGGCAACCAGCAACAGCACCACCCATTTGCCCATGATATAGATAATGTACGCGTTAAGACCGTTCTGGATATGGTTTTGGAAAAAAGGCAGCAGGAAATTATAGGCATTCTCCACCATCAGCAAGCCTGCCACGACAAACAGCACATCAGCCATCACCATGATACGGCGCAGACGGCGGATAACGAAATTCCGTCCCTCATAGACTTGCTGAAGCTGCATGGAAGCAAAGGCCAACGCCCCTACCAAGAAAATCCACGAAGAAGGCTTGTGAATACCGAACACATACATTCCAGCACCAATAACCATCAGGGCTCCGCCCATCAGCAAAAGAGCGTTCTGCCATTTATTGAGCTGTCTCATTGTCCTCACTGTTTACAGGTTGTAAATCATCGCTCAGCACGAAAATGTCCTCATCATCGGCTTTCATAAAATAGCGTTCGCGGGCTATCTTCGTGATAGCCTTGGGATTGCGCCGCAGTTCACGCAACTGTGCTTCATCACGCTCATACTGAGCATTGTATTCAGCAATCTTCGTCTCCAGGTCCTCTATCTGCAGCTCGTACTTCACGCGCTGGTAGAAACTGTTCTCATCAAGGACACCCACGATCAGGATACCGATTATCAGCACAATCCAATACTTGTTGTGACTGAGGAAGGCATGGACAGGATTCGATTTACTCATATTTTTTCCTTATTTGAGCGCAAAGATAACAATAATTCTCGAAAATTTGCTATCTTTGCACGAAAGTTTTCAATTATTATGAAAGAATATATTGTATCAGCACGCAAATACAGGCCGATGACATTCGACTCGGTGGTGGGGCAGTCTGCCCTCACTACGACCCTGAAGAATGCGGTGAAGAGCGGGAAACTGGCTCATGCCTATCTGTTCTGCGGTCCTCGTGGTGTCGGAAAAACCACCTGTGCCCGTATCTTCGCCAAAGCCATCAACTGCGAGACACCTACCGACGAGGGGGAGGCCTGCAACCACTGTGAGAGCTGCCAAGCCTTCAATGAACAGCGGTCGTATAATATCTTTGAACTTGACGCCGCCTCAAACAACTCCGTGGATAACATCAAGACCTTGATGGAGCAGACACGTATTCCACCGCAGATCGGGAAATACAAAGTGTTCATCATCGATGAAGTCCACATGCTATCCACTGCTGCCTTCAATGCCTTCCTCAAGACCTTAGAGGAGCCGCCGGCACACGTCATCTTTATCCTCGCTACCACAGAGAAGCACAAGATCCTGCCTACCATCATCAGCCGATGCCAGATCTACGACTTCGAGAGGATGACTGTTCCCAACACGATCCGCCACCTGAAGATGGTTGCCGAGAAAGAAGGGATCACTTACGAGGAAGAAGCACTGAACATTATTGCAGAGAAAGCCGACGGCGGCATGCGCGATGCCCTCTCTATCTTCGACCAAGCTGTCTCTTTCTGTCAGGGGAACATCACCTACCAGAAGGTGATAGAAGACCTGAACGTGCTGGATGCAGAGAACTATTTCCAGATCATCGACTTAGCAATAGAAAACAAGGTTGCAGACATCATGGTGCTCTTGAACAACGTGATCAACAAAGGATTCGACGGAGGACATCTCATCAGCGGACTGGCCTCACATGTCCGCAACGTCCTAATGGCCAAGGATGAGCAGACTATCTCCTTGTTGGAGGTGAGTCAACGGCAAATGGAACGTTATCGCCAACAGGCTAAGAAATGCCCCGTGAACTTCTTGTACAAAGCACTGAAGATCATGAACGACTGCGACATCAACTACCGACAGAGCAGTAACAAACGCTTGCTGGTGGAGCTTACCCTTATTCAGGTGGCTCAGATCACACAAGAGGATGACAGTCCTGCGGCGGGGCGTGGCCCTAAGAGATTAAAATCCCTGTTCAAAAAACTGATGAAGAACGCTCAAGCAATGGTGGCTGCACAGGGTACCACCGAGCGTCATCTTCAGACAGATGTGGAAGAGCATGCTGCCAAGCAGCCTTCCACCCCTTCACTGTCCACCACAAACAAGTCTGCAGAGCCCAAGCCCGCAGAGGCTAAGACCGCAAACGCACACCCCAAGGTGCATCTCTCTTCGATTGGCATGACCTTTGCCAACCTCAGCAAATCACCCGAGAAGCCATCCTACCAAAAAGAGAATCTTGCAACCAAAGAGAAATCCGAGCATCAGGAATTCAGCAACGACATGCTCCTGTTGCAATGGACAGCTATGTGCAACCGTATGCCACAACAGATGGCTGGCATGGCTGCAAGAATGAAAAACATGACACCTACCATCACCACCTTTCCACAGATTGAGGTCGTGATAGACAATGAGATCCTGCTGAAACAAATGACCGCCATCCAAGGACGGATCCGCAACACGATGGCACAGTCACTGCACAACAGTGATATCACACTCTCACTTCGCCTCGCCAAAGCCGATGAGGTGAAGAAGATTCTCAACAACCGGGAGTTGCTGGAAGATATGCGCACAAAAAATCCTGCCTTAGACAAGCTTCTCAACGAACTGGAAATGGAACTTGTATAAGACAGGAAGTCTGTTACTTTCTTGTATCTTTATATCAACGGCATACCTAACTGCCGACACTCCTTTCGCATCTCATCGGGCCAGATACTTGCCTGAATCTCTCCCAGATGACCTTTGTGCAGAAGCACCATACACAAACGACTCTGACCAATGCCACCACCCACGCTCAACGGCAACTCGTCATTCAGAAGTTTCTTGTGGAAATACAATTGTTCGCGATCCTCCTTATGGGTCATCTTCAGCTGTCGGAGAAGACTCTCCTTGTCCACACGGATACCCATGGAAGAAAGTTCCACGGCTCGTCCCAACACAGGATACCAGATCAGGATATCTCCGTTCAGGCCTTTCTTTCCGTCACCACAGTCGGTCGTCCAATCATCATAGTCTGGAGCCCTTCCGTCATGGGGTTCACCGTTCGCCAACTTTCCACCGATGCCAATAATGAACACAGCACCATATTTTTCGGTGATCAGATTCTCACGTTCCTTGACACTCTTGTCTGGATACATCGCCAGCAGATCCTCACTGTGGATGAAATGGATCTCTTGTGGAAGGAAAGGTTTCAGCATGCAATAGCGTTCACATACTAAGAACTCAGTACGAAGGATTGCAGCATAGATACGACGGACGATATTCTTCAGGAAATCGAGATTCCGCTGCTCACGAGTCATCACGGCTTCCCAGTCCCACTGGTCAACATACAACGAATGGAGGTTATCTAATTCCTCATCAGCACGGATGGCATTCATGTCGGTATAGACACCATACCCTGGCTCCACATGATACTCAGCCAAAGTCAAGCGTTTCCATTTAGCCAATGAATGAACCACCTCAGCCTCAGCATCACCAAGGTCTTTTATCGGGAATGTGACAGGGCGTTCCACCCCATTCAAGTCATCGTTAATACCCAGTCCCTTCAATACAAAAAGCGGAGCCGTCACACGTCGCAATCTCAGCTCCGTACTCAGGTTCTGTTGGAAGAATTCCTTAATCAGTTTAATGCCCTGCTCCGTCTGTCGCATATCAAGAACCGACTGATAGTCGATGGGCTTAATAATCTTACTCATGATTATACTTTTTCTGCATTATTTATCAAAACTGCGTGCAAAGGTACGCATAAAATATTAAAATGCAATAAGAAAAACAATATTTTTGCACATTTTGCAAACAAAAACAGATAAATAACAAGCAAAACGTTACCGACAAATGAACTTTTTTGTCTGTCTTCCAATGATCACCTATGCGAACAGGGGCAAGCCACCATGACTCACCCCTGTCACCTTAATTAATATACTTGTTCGTTTGTTTCACAGGATCCACTGTCATCACCCTGCTAAACATTCTGTAATCCTGGCTGTGCCTTACCACGTTGAGCCAGTTCCTTCAGTTTGTCTTTTCCCTTGAAAGCAAACACCCAGACCAGGAACGCAGCCAAAGCCAACAAAGCTATCCCCAATAACGGACGATAGAACAACCAAGCTATGGCAATGATAATCAGCGACCAGACGAGTCCTACCACTGTACATACCACACCTATGCCCCATCCAACAATATTGGCAATGAACGGCACCACCTTGAGCAAGGTAACTACGATATTAAAGATTCCTTTCAAGCCTAAGATTACCAGCATGATACCCACAATTCTCCATATCCACAAGAACAGGGTGTTCTGGGAATGCTCGCTCTCAAAAATCTCATCCATGTCCTGCTTACCCATACGGAGTACGGAGAAAGTCTTGCCGTTCTTGGCCTTATACGACTTAAACGTATCGCCACTCACCTTGGCTATCACGGTCACCATGGCAGGCACCACTTTCTCGAAGGTAATACGTACGTCACCTACTTGCGGACTGTTTGTCGATTGACCGAAATACAGCACATTACCTGCCTGATGCACAAAGTCATAATCACGTTTGTTCTCCTGCGGCACACTGTCAGGCACAACGGTCTTCACGGAATCAGGCACCGTGGCAATCAACGAATCAGACGCTGTACTGTCGGCTTTTGCCACAACAACGGGTTTCGGAGCAGGCTTGGCAACAGGCGGTGCCGGAGCCAAGGACCCTGCCCCATGGATACGTATATGAATATCCCTGCATGCCTTATCCCATGCTTTCAACTGGTTATCAGCCAAATCAAGGATCACAGGCTCCATGGAACGAATGCCGTGAATCTGATTCTCATTCAGACGATAGGCACCAAAAGTCACATTCTCTGCCCATTGCCTGGAGTCCTCAGCCGTATAAAGCACATAATTCTTCGACTGGAATGCTGGGTCATGGAACTGTGACGACTGCACAGGACGGCTCACCCACTCCATCGAATAGGTATAAGTGGTGACGATCTCCTGCTTGCCCCCCAGCTTATCCTTACTCTCACTATGTTCATGCTCCACCCACTGGTAGTATTCCACACGACGTTGCAGACCAATGGCACGGACACCTAACCCAAATTCAGCATCTGTGAGTGAATCCTGCGTGGTAGCCACCGCCGATGCATGCACCAGTTCCCCGTCATATTCGGGGTTGATCTTGCTCACGGTTTCCATCTCCACAGCCACTTTCTCTGCCTCGTTGAGCATCTTGTCTGTTTTCACCGCCCTACCTTCGTTCCACCACAACAGGGCAGTACCCAGGCAGAAAAGAATAAATCCACCGGCGATTCCTTTGAACGAGCTACCGACACGCTGGCCATAGCCTCGGGTTGTTGTTTCTTGATAAGCCATATTTATAAGTTTTAATGATTGATGTCACACTGTTTTGCTCAGTTGGTTTGTCAATTTGATGGCAAAGATAAATAAAAAGATGGAATTATCGTCCCCTTCCAGATAAAAAAGTGTGGATTTGCGCACGATTATATCAGTTTTTCTTACAATGATGAAAAATATTATCATTTTATTCTTATCTTTGCGGTGTCAATCTGGAATCTATCAGACACATGGAAAGAGCTATAAACGGATATTACAAACTCTCGTGGAGGGAACGCATCGGGTTCTGTTCGGGCGATTTGGCACAGAACCTAATCTATCAGACAGTCAGCACCGCCGAACTGGCTGGTATCATGGCACGTACTGGTATTCCTGCATTGAATAAGATGGATTCCACAGTTATTCACAGGAGGACTTTCTAACTATGAACTTTAATTATTATTTCGTGGGCGCGGGAGCGTGGGGGAGCGGTGGTACGAGAATACCACTAATATACAGTATTCATATACATATTACCACGCCCCGCAGGTATTTCTACAATGATGAGTTTCTCGTGGAGTGTTTCGAGAAACTGCATGGCACCATCGTGAGCTGTCACCTGAAGGACATCCTGCTGAAACCCGATTATACCTTCCAACTTCAGGAGTGCGCCTGTGGCGAGGGCACCTTGAACCTGGAGCTATATGCCCAATTAGCCTCAGCCGAGAATCCCCACATGCCCATGATCATTGAGCACCTCACCACCGATGAGGAGTATGTGGCAAGTGTGAAATATGTAAGGGAGAGGTTGGGTATTTACTCAGATCATCATTAGAAGCGTCAAGACATTCATTGAAGAACGAGATACAAGAACATTTATTAATCCCGATGGACAATAGAACATAACGGATACTTTTTTTTAAAGGTAAAACATTGAAAGAATATAATCATCCGATATTGACAGATGCAATCAGGGATTATGTGGATGGCCACAAGGTTTATAAGTATCCCACTATCATAGATATGATATACAATGTATAAGGTCCAAATTAAGGAATGAGACAAAAATGGGAAACAGATTTACTTATACGAAATATCGAGAAACCCTTTATTTATGGGAGTTTCTCGATATTTTCGGTATGTGATCCCGTTGAGATTGCATATCCCCGCAGGCTGGCGCCAGCCATCCTACAAAATCTTAAAAGGCTCCAAAGAGTTAAAAGCAAGCTTTTCTCTTTGAAACCTTTAATCTTTCGTGATCCCGTTGGGATTCAAACCCAAGACCTTCAGAACCGGAATCTGACGCTCTATTCAGCTAAG
>DETG01000027.1:0-4351 GCA_002361535.1 Prevotella sp. UBA3294
CCACTTTAACGGGACAGTAGTGAATTCATTTATCAATTCGCCTAATTCGTCTAATTCGTAGAGTGAAAAGACTACTATCCATTCGTCTCATTCGTTGAGATATAACCGAAAAGAGACACTAATTCGTTGAGGGAAAAACTACTTATCAGCAGAGGTGGCAGACACCAGTTTTTGCAACGTGGCAATCAAATGATTTGCAAAAGATGAGAAATGTGCGCTTTTATTTTGTAATATGCTGTAAAATTTGTATTTTTGCAACGAAATTTTAAAATTTTATGGCACATAATGTTTTTAGGGGATTAGGCATTGCTGTCATCACCCCTTTTACTCCTGAAGGAGCTGTCGATTACGTGGCTCTAAAAAGATTGTTACAGTACCAGATTGATAACGGAGCAGATTTCTTATGTATTCTCGCCACGACAGGCGAGACACCTACCTTGACGGCTGATGAGAAACAGCGCATCAAGGACATGGTGGTGGAGATGGCAGGTGGTAAGCTTCCCATCCTGATGGGGTGCGGCGGTAATAACACCGCGGCCGTCGTGGAGGAGTTGCGTACCGGTGACTTCCATGGTATTGACGGTGTGCTGAGTGTTTGTCCTTATTATAACAAGCCGTCGCAGGAAGGACTTTACCAGCATTTCAAGGCCATTGCGAATGCCACCAAATTGCCCGTGGTGCTTTATAATGTTCCTGGGAGAACGGGTGTGAACATGAAGGCAGAGACCACCGTAAGATTGGCTCGTGACTGTGAGAACATTGTGGCGATCAAAGAGGCCAGCGGCAGTCTGGAGCAGGTGGATGAAATATTGAAGAAAGCCCCCAGGGGCTTTGACGTGATCTGTGGTGATGATGCGCTGACCTATCCGATGGTGGCCTGCGGTGCCGTGGGTGTAATCTCTGTGATAGGAAACGCTTTGCCCCGTGAGTTCTCGAAGATGATCCGTTTAGAGAAGAAAGGCGAGTTCGAGGGAGCCCTGAAGATCCATCACCGTTTTACTGACTTGTTCAGTCTGCTCTTTGTCGATGGAAATCCTGCCGGTGTGAAGGCTGTTCTTCATCAGATGGGTTTCATCGATAACGTGCTGCGCCTACCGTTGGTGCCTACTCGTCTGACAACGTTACAAAGGATTTCTGAGTTGTTGAAAGAACTGAAGATCTGATGGAAGAGAGAAGGGTGATCCACGAGATAACGCCGTTGATGGGCAAGGATGTGTTGTATATTGCCGACCGACGCAAGAAAGAGTTCACGTATCCTATCCATAACCATGAGGTGTTCGAACTGAATTTTGTGGAACATGCTGCGGGTGTGAGAAGGATCGTGGGCGACAGCAACGAGGTGATCGGTGAATATGACCTGGTGCTGATCACCAGTCCTGATTTGGAACATGTGTGGGAACAGAATACCTGTACCAGTGAGGACATTCGTGAGGTTACTGTGCAGTTCGACATCGGCATGGGTGAGGACTCCCTCTTCGGGCGCAACCCTTTTATTCCTGTGCGAAAAATGATGAACGAAGCGAGGAAAGGACTCTGTTTCCCGATGAGTGCCATCATGAAGGTATATAAGGAATTAGACACCCTGAGTTCGGTTGCCGATGGCTTCTATGCCGTGGTACAGTTCATGACTATTCTCTATGAACTGTCACGGTGCGAGGGTGCTCGTACGCTGGCTTCATCCAGTTATGCAAAGGTGGCTGTGGAAGATGATTCCCGTCGTATCCTCAAGGTGAAGAATTTCATCAATGAGAACTTCATGGACGAGATCCGTCTGGCACAGTTGTCCGAGATAGCCGGGATGAGTCCGAGTGCTTTCAGTCGTTTCTTCAAGCTGCATACAGGCAAGAATCTCAGTGAATATATCATCGATATCCGTTTGGGCTATGCTGCGAGGAAACTGGTGGATACCAGTCGGTCGATCTCTGAGATCAGCTTTGAGTGCGGGTTCAATAACCTCAGTAACTTCAACCGCATCTTTAAGAAAAAGAAAGGATGCTCACCCAGTGAGTTTAGGGATAATTATCACAAGACAAGAGTGATTGTATAAAGATGAGAAATGAGAAATGAGAAATGAGAGATATGATAACCATTTATCTCTCATTTCTCATCTTTCATCTTTAATAGTTTTCCGCTTTTACCTGGAAATAGCTCTGTGGATGGTTGCAAACGGGGCATTCCTCGGGTGCCTGTTTGCCAATCACGATATGACCGCAGTTGGCGCATTGCCAGATGACATCACCGTCTTTAGAGAACACTTTCTTATCGCGGATATTCTTCAATAGCTTACGGTAACGCTCCTCGTGCTCCTTTTCGATAGCTGCTACGCCCTCGAACTTCTCGGCAATCTCGTCGAATCCCTCCTCGCGGGCTTCCTGTGCCATACGGGCATACATGTCTGTCCACTCGAAGTTCTCCCCTGTGGCTGCATCTTCGAGGTTCTTCTCAGTGTCGCTCACCTTCCCGCCATTGAGCAGCTTATACCACATCTTGGCATGTTCTTTCTCGTTGGCAGCAGTCTCTTCGAAGATAGCGGCAATCTGTACATATCCGTCTTTCTTTGCTTTTGAGGCAAAATACGAATACTTGTTGCGAGCCATTGACTCACCGGCAAAGGCCTCCTGGAGGTTCTTTTCCGTCTTAGTTCCTTTTAATTCTTTCATAATGCTTTTGTCTTTAATGATTAATTATTTGGGTTTACGAATGATTCTCTACATATTCTTGTCCTCTACGAATTAGACGAATTAGACGAATCTTTATTCTTGTCCTCTACGAATTAGACGAATTTCTTTTCTCTTCGAATATTTATATCTCCGTATTAGGCGAATTCTTTTTGTATCTCATACCAGATCAATCCCATTTTTCTATAATTCGTCAAATTCGTCAAATTCGTAGAGAAGATTATTACGCATTGTGGGGTAGGGTGATCTCTCCCCGCATGTTACGGTTCATGAAGTGGCGCACTGTTTTAGCATCGGCATAATGCCCTTGTAGGTGCATCAACTTGGTGACGGCACTCTCCACAGTACTGTCATATCCACTGATCACCCCGGCATTCTTTAACTGGAATCCTGTGTCGTAGCGAGCCATCTCAACAGTTCCTGCCGCACACTGACTGATATTGACAATGTTCACTCCCCGATAGGCAGCGTCTTTCAGCATCTGCATCAGCCATGGTCGCTGCGGTGCATTACCGCTTCCGTAGGTTCGCATCACGATACTGCGAAGTTCTGGAGCATCGAGCACATGGCGCACGATGTTGTCTTGAATACCAGGGAAGAGAGTGAATACCACAACGTTCGGGTCGGTGGCATAATGAGGAACCATCCGTCGGGTGTAGTCGGGCTGAAGGATGTACTCTTCATGATACACGATGTTGATTCCTGCATCCCCCAGATGAGGGTAGTTGAAGGAATCGAAGGCATTGAAGCCGTCGGCATTGATCTTCGTGGAACGGTTGCCACGTAGCAGCTTCCCACTGAAATAGATACACACCTCAGGGACGATAGGCGTACCGTCGTCATGATGAGCGGCAGCAATCTCTATACTCGTGATAAGATTCTCCTTTCCATCGGTGCGAAGCTGTCCTATCGGTAACTGGGAACCGGTGAGAATGACGGGCTTGGTGAGGTTCTCCAACATGAACGACAGGGCCGAGGCGGTGAAAGCCATCGTGTCGGTGCCATGGAGGATCACGAAACCGTCATACTGATCATAACGGTCGGCAATGATCCGTACCAGCTGGGCCCATAGGCGCGGCGTCATATCCGATGAGTCGATAGGGGGTGTGAACTGATAAACATCGATACCCGTTGGTATCCACTCGAATTCGGGAACCTGCATGGATAGCTGTTGGAAGTCGAGTGGTTCAAGAGCACCCGTCTTGGGATTCCTTCCCATGCCGATGGTTCCTCCTGTATAGATTAGTAACACCTTGTTTTGGCGTTGAACGGCTGCTGTCATGTTGTATAACGACATCGTTTTCGTAATAATTTTTGCAAATATAGTTTAATTTCTTCGTATATCCAAAAAAACTTTGTATATTTGCAGAAATTAATAATTACATTACTTAAAAATAAAAACAAATCTATGAAACAGTTTATGGATGAGAATTTCCTGCTGGAGACCCAAACCGCGCAGGATCTTTATCACAATCATGCGGCTAAGATGCCGATCATCGATTATCATTGTCACTTGATTCCCGAGATGGTGGCTAACGACCATCAGTTTAAGAGTATTACCGAGCTGTGGCTTGGAGGCGATCATTATAAGTGGCGTGCAATGCGAACTAACGGAGTGGATGAGCGCTATTGCACGGGCAGTGACACATCCGACTGGGAGAAGTTTGAGAAGT
>DETG01000027.1:4394-21213 GCA_002361535.1 Prevotella sp. UBA3294
AGTTTGAGAAGTGGGCAGAGACTGTTCCCTATACATTCCGTAATCCCTTGTACCATTGGACACACCTGGAGCTGAAGACGGCTTTCGGCATTACCAAGCTGCTGAGTCCGAAAACAGCTCGCGAGATCTTCGATGAGTGTAACGAAAAACTGAAGCAGCCCGAATATACAGCCCGTGGATTCATGCGCCGCTACCATGTGGAAACCGTTTGTACTACCGATGATCCCGTGGATGACCTGCGTTACCACAAGCAGACCCGCGAGAGTGGTTTCGAGGTGAGGATGATCCCGGCATGGCGCCCCGACAAGGCTATGAATATCGAGAAGGCTGATTATGCTGATTATGTGAACCAGCTGAGCGAGGTGTCGGGTGTGAGCATCTCTACGTTCAAGGATATGATGGATGCCTTACAGAAACGTCATGACTTCTTCCATGAGAATGGTAGTCGCCTGAGTGATCATGGCATCGAGGAATTCTATGATGAGCCTTATACCGACAGTCAGATTGAGACCATCTTCGAGAAGGCTATGCGCCGTCAGGCTCTGTCGGAACTTGAGGTTCGTCAGTATAAACACTGCTTCCTGAAACTCTGTGCTGAGATGGACTATGATGCTGGATGGACACAGCAGTATCACTATGGTGCTATCCGTGATAACAACACACTGATGTACAACCGTCTGGGCGCCGACACAGGCTTCGACTCAATCGGTGAGTTCAATACAGCAAAGGCTATGAGTCATTTCCTGAATGAACTGAACATGGAAGGAATGCTCACGCGTACCATATTATATACGTTGAACCCATGCGCCAACGAGGTGATCGCCACTATGCTTGGTAACTTCCAGGACGGCTCATGCCCAGGTAAGATCCAGTTCGGCAGTGGCTGGTGGTTCAACGATCAGCTCGACGGTATGACACGTCAGATGAATGCCCTGTCAGTGCTCGGTCTGCTGAGTCGTTTTGTAGGTATGCTTACCGACAGTCGTTCGTTCCTGAGCTATCCTCGTCATGAGTATTTCCGCCGACTGCTATGTAACCTGTTGGGCAACGATGTGGAGAAAGGGTTACTGCCTAACGACACTGAGAGCCTTGCCCGTATGGTGGAAGACATCAGTTACAACAATGCCAAGAACTACTTCAAGTTCTAATGATAAGAGAGTCCCGATGACAAAATCATCGGGATTTTCTATATAATTCGAGAAAATGTTTGTCAGTTTCGAAAAATAAACGTATTTTTGCAGCAGATTTATAGAACTGAAATGACTCGTATGAAAAAGTTAGCCCTGCCGATGGTTGCATTCACCATCATGATGCTTCTGGGAAGTTGCGGAAGCACCAAAGACATTGTTTATTTCCAAGGTGTAGATAATCTTGACTTATCTCCTTCGAAGGGATTGTACGATGCACGTATCTTCCCCAAGGACATGTTGATGATCAATGTGAGTACCACCGATCCTGAGGCCTCAAAGCCATTCAACATCAACCACCAGAATACCCAGTATATGAATAACACGAATGGCGTGAACATGTACGGCTATTTGGTTGACAATGAAGGAAACATCAATTTCCCGATGATCGGTATCCTGCATGTGGAAGGACTGACAACCCGTGAGTGCGAGGCTTTGATTTTAGACAAGGTGAAGCCTTACATGGCCAAGAACGAGGTGCCTATTGTCACCGTGAGAATGTCAAGCTATCACATTACGTTGATTGGTGAGACGGGCTCGCGCATCGTTCCTGTCACTACGGAGAAGATGAATATCATTGAAGCCCTGGCTAACGGTGGTGACCTGACGATGACAGGACGGCGAGATAACATCCTTTTGATTCGTGAAGACAAGACAGGTCAGAAGAGTATTCACCGTTTGGACATCAGTAAGGGTGACATCCTGAACTCACCTTATTATTATCTGCAACAGAATGATATCCTATATATTGAACCGAACAAGACCAAGATCAACCGACAGGCCATCAGTAATGCCTCCATCTGGGTATCGGCCTTGGGAATGGTTTCCTCCATTGCGGCACTGGTCGTTTCGATCGTCAAATAATAGGACATAAACACAAGCACAATCAACAAAACACAATACACAATACACAAACACAAATTAAAAAGCTATGTGCGGAATAGTAGGATACATCGGAAAAAGAGAGGCTTACCCTATTTTGATTAAAGGCCTCAAGAGATTAGAGTACAGAGGGTATGACAGTGCTGGCGTTGCTATGATCAACGGGCAGAACGCGCTGAACGTCTATAAGGCCAAGGGTAAGGTTAGTAATTTAGAGGAATACTGTAGTGATAAGGATATTTCCGGCACGATCGGTATTGCACATACAAGATGGGCAACTCACGGAGAACCTTCTTCCGTGAATGCCCATCCCCATTATTCAGAATCCAAAAACTTAGCCATTATCCATAACGGGATCATTGAGAACTATGCCGACCTGAAGCGTAAGCTGATGGAGAAGGGAGTGAAGTTCAGAAGTGATACCGATACAGAGGTGCTGGTACAGTTCGTTGAATATGTTCAGGTGAAGAAGAACCTCGACCTGCTGACAGCCGTGCAGCTGGTGCTGCATGAGGTGATCGGTGCCTATGCCATTGCCATCCTCGATAAGAATCAGCCGGACACAATCATCGCGGCACGAAAACAGAGTCCGCTGGTGGTGGGCATCGGCGAGGATGAATTTTTTATCGGATCGGATGCCAGCCCTATTATAGAATACACTGATCAGGTGGTGTATCTCGAAGACGGGAATATTGCCGTGATCAAGAGGGGTGAGGAACTGAAAGTGGTGAATATCTATAACATTGAACTCTCGCCTGAGGTGAAGACCGTAGATATCAATCTCGGACAGATAGAGAAGGGGGGATATCCACACTTCATGCTCAAGGAGATTTTCGAGCAACCGGAGTGCCTCACCAACTGTATGCGTGGAAGGATTAATATCGAAGCAACACATGTCACCCTCAGTGCTGTGATCGATTACAAAGAACAGCTTCTGCGCGCTAAGCGTATCATCATTGTGGCTTGTGGGACATCGTGGCATGCCGGCCTGATTGGGAAGCAGATGATTGAGAACCTCTGTCGTATTCCCGTGGAGGTAGAATATGCCTCAGAGTTCCGTTACCGTAATCCTGTTGTCAACAAGGATGATGTGGTGATAGCCATCTCACAGAGTGGTGAGACAGCCGATACCTTGGCTGCCGTCGAACTGGCAAAGCGTCATGGTGCGTTTATCTATGGAATCTGTAATGCCATCGGATCAAGTATTCCACGGGCCACTGACACAGGATCGTATATCCATGTGGGACCAGAGATCGGTGTTGCCTCTACCAAGGCATTCACAGGACAGGTGACTGTTCTTACCATGTTGGCTTTAGCCATGGCGCAGGAGATGGGAACCGTTTCTGAAGAGGATTACCTGCATATCGTCAAGGAACTTAATGAGATCCCTGAGAAGATGAAAGAGGTGCTGAAACTGAACAGTCGTATCGCTGACTTGAGCAGGATGTTCACCTATGCCCGTAACTTCTTGTATTTAGGACGAGGATTCAGTTATCCCGTGGCTTTGGAAGGAGCACTGAAACTGAAAGAGATCAGCTATATCCATGCCGAAGGCTATCCTGCCGCAGAGATGAAACATGGTCCGATCGCGCTCATCGACTCCGACATGCCTGTGGTGGTGATTGCCACACACAATGCCATGTACGAGAAGGTGCTGAGCAATATTCAGGAAATCAAGGCGAGGAAAGGAAAGGTGATTGCGCTGATCAGTAAAGGTGATGAGACGATCCGAAAGATTGCAGATGAAGTGATAGAATTACCCGATACACTGGAGTGCCTGGAGCCATTGATTGCCACCATTCCCTTACAGATGCTTGCTTATCATATCGCCGTTTGTAAAGGAAAGAACGTCGATCAACCCAGAAACCTTGCCAAGTCGGTTACAGTGGAATAGCTATTCAGGCCACCTCCGGTATTCACACCGGGTGAGTGGCCTTTCTTTTGACAGTTTGTTTCATACGTTAGTAAAATATAATAAGTAGTTGGATGAGAAATGTTACTTTGGTGCTTGAAGATGGCACTTCGTTTCATGGTTATAGCTTTGGCTATGAAAAACCTGTTGCTGGTGAAGTCGTGTTTAATACGGCCATGATGGGTTACCCGGAGAGTCTCACCGATCCTTCCTATGCGGGTCAGCTGATGACACTCACCTATCCGCTTGTAGGGAACTACGGTGTTCCGCCTTTCACAATGGAACCTAATGGTATCGCTACCTTCATGGAGAGCGATCGTATCTATGCCTCGGCCATTATCGTCTCGGATTACAGTACGTCGTTCAGTCATTGGAACGCTTGTGAGAGTCTGGCCGACTGGCTGAAACGTGAACAGGTACCAGGCATTACGGGCATCGATACCCGTCAGCTTACCAAAATTCTTCGTGAGCATGGAGTGATGATGGGAAAGATCCTTTTTGATGATGAACCGGAGAATGTTCCCTATGCCGACTATGCCGGCGTGAACTTCGTCGATCAGGTGAGTTGTAAGGAGGTGATCCGCTACAATGAGGGGGCTGGGAAGAAGGTGGTGCTTGTTGACTGTGGCGTGAAGCACAATATCCTCCGTTGTCTGATAAACAGAGGTGTCGAGGTGATCCGTGTTCCTTGGAACTATGACTATACATCGATGGACTTCGACGGTCTGTTCTTAGCTAACGGTCCGGGTGACCCTGATATGTGTGAAGATGCAGTGACGGTGTTGCGCAAGCAAATGGATTCGAGCCGTAAACCTATCTGCGGTATTTGTATGGGTAACCAACTCTTGGCCAAGGCTGGTGGTGCCAGTATATATAAACTGAAATACGGTCATCGCTCCCATAACCAGCCCGTACGACTGGTGGGGACGGAGAAATGCTATATAACCAGTCAGAACCATGGGTATGCCGTTGATGCGAACACTTTGGGACCTGACTGGCAGGAGCTGTTTGTGAATATGAATGACGGCAGTAACGAAGGAATCCGACACAGGTTGAACCCTTGGTTCTCCTCTCAGTTCCATCCTGAGGCTTGCTCAGGTCCCGTTGACACAGAGTTTATGTTCGATAAGTTTGTGGATTCTTTAAAAGGCTAAATGATGAAAGATAATAGTATCAAGAAAGTATTGCTCTTGGGATCAGGAGCGTTGAAGATTGGTGAGGCAGGAGAATTTGACTATTCAGGATCGCAGGCTTTGAAAGCGTTAAGGGAAGAGGGCATCCAAACAGTTCTCATCAATCCGAATATTGCCACGGTACAGACTTCGGAGGGTGTGGCCGATCAGATTTATTTCCTACCTGTCCAACCGTATTTCGTGGAAAGGGTGATTCAGAAAGAGCGACCTGATGGCATCTTGTTAGCCTTCGGAGGTCAGACGGCTCTCAACTGTGGTGTTGCCCTTGACCAAAGTGGTGTCCTGAAGAAATATGGGGTAAGGGTGTTGGGAACACCGGTCAAAGCCATCATGGATACCGAAGACCGTGAGCTCTTTGTGGAAAGGCTTCATGAGATCGGTGTGAAGACGATCAAGAGCGAGGCCTGTGAGAATATGGAACAGGCCAGAAAGGCTGCCGCCTCCTTAGGGTATCCTGTGATAATCCGTGCCGCCTATGCCTTAGGCGGATTGGGCAGCGGCTTCTGTGACAATGAGGATGAACTGAATAAATTAGCCGAGAAAGCATTCTCTTTCTCTCCACAGGTGTTGGTGGAGAAAAGTCTGAGAGGATGGAAGGAGATTGAATATGAGGTGGTACGTGACCGTTATGATAACTGCATCACGGTATGTAACATGGAGAACTTCGATCCGTTAGGTATCCATACAGGTGAGTCGATCGTCATCGCTCCTTCGCAAACACTTACCAATACTGAATATCATAAGTTGCGTTCACTGGCTATTCAGATTGTGCGCCATATCGGTATCGTAGGTGAATGTAATGTTCAGTACGCCTTCGATCCTGCCAGTGAAGACTACCGGGTGATCGAGGTCAACGCACGCCTGTCTCGTTCTTCTGCCTTGGCATCAAAAGCTACTGGCTATCCACTGGCATTTGTCGCTGCGAAATTAGGTATGGGATATGGCTTGTTCGAACTGAACAACTCTGTCACAAAGACCACCAGTGCTTTCTTTGAACCCGCCCTCGACTATGTGGTGTGCAAGATACCACGATGGGATTTGTCCAAATTCCACGGTGTTGACAAGGAACTGGGTAGTAGCATGAAGTCGGTGGGTGAGGTGATGGCCATCGGACGTACCTTCGAGGAAGCAATACAAAAAGGATTGCGTATGATCGGTCAGGGCATGCATGGCTTCGTGGAGAACAAGGAACTGGAGATTAAGGATATCGATGCCGCCCTTAGGGAACCTACTGACAAGAGAATCTTCATCATTTCGAAAGCGATGCACAAAGGCTACACCATCGATCAGATCCATGAACTGACAAAAATCGACAAATGGTTCCTGCAAAAACTGAAGCATATTATAGATATTGATGAACGACTCAGAAAGATAGGAACTAAAGGTATAAAAGGTGATGCCCTACAGATGCTGAATGCTGAACAATTGCTGGAGGCAAAGATCTATGGATTCACTGACTTTCAGATTGCACGTGCCATCGGCTTGGAGGAGCGGCTACGCAACATGCATCAGGCTGCTCTCACCGTTCGCGACTTACGCAAGCAATATGGGATTCTCCCCGCCGTGAAGCAAATAGATACTTTGGCGGCTGAATATCCTGCACATACCAACTACCTATATCTGACGTATCAAGGGTTGTCGCTTTCTGACGGCGCCATGAGGATTTATCATGATATCACCTATGAGAGTGATCATCGTTCAATTATAGTATTAGGATCGGGTGCATATCGTATCGGTTCATCGGTGGAGTTCGACTGGTGCGGGGTGCAGGCTCTGAATACCATACGCCGCGAAGGGTATCGCTCAGTGATGATCAATTACAACCCGGAGACGGTATCTACTGATTATGATATGTGTGATCGTCTGTATTTCGATGAACTCACCTTTGAACGCGTGATGGACATCATCGATTTGGAGACACCACATGGAGTGATTGTCAGCACAGGCGGACAAATTCCCAATAACCTAGCGATGTGGCTTGATGGGGAAAATGTTCCTATTCTGGGAACGTCTGCACAGGATATTGACCATGCAGAAGACCGTGCTAAGTTCTCTTCTATGTTGACAAGAAATGGCATCAATCAACCTGCTTGGCGAGCACTTACCAGTATGGAGGACATCAACGAGTTTATTGACGAGGTGGGATTCCCTGTACTGGTCAGACCATCGTATGTGCTCTCGGGCGCAGCGATGAACGTTTGCTCAAACAGTGAGGAACTGGAAAAGTTCCTGCAACTGGCGGCCAATGTCAGTGAGGATCACCCTGTGGTGGTGAGCCGTTTCATAGAGCATGCAAAGGAGATCGAGATGGATGCGGTGGCACGTGATGGAGAAATCATTGCTTATGCTATCTCCGAGCATATCGAGTTTGCTGGTGTTCACTCAGGGGATGCTACGATTCAGTTCCCTCCGCAGAAGTTGTATGTGGAGACGGTACGCCGCATTAAACGTATCAGCAGACAGATTGCCAAAGAACTGCATATCAGTGGACCTTTTAATATACAATTCATGGCACGCGATAATGATATCCTTGTCATAGAGTGTAATCTGCGTGCAAGTAGATCTTTCCCGTTTGTAAGTAAGGTATTGAAGATCAACTTGATAGATCTGGCTACTAAAGTGATGCTCGGAATACAGGTAGAGAAGCCGGGAAAGAATCTCTTTGATTTGGACTACGTAGGTATCAAGGCAAGTCAGTTCTCATTTAACCGCCTACAGAAAGCCGATCCTGTGCTGGGTGTTGACATGGCATCAACGGGTGAGGTAGGATGCTTGGGTGATAATACCAGTACGGCATTGCTGAAAAGCATGCTTTCTGTGGGTCATCGTATTCCTGAAAAGAATATCCTACTCTCGACAGGTGGCGCGAAACAGAAAGCGGAGATGCTTGATGCTGCCCGCCTGCTGGTGGAACATGGTTATAGCCTTTATGCCACAGGGGGTACATCGCGCTACCTTTCTGATAATGGCATCGCCAATACATTGGTATATTGGCCGTCGGAGGAGGGACAGCAGCCGCAGGCCTTGGATATGTTGCACAAGCACCAGATCGATATGGTGGTGAACATTCCGAAAGATCTGACAACGCATGAATTAACAAACGGGTATAAGATCCGACGGGCTGCTATAGACTTGAACGTGCCGCTGATTACCAATAGCCGGTTGGCCAGTGCTTTCATCCATGCTTTCTGTACAGCGAGTCTTGATGAGATCGGTATTAAGTCGTGGGGAGAATATTAATCTCCTCACGAATCGGGTGCTGAAAGTGTGTTTCCTTCCGTCAAAGAATCTTAAAAGCATATCTGAAGTTTAAACTTTTTCTTTGATGTACCGTCTTAATAACAAATCGCGATTGAAAATAGTGTATTAGTTATTCATTTAAAAGATAAGTAGATATGAAAAAAATGATATGGTTGCTGACAGCGGTGTTTGCCGTAACAACCGCTTCGGCACAAGAGAACAACGGACAGAGGGGGCGACAACACTTCGATCGTACCGAGATGATGGTGAAGGAGTATAACCTGAATGCCGATCAGGCTGAGAAAGTGAAAGCTTTAAATGAACAGTATGCCGACTTGTTCATTATGCGAGGAAGAGGTTTTGGCCGACCCGGTGGTCCTCGGGGTATGGCTCCACAGACAGAGCAGAAGCCAGAAGGTCAGACAGGTGCTACAGCACAACAGCGTCAGCCACGTCGAGACAGGCAGATGCCTAACCGTGAAGAGATGGAGAAACGGATGAAGGAGCGTCGCGAAAAGATGGAAGCATACAATGCGGAATTGAAGAAGATCATGACTCCTGAACAGTTTGACGCCTATGAGAAGCGGATGCAGGAGATGCGTAACCGTCGCCCTCAGATGCCACGGCAGTAATCAAGAAATGTGTAAGATTAGGTTGTTAGTAGTATTATAAATAAGGTAAAGATTGTTTTTTGAAAGGACAAAAAAGGACGGAGTCAACTCCGTCCTTTTATCGTTGGTGAGAAAGGGGTTATGCTGGTTGCTCTACTTCGAATAACAACTCATCGCGCTCGCCGTTTTTCTTCACATGGATGATGTTTCCCTCTTGCAGCTCACCGTCTAACAAACGCTCACATACACCGTCCTCGATATAGGTTTGGATAGCCCTCTTCAGTGGACGGGCACCAAACTGTACATCGTATCCTTTGGTGGCAACATACTCTTTTGCCTCGTCGGTAATATCCAAATGGTAACCCATCTCCTCGATGCGTTTGTACAGGCCTTTCAGTTCTACATCGATAATCTTCTTGATAGCAGGAAGGTCGAGTTGATCGAAGGTGATGATCTCATCGAGGCGATTAAGGAACTCGGGTGAGAACTGCTTGCTCAGGCTCTTCTGTATAATACTTCGGGCATATTCCTTATCATGATCGTCCATGGCCAGACCAGTACTTCCTGCATTGAATCCTACGCCTCGGCCAAATTCCTTTAACTGGCGCGTTCCCGCATTTGAGGTCATGATGATCACAGTATTGCGGAAGTCAACGAGGCGTCCGTTTCCATCGGTGAGTCTTCCCTCGTCGAGTACCTGTAACAGCATGTTGAACACGTTGGGATGAGCTTTCTCTATCTCATCAAGCAATACGATGGAGTAGGGGTGACGACGTACGCGTTCAGTGAGTTGTCCACCTTCCTCATACCCAACGTATCCCGGAGGCGCTCCAATCAAACGTGATGTGTTGAAACTCTCGGAATACTCACTCATGTCGATGCGTATCAGGGCATCAGCACTGCCGAACATTTCTTCAGCCAGTTTTTTTGCAAGATATGTCTTGCCCACTCCCGTAGGACCTAAGAACATGAATGCACCGATGGGATGAGTAGGATCTTTCAATCCTACACGGTTACGTTGAATGGCTTTCACCATCTTCTCAATGGCTGGCTCCTGAGCAATGACGGCACTCTTCAGTTTCTGTGCGAGATTCTTTAACTGGATACCTTCAGATTGAGCCATGCGCTGCACGGGCACACCAGTCATCATCGATACCACGTCGGCTACGTCAGCCTCTGTTACGATCTTGTTCTCATCAACTTCACCATTGCTCCAACGTTCCTGCATCTCATTGAGTTCCTTTTCCAGCAGTTGCTGTTTATCGCGGAAACCTGCTGCAAGTTCGAAATTCTGGTTGCGCACAGCTGCTTGTTTCTTTTCTTTCACTGTGGCAATCTGTTGTTCGAGTTCAGTTATTTCTGGTGGAATAGCAGCATTCTGCAGGTGGATTTTTGAACCAACCTCATCGAGCGCATCTATTGCTTTATCAGGGAAAAACCTGTCTGTCACGTATCTGTCTGTCAGTTTGACACATGCCAAAATGGCATCATCGGTGTAGTTCACATGGTGATGCTTCTCATATCGATCCTTGATGTTTTGCAAAATCTCCAATGTCTCATCAGAAGAGGTGGGCTCTACGATTACTTTCTGGAAACGACGTTCCAGTGCTCCGTCTTTTTCTATGGAGTTACGGTACTCATCGAGAGTGGTCGCACCAATGCATTGGATTGTTCCTCTCGCGAGAGCGGGCTTGAGGATATTGGCTGCGTCCATGCTCCCTGGTGTAGATCCAGCACCAATCAAGGTATGTATCTCATCGATGAAAACGATGATGTCAGGGTTGGACTCAATCTCCTTGATCAATGCACGGATGCGCTCCTCGAACTGTCCGCGATACTTGGTACCTGCAACGATGGCCGTCATATCCAGATTCACCACGCGCTTGTTGAAAAGCATGGGTGAAGTGTGACGTTGTACGATCATCTGTGCCAATCCTTCTACAATGGCACTTTTGCCCACACCTGGTTCGCCGATCAATATCGGATTGTTCTTTTTCCGTCGTCCGAGAATTTCGATCACTCGCTGAAGTTCGCGTTCACGCCCCACAACGGGATCGAGCAGACTGTCGGCAGCAGCCTTCGTCAGATCGGTGCTGAAATTGTCAAGTACAGGGGTTTTGCCGTCACCTTTTCGTGTGCGGGTGGCAGTTTTCTTCTCTTGATGTGTCTTATCGCCAGCAAGGGATTCCTCGTCAAGCTCATCCTCATCTGGCAGTCCTATGCCGTTTGAGGGTTGTGACTCTTTCTTATGGGAGAAATATGTCAGGGCATCTTCGTAATTCATGTTGTTAAATTCTAATACTACTTTTGCTCCATTATCCACATGGTCATGCAGGATTGCCAATAGTAGATGTTGAACATCCACGGTGGTTCGGGATTGGATACGTGCTTCAAGAACAGCAAGTTTCAGAATATTGCTTGCTTTTTCATTCAGCACCAATTCCTGTGTGTTAATGGGATGCATAAAGTCATCTTCGCGAACTTTTTGCTCAAGTTCTGTCTTCACTGATTGTAGATTGATGTCGTAGTTCACGAGAAAATCCCGTGCGGGGTTTTGCTTATCACGCAAGATTCCCAGCAAGAGATGTTCCGGCCCTACCGAACGGCTGGCCAGACGTGCCGCCTCCTCACGACTGAACGCGAGGATTTGAGAAACTTTCGGTGAGAACTGACTGGTCATTGTCTTGTTATTCCTTTCCTTCTTTCGTTATCTTTTGCAAAGTTAATTCTTTTTCTTAAACTACAAAAATAATGCCAGAGAAAAACATGTGACAGGAATAGCGAAATGGCATTACTTCTCCATGTTTAGTATAGGCTGGCTTTTCCTTTCCTGTAGGCCAAAGGGGTCATGCCAGCTTTTTGTTTGAAAAAATTGGTGAAAGCCGACTGGTCATTGAAGTTCAGCTCTTCGGAAATCTCGATCATCGTCATGTCTGTTGTCTTGAGAAGCATACAGATTTCATTATACAGAAAATTAGAGAGGTAACCATAAACAGTGTTACCCGATAGTTCTTTCACCACTCGTGATAGATAGGTGGGAGTGATGTTCAGGTTGTCGGCATAGAATCTCACTTGACGCTCTTTTCTGAAATTACGTGCAGCGAGATGAATGAATATCTTGAATATGTTCTCTTTATGCTTCAGGTCGTGTGTGTTCACGTTATCTCCATACACCTGTTCTGTAAGGAAAAGTTGGGATACATGTATAAGGTATTTGATCATCTCGTTTTTGTATAGATGAGGTTGTGAGATGGTTTTCTGTATTTGCTGGAATAGTGCGTAGAATTCTACAGCCTTGCTTTCACCAAGGTGGAACACAGGCATGGTGGTAAACAGTTCGAATGGCAATGACTCGCGGAGCCGGTCATCCATATTGATTGTATCGTTGAAATAAGTACTGTCTATGAGTAGATGAACTGATGTTACCTCTTGCGAACATGAAATGAAATTGAGGGTCTGATGGGGTAGGGTGACGATGAGGTCATTCATTTGCAATGTTAAAAGATTCCCATTGACGGTATATTGTTGCTCCCCGTCCACCACCAGAATGATAGAGAAGAAACTAAGTGTCATTGGTTGCTGTCGAATCCCTTCCATGATATTCCGATTGGTGGCTACACAGGCCACAACAGCACCGTAGGTGTCTTCTATATTCTGTTGAATTGTTAAATCGGTTAGATTGTATATATGATTATGTAGCATAAGTGTTCAATTCGGATGCAAATATACAAATTTGTTTCGTTATTTACAAAATTTAGTCGTTTTTTTGTAAGAATTGTCTGAGAAAATCGCCATAATTTTGCCGATGAAAACAATAACGTATCAACTACAACTGAAAATCTTATGGTAACAGCAATCGTACTGATTCAATTAGCTATTGTCCTTGCGCTGATTTTTATAGGTGCTCGTGTAGGAGGCATCGGCTTAGGTATTTATGGCATGGTGGGTGTATTCATCCTCGTGTTCTTGTTTGGTCTTCATCCAGGAAAAATACCTATTGATGTGATGTTGATCATCGTATCTGTGATCACTGCTACGGCAGCCCTACAAGCTGCAGGGGGCCTTGATTACCTGGTGGGCCTGGCTGCAAAATTCCTTCGTAAGCATCCTGATCGCATCACATATTATGGTCCGCTCACAACGTGGCTGTTCTGTTTGGTGGCAGGAACGGCACATACTTCTTATTCCTTGTTGCCGATCATCTCGGAGATTGCCACAAACAGTAAGATCCGTCCTGAGCGTCCCATGACGGTTGCCACGATAGCTGCCTCGTTAGGCATCACTGGCAGTCCTATGTCAGCGGCAACAGCAGCAGTGATCAGCACTGATCTTTTAGGTGGCAAGGGTATCGAGTTAGGAGATATCCTTTTGGTCTGTATCCCAGCCTCATTCATTGCTATTCTTGTTTCGTCATTCGTTCAGAATTTTATTGGTAAAGAATTGGAGGACGATCCGGAGTATCAGCGCCGAGTTCGTGAGGGAATCATTAATCCCGAGGCAGATGCGAAGGCTATGCAGCAGATGGAGTCGAATCCCAGTCCTTATGCTAAATACTCTGTATTCGCATTCCTTTTAGGTGTCTTCTTGGTTGTGTTGTTTGGTTCTGTCCCCTCACTTCGTCCTTCGTTTGAAGTGAATGGTACAATGGAACGCCTCTCCATGCCCGAGACTATTGAAATCATTATGATGTCGATTGCTGCCCTGATTCTGATTGTGGGTCGTGCTGATGTGAAGAAGGCCGTGAGCGGTAATATTTTCGGGGCCGGAATGAATGCCATGGTGAGCATTTTCGGTATCGCGTGGATGGGCGATACTTTCTTCAACGGAAACATTGAGTTCTTCAAGAATCATATCGCCGATGTGGTGACGCAATATCCGTTCCTTTTCGCCGTGGCTCTGTTCATCATGAGTATCATGCTTTTCTCGCAGGCTGCTACTGTACGAACCCTCTATCCATTGGGTATTGGTCTGGGAATCAATCCACTGGCACTTGTTGCGATGTTCCCTGCCGTGAACGGTTATTTCTTTATCCCGAACTATCCCACTGAGGTGGCAGCCATTAACTTCGACCGAACAGGTACAACACGTATCGGAAAGTACGTGATCAACCATTCGTTCCAACTGTCTGGCTTCATCACCACCTTTGTTAGTATTGGTGTGGGCTATCTGATTATTACCTTCTTATATTAGGATTTTATTCTATCATTATAATCAATATTAAAAAACAACAATTATGAAAACAATGCGTAACATTTTGGTAATTCTGGCACTGTTAGTGTCGGTGAACATCGTTGCTAAACCGAAAATCCGTATTATCGCTACGGGTGGAACGATTGCAGGTGTAAGTACTTCTGCTACCTCCTCTGCCTACAGTGCTGGACAGGTAGGTGTACAAACTTTGATAGACGCTGTTCCTCAGATGCTTTATTTAGCAGATATCAGTGGTGAGCAGCTGGTGAATATCGGTTCTCAGGATATGAACGATGAAGTTTGGCTGAAACTGTCGAAGCGTATCAATGAACTGCTGAACAATGAAGGGTATGATGGTGTCGTGGTAACTCACGGAACGGATACCATGGAAGAGACAGCCTATTTCCTGAATCTGACAGTGAAGAGCGACAAACCCGTAGTGCTCGTGGGCTCCATGCGTCCATCTACTGGTATCAGTGCCGATGGTCCTGGTAACCTTTATGCCGGTGTGGCAGCTGCTGCCAGTCCTGCTTCTAAAGGTCGTGGCGTACTCGTTTGCATGAACAATCTGTTGCTTGATGCCAAGGATGTTGTAAAGATGCACACTACTGATGTGGCTACTTTCCAGGCTGCCAACTATGGTAAGGTGGGTTATGTATATAACGGTGAAGCTATCTATAACCGTAATGTTGACAACCTGCACACGGTGAATAGTGAGTTTGACGTAACAAATCTCGATAAGCTTCCTAAGGTGGGTATCGTTTATGGCTATGCCAACTGTTCTCCGCTGCCGATGCAGGCATTTGTTGATGCCAAATATGATGGTATCGTTTTGGCAGGTGTGGGTGACGGTAACTTCTATAAGGATGTGTTCGATGTAGCTCTGAAGGCTCGTGAAAAGGGTATCAACATCGTCCGCTCATCACGTGTTCCTACTGGTCCTACTTGTCTGAATGGCGAGGTTGATGATGAAAAGTACCACTTCGTGGCAGCTCTGACACTGAACCCTCAAAAGGCTCGTGTACTGTTGATGCTCGCTCTGACCAAGACTAACGACTGGAAACAAATTCAAGAATATTTTAAGAAATACTAATTATGAAAAAGATCATGTTATTAAGCCTGCTCTTTGTGCCTGTTACCATGATGGCACAGCAGGATAAAGATGCATCAGCAGGTGAGGAATCACTGTTCGAGAAAGTCACAAAGATAGAGAAGAAGCAAGATAACTTCCATTTCCTGTTGAATCTCAATAATAGTTTCGACGTCAATCAGGGTGATGGAAAATTCCAGAATGCTAAGTTCAATATGCGTCAGATCCGTATTGAGGCAAAAGGAAATATCAACGACACGTTCTCTTTCCGCTGGCGTCAGCGATTGAATCGCAATAACACACCTGCTGCTGACAATCTCGACAACATGCCTTCTTCATCTATCGATGTGGCTGGTATCGGTGTCAACGTGAGTGACAAGTTCTCCATGTTCCTTGGTAAACAATGTGCTGCATACGGTGGAATAGAATTTGATCTCAACCCTATTGAGATTTACGAATATTCCGACATGGTTGACTATATGAGCAACTTCCTTACCGGTGCGAACTTCCAGTTCCAGCTTACCCCCAACCATCAACTTCAGTTGCAGGTGCTTGACAGCCGCAGTGGAAGTATGAGTGATATGTATGGTGATGGCTATGAGCAGTCGAAAGTACCTTTGGTTTACACAGCCAACTGGAACGGAAATTTCGGTGATGTGTTCAAGACTCGCTGGAGCTACTCTCTGATGAGTCAGGCAAAGGGTAATCAGAGCCACTATGTCGCTCTGGGCAATGAGGTGACCCTTAACAATTTCGATGCATTCTTCGATGTGATGTATATGCGTGAGGGTATTGATCGCGAGGGCATCGTTTCCAGCATCGTGGGTAATAATGCGATGGGTGGTCATCAGAATGATGCCGAGTATCTGTCGTTGGTCATGAAGGCACAGTACCGCTTCAGCCCGAAATGGAATTTCTTCGTCAAGGGAATGCTTGAAAACGAAGGATTCTCTAAGTCAAACGGCTCCATTGAAAAAGGTAAGTATCGCACAGCATTGGGCTACTTTGCAGGTATCGAATACTATCCGATGAAGAACAGCAACCTGCATTTCTTCCTCACCTATGTGGGTCGCCACTATAACTATACCGACAGGGCAAAGGCTTATGGTGCAGATGATTATAGTACTAACCGTATTTCATTGGGTTATATCTGGCAACTGCCAATGTTCTAATAAACAAGTAATTATACAAACATTATTAAATAAATAGATTATGTCAGAACAGAAATTCAGAGTTGAATCAGACCTCTTAGGTGAACTCAAAGTGCCTGCCGAAGCATTATATGGCGTACAGACACAGCGTGGTATCAACAACTATCATATTTCTCGTAAGAAGATGCGCGATTATCCCGACTATGTTATCGCTATCGCCTATGTGAAACTCGCAGCCGTTCAAACGAATCATACTCTTGGTGTGATCAATGACGAGATTGCTGGGGCAATATCACAGGCTTGTCGTGAGATCATCGATGGTAAATGGCATGAGAACTTCCCCATCGATATGATGCAGGGTGG
>DETG01000027.1:21262-37455 GCA_002361535.1 Prevotella sp. UBA3294
GGTACATCGGTGAACATGAATGCCAATGAGGTGATTGCTAACCGTGCTCTTGAAATCATGGGATATGAGAAAGGCGATTATCAGCACTGTTATCCCAATGACCATTGTAACTGTGGACAGTCAACGAACGATGTTTATCCAACAACTATCCGCTTGGCTTTGATTCGCATGAACAAGAGTCTGGTGGCCAGTCTGACGGGTTTGATCAGTGCCCTGCGTTACAAAGGTGAGGAGTTCAAGGACTGCATCAAGATGGGACGTACCCAGTTGCAGGATGCCGTTCCTATGACCAGCGGTCAGGAGTTCAATGCTTACGCCAACAACTTGGAAGAGGAAATCCTGAACCTGGAGCGTAACGTGAAACTGTTGCACGAGATCAATATGGGTGGTACTGCTATCGGTACTGGTCTGAACGCCGTTCCCGGATTTGCCAAACTGTGTGCGGCCAATCTGAGTAAGCTTACAGGCGAAGCATTCGTCAGTGCTGCTGACCTCGTGGAGGCAACACCTGATACGGGTGCTTACGTTAGCTACTCTTCTGCTTTGAAGCGTCTGGCCGTGAAACTCTCCAAGATCTGTAACGACCTCCGACTGATGGCATCTGGTCCTCGTTGCGGTCTGAATGAGATCAATCTGCCTCCGAAGGCTCCTGGATCATCCATTATGCCGGGTAAGGTGAACCCCGTGATTCCCGAGGTTGTCAACCAGGTATGCTTCAAGGTGATCGGTAACGACACCACTGTGAGCTTCGCTGCTGAGGCCGGTCAGCTCCAGCTGAACGTGATGGAGCCTGTAATCACCGAGGCTTTGATCGAGAGTCTTACTTGGATGAAGAATGCTATCGACACCCTCACAGAGGAGTGTATCCTTGGTATTACCGTGAACAAGGAGCGTTGCTATGACATGGTGAAGAACTCCATTGGTATTGTAACTGCTCTGAACCCGTATATCGGTTACAAGACCTGTACGAAGGTGGCTAAGGAAGCATTGGAGACCAACCGTTCGGTGTATGACATTGTATTGGAGAAAGGTTTGATGACTCAAGAAAAACTTGACGAGGCCCTGGATCCGAAGAACATGCTCGTGTCACATAAGTTCATCAAGTAAAGATGAGAAATGAAAAATGAGAGATGAGAGATATGATTACTATTAGGGCGAAGCACTAAGGCCGGGTCTTGAAGCAAATCATATCTTTCATCTCTCATTTCTCATCTCTCATCTCTCATTATCTCGCATTGATCCGATTCTTGATCTTATCCACATAAGCATCAATCACTGCAACTGCGGTGATATTGACAACATCGCGAACAGAAGAGCCGAAATCGGTGAAATGGATGGGTTTGTTCAATCCCATCTGGATCGGGCCTATAATTTCCACATCTGCATCTAATGCTTGAAGCATCTTATATGAAGACCGGGCACTGGTAAGGTTGGGGAAAATCAATGTGTTCACGTCCTTCCCTTTCAGTCGGGTGAACGGATACTGCTGGTCTCGTAACTCTTTATCAAGGGCAAAACCTAACTGAATCTCTCCATCGATCACCAGGTCAGGATATGACTCTTGCATCTTTTCCACAGCCATTCTTACCTTTCTTGTACCTTCGCTTCCATCGCTTCCAAAGTTTGAGTGGCTCACCATGGCGATGTTCGGTTTTTCGTTGAAGAATCGCACTGCTGTGGCAGAGAGCTTAGCAATGTCGATAAGTACATCGGTTGTTGGGTTCGCGTTCACCAGTGTATCAGCAATATAAAGTGTTCCTTTCGGTGAGTTGATGATATGCATCGTACCGAAATGTTTGAACTCCGGACGGATACCGATTACTTCCTTGGCTACCTTGATCGTATTTGAATATTTCGTATATAGACCGGTGATGAAAGCGTCGGCTTCGCCTGTCTCTACCATCATCATTCCGAAATAATTGCGCTCGAACATCTTGTCGTTGGCTTCCTGGAAGGTGTAGCCGTCACGCTGCCGTTTCTCCGTTAGGATGCGCGCATACCTTTCACGTCGTTCTTGCTCACGAGGATGACGAAGGTTCACTATTTCCACACCCTCAAGGTTCAGGTCAAGTGATTTGGCAAGTTTTTCGATCGTTTCCTCATTACCCAAAAGAACAGGTTGGCAGATTCCTTCCGCTTTTGCCTGTACTGCGGCTTTCAGCATGGTGGGGTGGACAGCCTCGGCGAACACTACTCGTTGAGGATGGGCAGCAGCTGTGGCATAAAGTTTCTGAGTGAGTTTCGTCTCTTGTCCTAACAAGACAGACAAGGAATTTTTGTAGTCATCCCAGTCGGTAATCTCCTTACGAGCCACACCACTATCGATAGCAGCTTTGGCAACGGCTGCAGAAACCTCTGTGATCAAACGTGGATCCACAGGTTTCGGGATGAAGTAGTCGCGACCAAAGGTAAGGTTGTTCACCTTATAAACATCATTCACCACATCAGGAACAGGTTGCTTTGCCAAATCAGCAATAGCATGAACGGCGGCTAACTTCATTTCTTCGTTGATAGCTGTGGCATGTACGTCAAGAGCACCGCGGAAGATATAAGGGAAGCCGATCACGTTATTAATTTGGTTGGGATAGTCGGTACGGCCTGTTGACATCAACGTGTCGGGACGTGCCTCCATGGCATCCTCATAGGAAATCTCCGGTACGGGGTTAGCCAAGGCGAAGATCACGGGATCCTTAGCCATTGTCTTGACCATCTCCTTGGTGAGTACATTTCCTTTTGACAAGCCGACGAACACATCGGCTCCATTAACGGCTTCTGCCAACGTATGTACGTCTCTGCGATCCGTTGCGAAGAATTTCTTTTGGTCGTTCAGATTCTCACGGTCACTGGTGATGACACCTTTCGAGTCGAGCATGAGAATATTCTCTTTCTGGGCACCTAATGCCATATACAGTTTTGTACAGGAAATAGCAGCAGCACCCGCGCCATTCACCACGATCTTCACTTTTCTGATGTCCTTTCCGTTCACCTCCAAGGCGTTCTTCAATCCTGCTGCCGAGATGATGGCCGTACCATGTTGGTCATCGTGCATCACGGGTATGTCGAGGGATTTCTTCAGTCGCTCTTCAATGTAGAAGCATTCCGGCGCTTTGATGTCCTCAAGGTTGATGCCGCCGAAGGTCGGAGCAATCTTCTCAACAGCTTCGCAGAATTTTACCGGATCTTTCTCATCTACTTCGATATCAAAGACATCGATGCCGCCATATATCTTAAAAAGCAGTCCTTTACCTTCCATCACCGGCTTACCACTCATCGCACCGATGTCGCCCAGTCCGAGAACGGCGGTGCCATTACTGATAACCGCGACTAAGTTACCTTTGTCGGTATATCGATACGCATCGTTGGGGTTCTCCTGAATCTCAAGACAAGGGAAAGCGACTCCTGGCGAATAGGCCAGACTCAAATCTGTTTGTGTTCGGTAAGCCTTGGTGGGTTTCACTTCAATCTTACCTGGTCTGCCATTCTCGTGATAGGCGAGGGCAGCTTCTTTAGAAATCTTAACCATAAATGTATTTTATAATGATCTACAATCTTTTCACAAGTGATATCCATTAGTCGTTTCAGTCACATTACTGACTGAAGTTTTATTGCATGCAAAGTTACAAAATATATCTGAATGTGCCATCAGTTTGTGTCTAAAAGTTGCTTTTTTACAGAAAAATCTCTCAAAAGGAATAGTTTTTGAAAATATATTCTTATCTTTGCAGTGTTATACAAAGGCATTAGATATGGAAAGGAATGATTCTTCCACGCTCTACCGTCAGGAACTGAAAGGAAAAATTTTGGCTACGGCCATGTTGTTGTTCGAACAGAAAGGTATCAAGTGCGTGAAGATGGATGACATCGCGAAAGAGTTATCCATCTCCAAGCGAACGTTATATGAACTTTATGAGAATAAAGAGCAGCTTCTCTATGAGGGGGTGCGCCATCAGTATATGGAGCGCAGTGAATACTTGCGTCATTTTGCTCAGCAGGCAAAAAACGAGATGGAGATCGTCATGGAGGCCATTCGCTCGAATCTTCAATACTTAGGTCATATCAACCCTCAGTTCTTCCTTGACATCCACAAGTATGTACGTGTGCTTGATTTCTTGCAGCAGCAACATGATGAGCAACGCGCCAACTCGATTCATTTCATGGAAAGGGGTGTTGAGCATGGCTATTTTCGTCCAGACGTCAACTATGAGATCGTTTCCAGTATGGGTGATGCGGTGATGACCCACATGATGGAGACGAAGATGTATAAAAAGTATCCGATGCGTGATATCTTCAAAAACTATGTCAATGTCTTGCTTCGCGGCTTGTGCACTGAGAAGGGATTGGCAGAGCTCAGTTTATAATCTCGAGACTTGTTTTACGCCTTTCACTGTTCTTAGTTTCTTAACCAGTGCCTCCAGTTTGCTGGTGTCTTCCACATTTACCACCAGGTTTCCGCTGAAGAGTCCATCGTGACTGTCGATATTAATACTCCTCATCATTATTTTTTCTTCTTTGGCGATGATGCTGGTGATGTTGTTCACGATACCGATGTCATCATTGCCGATGATACGCAAGGTCGTGGAATATTGAGCGTTTCCCTTTCCACTCCATTTCGCCCGAACAATACGGTACCCGAAGCGTTTCCTAAGTTCCGGGGCATTGGGGCAGTCTTTGCGATGTATCTTGATGCCGCCATTCACCGTGACGAATCCGAACACGTCGTCGCCATAGATGGGGTGACAGCATTTTGCCAGTTGGAAGTCAACACCTTTTAGGTTCTTGTCGATGACGATCACGTCATCGCTGCCATAGGTCATCTCTTCATCCGGGTGCTCATATACAAATTCCTCCGCACTCTGTGTGGGCAGTGTGGGAGTTGTCCCGTTGTCACGCTGCTGCACTTCGATATACCGCTCGATCACGTAGTTCATGTCGAGTGTCCCATCTGCCAGTTGTTTGTAAAACTCGCGTGTCTCTTTGATTCCCAATTTCTTGATCAGGTGATTCACCGTGCTCTCTTCGATGTCGATCTTCCTGTTCTTCAACCTTCGCTCCAACATCTCTTTAGCCATAGCTCCCTGGCGAACCTGTATGTCTTTCAGGGCCAGTCGGATCTTTGACTTGGCACGTGAGGTCTTTACAACATTCAGCCAGTCTTGTTTGGGCGTCTGGTTACTGGATGTCATCACTTCCACCTGGTCACCAGACTGTAATTGATGTCGGAAAGTCACCACCTTATTATTAATGCGGGCTCCAGTGCATTGGTTTCCTACTCGAGAATGAATATGGTATGCGAAATCCAGCACGGTGGCACCCTTGGGGAATTTAAGGAGATCGCCCTTAGGTGTGAACACAAACACCTCATCCTCATACAGATCCATTTTGAACTCATCGATCATCTGCATGGTATCATCGGTGTTTTCCAAGGCGGCACGAATGCTGTTGAGCCAGTCATCCAAGCCACTCTCGCTTTTCACGCCCTTATATCGCCAATGGGCAGCCAAGCCTCGTTCGGCCACCTCGTCCATGCGCTCAGTACGGATCTGCACCTCTACCCATTTATTCTCTGGTCCGAGCACGGTGATATGCAAACTCTCGTAACCGTTGCTTTTGGGAACGGTGAGCCAGTCACGCAGTCGTTTAGGATTCCCTTGATACATGTTGGTGATGATCGCAAAGGCCTGCCAGCAGAGTGCCTTTTCTGTTTGCGCATTAAACGGTTCCTGCGGTTCTATGATGATACGGATAGCGAACAGGTCGTAGATTCCCTCAAATCCACATTTCTGCTTTTTCATTTTCTGCCAGATGCTGTGGATGCTTTTTGTACGTCCTTTCATGTGGAAATGTAGTCCTGCCTCGTGTAGCTTCTCATCGATGGGCTTGATGAATTTCTCGATGTAGGCATCACGGCTTTTCTTCGTGGCATTGAGTTTTTCCTTGATCATGTAGTAGGCATCGTGCTCCAGATATTTCAGGGAGAGATCCTCCAGTTCGCTCTTCAGTTTATATAGTCCTAATTTATGAGCAAGGGGAGCATACAGGTAGCTGGCCTCTTCGCTGACCTGTCGTTTGGCCTCTTCGTTTTCGTTGTCGCGGATCTGGCGCATCAGATTCACCCTGTCGGCGATCATGATCAGGATCACCCGCATATCCTCTGCAAATGACAACAGCAGGTTCCTGAAGTTCTCACTCTCTATCACAGGATTCTTTTTATATAACTCCTGGATACGTACCAGTCCTCGGATAATCGTGGCTACGGGAAGTCCGTACTCTTTCTCAATCTGTGCAAGGAGAGTCTGGTCGTTGATAACCATGGTGTAGAGCAAGATGGCCATCACCCCGTCGCGTTTCAGTCCTTCCTCGTCCACGGCTATCATGGCAGTGCGCAAACTTTGCAGGATTGGATTCAGACCGAACACATCGCGATGAAGGGTGTCACTTTCCATCGACATGCTGAGGTTTTTACGCATCCGATGTTCATCACACTCTTGAAGTGAGGCACCGAGTTTCCCCACCAAATCGTTCATTAACGACAGTGACTCGGACTTTTCATCTTCTGTAAATAGCAGTATCTCATTCATATCGTGGCTTCTTTTTTAGTCATCATTTGTTTCTCTTAGTTTGCAAAGATACTAACTTTTTCTCGATTCCAGCTCATAACGTCTGTTTTTTTTGGTAGTTGTAAAACAAATTATTATCTTTGCAGAAAATTCACACAACTTATTTATCAACATTTAATCAATCAAGATGAAGAAATTATTGTTATTTGGTCTGTTGCTGTTGACCATGGTCATGCAGGCACAGACGGCAAGGAAGTTCACATTGAATCTGACAGCTGATGCGAAGGCCCAGATGGTATGTTTCCTCCCCGAACAGAGTTCAGGTAAGGCGATTGTCGGTGTGCCCGGTGGTGGCTATTCGGTGTTGTCGAACACCCACGAGGGCTATCTGGCTTCAGAGTGGTTGAACAAGCAGGGCATTGCCTATTTCGTGGTAAACTACAGACTGCCAAATGGTGACCGCACGTTACCGATCAGTGATGTGGAGAATGCTTTCCGTATCGTTCGCGACTCAGCGAGCATCTGGGGTATCAACCCTCGCGATGTGGGCATCATGGGCTTTTCGGCAGGAGGACATTTAGCTTCTGTCATCTCCACTCATTCTGCCTACGAGGTTCGTCCGGATTTCACCATCTTGTTCTATCCTGTCATCTCCATGGATGAGCGAGTCTCCCATCAATGGTCATGCCGTAACTTCTTGGGTGAGGGGCAGAAAGATCCTGCTTTGGTGCATGATTTCTCTACACAGAACGCTGTGAAACGTCATCTCACGCCGCCTGCTGTGATTATCATGGCCAATGATGACCGTCTTGTTCCGCCGGTGACGAATGGTATTGCTTATTATTCTGCGATGCGCAATGCAGGAAATGAGTGTAGTATGTTCATCTACCCATCAGGTGATCATGGTTTCGGTTTCGGCACTTGGTTCAAGTATCACGACCAACTGCTCACCGATTTAGGCAATTGGCTACGTGATCGCCATACTCCTCAGCCTGGCGCTATTCGTGTGGCATGTATCGGTAATAGTATCACCGACGGTCATGGTATCGACATGGCTACGCAGCATGGCTATCCCGCCCTCTTACAGAAAAAGCTTGGTAATGGTTATTGGGTGAAGAACTTTGGCGTGAGTGCCCGGACGATGCTGAACGAGGGTGACTTCCCATATATGAATGAAACGGCGTGGAAGGATGCACTGGCTTTCCAGCCGGATATCGTCATCATCAAATTAGGAACAAACGATTCCAAACCCCATAACTGGAAACATGGGGAGGCTTTCAAACACGATCTCGAACAGATGATTACATCCTTGAATCCCTCGCTCAACCAGCCTGAGAAGAAATTGCGGAAGAAGAAGGCTGTTCTTGCACAGACCAAACCGCAGATCATTCTGTGCACACCGATCCCCGCATTTAAGTCATCTTGGGATATCAATGACTCCGTCATCACCAACGAGATCATTCCTATCCAGCAAGAGGTGGCGAAAAAATATGGACTTCAGGTGATCGATCTCCATACGCTTTTTGCCGATGGCGCCAATCTTGTGCAACCCGATGGCATTCATCCTAACGAACGGGGTGTTCAGCGCATGGCTGATATTATTGGGGAAGCCTTGAAGAAATAATCAGGTGAAGTTGTGGAATGGATTTTTTATACCATATCACCAAGGAAACGGGGCAGGGCCAGATGGCATCTGCCCCGTTTCTTTGATTATTAAAATAGGTGAATATTAATTATATTCCGTGCAAGAGTGTGGCTGTTTCGTTTTTTTTACGTATCTTTGCACGCTAATAGAATCAAAGACGATTTGAAAGACGAATGAAAAAGATATGCAGTGCCATCCTTTTGATGGCGATGACCATGACGGTAAGTGCCCAAAGCGGTACGAATTCTCCTTATTCGCAGTATGGTCTGGGCATACAAAGTGACCAGACAAGCGGTTTTAACCGGGGTATGGGCGGTTTAGGACTGGGATTCCGTGATGGCGGACAGGTAAACTTTATCAACCCTGCCAGCTACTCGGGTGTTGACTCTTTGGCCTTTATCTTTGATGTGGGCATGAGCGGTCAGATCACCAACTTCAAAGAGAACGGTGTGAAGAAGAATGCCAAGAATGCGGATTTCGAATATGCTGTCGCTGCCTTCCGTCTGCTGAAACATGTAGGAATGAGTTTCGGTATCGTCCCATTGACGAATGTAGGCTATAAATATGTTACCGCCGAGGAACTCAATGATTCCCGTACCACCTTCTATCAAAATTTCTACACAGGATCAGGTGGACTGCATCAAGTGTATTTGGGAGCAGGATGGGAACCGTTCAAAGGTCTCTCCTTAGGTGCGAATGTCGGTTATGTCTGGGGCGATATCACACGAAGTATTCAGAATGCTTATTATACTCTTCAGAATGGATCCCTTGAACTTGATGGGACAATCAACACACTGACAAAGGTCAATACCGCATCGGCCAGTGCCATACGACTGAACTTCGGCGCACAGTACGAGTTGCCGTTAGGTAAGAAAGATGCCATAACCGTGGGTGCTACCTTCAGTCCCTCTCACTCTCTTGGTGCTGAGCCAACCTGTGTCGTCACCAGTCAGAACTCCTCATCAGGAGTTATCAATCCTACATCCTACACTGTTGATGAAGGACTGAAGATGCCGATGATGATCGGAGCGGGTGTCATGGTGAATCATCATGGACAGTTACGTCTTGGAGCAGACTACAGTTTTCAGCAGTGGAGTGGGGTGTCGTTCCCAGAGTATCACGTGGTGAACGATGTGCCTTCCTATGTGCTGAACAGTGATTATTTCATGGATCGCCATAAGCTGACTGTGGGTGGAGAGTTCTGTAAGGGAGTAACGGATCGTAAGTTCATCAATCGTATCCGTTACCGTGCCGGTGTTTCCTATTCTACACCTTATTATAAAATAAATGGAGCGGATGGACCGAAGGAGATTTCCGTCAGTGCTGGTTTTGGTATTCCTATCATCAATGGATGGAATAACCGTTCTGGATTGGCCAATATCTCTTTGCTGAACATCTCAGGTCAGTGGTCTCACCAGTCTGCCGGTAAAGGCTTACTGTCAGAGAATACATTCCGTATCAATATCGGCATCACCTTCAACGAGCGTTGGTTTGCCAAGTGGAAGGTGCAATAATGGTGTGCATGCATTGGTGAATGTGACTGGTTGATGGATAAGATGAACAAATCGAGATGTCTCTTAGGCTGGCTGTCGGGGTTCTGTCTGATGCTGATGATGCTGGTGTCGTGCGAAGAAGGAAAGGAGCATATTGCCCCTCCCATCTATCCACGTGACTCAGCCTCCATCATGACCACCTATGGTGTGAACATGCTGATGAGCGACTCTGGTGTCATCAAGTATCGTATCGTCACCGAACGATGGGATTATAATGAGGTGAGAAACCCCAAGGTGTGGACGTTTGACAAGGGTATCTTCTTGGAGCAGTTTGACGAGAAGTTCCATGTGGAGGCTTATATCCAGGCAGATACTGCTTACAACTATTATGAAAAGAAACTCTGGGAGTTGCGAGGCAGGGTACGTATTCGTACCAAGGACGGACTGATCTTTACCAGTGAAGAGCTCTATTGGGATCAGTTGCGCCACGAGATGTATAGCAACAAGTTCTCCCGGATCATCACACCTGAGCGGGAGATGCAGGGCACCTATTTCCTGAGTGATGACAACTTCCAGGATCTGACACATTATACAATATCCAATTCCAAAGGTTCATTTGTCAAAGGGAAGGACGGTTTCGGCACCAATGAAGGCGATACCATCCTGAGTGCTCCCGACAGCGTGAAGTCGATGAAGCGTCAACCCACGACACCGAAAGCAAAATCTGATTACTAAAATGTCTGAAGTAGATTTACCGTTGGTCATAGGTATCCTCGTCACGATGCTTTTCTCTGCCTTTTTCTCTGGTATGGAAATCGCTTTCGTGTCGAGTAACCGCATGCAGGCAGAAGTGGATCGAGATAAGGCAGGCTTTGCCGCCCGACCTTTAAGCGTTTTCTATCGTCATCCGAATAACTTCGTCAGTACGATGCTCGTGGGCAACAACATCGCTTTGGTGGTGTATGGTATCCTGATAGCAAAGTTCTTCGACAATACCATCTTCCAAGGGTATGATGCGGCTTTTACCGTACCAGCAGACACCATCCTCTCCACACTGATCGTGTTGTTCACAGGTGAGTTCCTTCCTAAGACACTTTTCAAGAGTAACCCCAACAGGCTCCTCACCATCTTTGCTTTTCCTGCCTTTGTCTGTTATGTTCTCCTTTGGCCTGTATCACGTTTCAGCACGTTCATCTCAAAAGCGTTTTTGCGCCTCATGGGGGTAAAGGTCGAGAAAGAAGGGCAGGATGAAGGCTTCACGAAGGTGGATCTCGACTATCTGGTTCAGTCGTCGATTGATAATGCCCGCGATGATGAAGAGATAGAGGATGAGGTGAAGATATTCCAGAATGCCCTCGATTTTGCCGATACAAAGGTTCGTGACTGTATGGTGCCGCGAACGGAGATTTGTGCTGTAGAAGACAACTGTTCCGTGGATGAGCTCATGGCTGCTTTTGTGGAGAACGGGAAATCGAAAGTCATTGTCTATCATGAAGATATTGATCATATCGTAGGTTACGTCCACTCTTCGGAGATGTTCAGGATCATGGGAGGTACTGACGCTGGGGGTGCCGTGCAATGGAACCTGCAGTCGTTAATCCGTGAGATGCCGTTCGTCCCTGAGACGATGACGGCCCGAAAGATGATGCAGACCTTCCTCCAGCAGAAGAAATCTCTTGGTGTCGTCATCGATGAATTCGGCGGTACCAGCGGTATCGTCTCCTTGGAAGATATTGTGGAGGAGATCTTTGGTGATATCGAGGATGAACATGATAACTCCAACTATACTGCGAAGAGGATCGGTGATCATGAATATGTCCTGTCGGCACGATTGGAGATTGACAAGGTGAACGAGATGTTTGACTTGGAACTGCCGGAGAGTGAGGAGTATATGACCGTTGGTGGCTTGATCCTCCATGAGTACCAGAGTTTTCCCAAGCTCAACGAGGTGGTGAGAATCGGACGTTTTGAGTTCCGCATCATCAAGAATACCATGACGAAAATAGAGTTGGTGAAGTTGAAAGTGACTGAATAAAGTAACTTTTTGCAAGATTCTTGCGGATAATTGACAAATTATTTGTAATTTTGTCGGCTGTTAGCGGCAAACCGCCGCATGGCCCCTCCTAAAGGAGGGAAAAAGTGAATAATAACAATAAAAACAATCATAAACAAATGGCAGCAATTGGAAAAATCAGAAGCTGGGGCCCGATCCTTGTTACAGTGATCGGTCTGGCCCTTTTCGCATTCATTGCCGAGGAGTTGTTCCGCTCATGCGATTCTATCAAGAACCAGCAGCGTCAGCAGGTCGGCGAAGTGTTAGGTAAGAAAATCGACGTTCAGGAGTTCCAGAACCTTGTGGACGAATACACGGATGTCATCAAGATGAGTCAAGGCCGTGACAACCTCACCGATCAGGAACTGAACCAGGTCAAGGACATGGTGTGGAATCAGTTCGTACAGAACACCGTGATCGAGAACGAAGCCAAGAAACTCGGTCTCACCGTTACTGATCAGGAGATGCAGAACATGTTGCAGCAGGGCACCAACCCCATGCTGTTGCAGACTCCTTTCGTCAACAAGCAGACACGTCGTTTCGATGCCAACGCACTGAAGCAGTTCCTGGCAGAGTATGACAATGCTAAGAAAACCAATCCGCAGTTGGCAGAGCAGTATAAGACCCTTTACAACTACTGGACCTTCATGGAGAAGAATATGCGTCAGCAGCTGTTGGCACAGAAGTACCAGAACTTGCTGGGTGCCTGCCTGCTCTCAAACCCCGTGGAAGCTCAACAGGCTTATACCGAAGAGACACTCGAAAGCTCTGTGAACCTCGTTGCGTTCCCATACAGCAAGATCAACGACAACAAAGTGGAGGTCAGCGATGCCGATCTCAAAGCTAAGTATGAGGAACTGAAGCCTCGCTTCCTTCAGTCGGAGGAGAGTCGCGACATCAAGTTCGTGGATGTGCAGGTTCTTCCCTCTGCATCCGATCGCGCTGCCCTCGACAAGAGTGTGAAGGAGTTCCGCGACCAGTTGGTTACCGCTGATGATCCTACTGAGGTTATCCGTAAGAGTGCATCTCTGGTGAGCTACCTCGGTGTGCCGCAGACTCGTTCTGCCTTCCCCCGCGACATCGCTAACCAGCTTGACTCCATTGCAGTAGGTACAACCACCGCTGTAGTTGAGAACAAGGATGACAACACCCTGAATGTGGTGAAGCTCTATTCTAAGCAGCAGTTGGCTGACTCTATCCAGTTCCGGGTGATCCAGGTGGCTAAGGAAGATGTGGCAGCAACACGTAAGACCGCTGACAGCATCTATAACGCGCTGCAGGCTGGTGGTGACTTCGAGGCCATTGCCAAGAAATATGGTCAGACAGGCGAGAAGGTGTGGATGACAAGTCGTGAATACGAGAATGCTCCTTCTATGGATACGGATACACGTAAGTATATCAATACGTTGAATACTGCCGCACTGAATGCCACGAACAATATCGCAATGGCCAATGGTAATGTCATCCTTCAGGTGACCAACCGTACAGCCATGAACACCAAGTATGTGGCAGCTGTGATCAAGAAGACCATCGACTTCTCTAAGGATACCTATAACACCGCCTATAACAAGTTCTCTCAGTTCGTAAGTGAGAGTCAGACTTTCGAGGCATTAGAGAAGAATGCAGCTAAGTACGGATATAAGGTACAAGAGCGTCAAGGTGTGCGTAACACAGAACACTATGTGGCAGGTATCACCAGTACCCGCGATGCACTGAAGTGGATCTTCGAGGCTAAGCAAGGTGATATCTCTCCGCTCTATGAGTGCGGTAACAACGATCACCTTCTGGTATTGGCACTGAACAATATCAATCCCAAAGGTTACCTCAACTACGAGAAGAACGAGGAACTGAAGTCTTATCTGAAGTCTGAGGTACTGAAAGACAAGAAGGCTGAGCTGATCCTGGCCGATGTGAAGGGTGTGAAGAGTATTGCTGATGCCAGAAAGAAAGCAGGCAACATGGTACGTGTTGACCAGATCACTTTCTCTGCTCCTGTATTTGTTCAGGAGACTGGTGCCAGCGAGCCTGCACTGAGCGGTGCAGTGGCTGGTACGAAGAAGGGTGCTTTCTGTCCGCGTCCTATCAAGGGTAATGCCGGTATTTATTTCCTCCAGGTTCTTGACCAGACCCGTCGTGCCGGTAGCAAGTTCGATGCCAAGAAATATGAGCAGCAGGCTCAGCAGAAGATCATGCAGCGTGCAGGTAACTTCATGCAGGAGCTGATGTTGAAAGCTGATGTCACTGACAATCGCTACCTGTTCTTCTAATTCTTGCTTGTCTGTTAGCTTAACAGTATATATTATAATAAGGTGTAGGGATCCCTACACCTTATTTTATATAGAAGCAGGAGGTAAAGTGAGACATGTCGTTTCTTACTCCTACCGTGTCGGACGGTGAAGACGGCAGCTATCACGACAACACCATGCATTTCGTCAGCGGCTTCAGTGCCTCAGTCCAGTTCGAATACGACAAAAACGGCAACCTTGTGAAAGATTTGAATAAGAATATTTCGTCAATCCAATATAATTGTTTAAATTTGCCCTCGCAGATAGACATTGCTTCCACTGGCCATCTGATGTTCCTCTATGGTGCCAGCGGTAGCAAGCAGAAAAGAAACCAATCAGAAGGAATTTTAGTGATATAACCGTTATAAATCCATTAGCAAAACCCCAATTATGGAAAAAATAATCCTTTCTTGTATCTCCCTACTCATATTGTTTGGATGTGCAGGGAATACTGTCCACATGTCTAAGACTCATGTGGAAGAGATTATATTCAATGAGGATAGTTTCACTTATAAAGACTTAAGTTTTCTATCAGAAAAAGATCAAAGAGAACCATTCTATGTAATTGGGCAAGACGGATACTACTATTATATCTACCAATGTAATCTTTATTTTATGTACAAGACACAATACTTGTACAAGTTCCGAACATATAAGGATTTTAAGGAAGCAGTCATTACTGGTAAGTTCGCGCCGTATTTTTTTTCAAAAAAGGACTTTGATAGAGAGAGCCTACCTAAGAATTACGAGGAAAGATTTAGGCTGGACAAGAAAGTGTACGACTATTACTTGAGGAACGGAAGCGACGCAATCATTAAGAAATATCTTATTCGTGATAAAGGGAGACGAGTGTATCTGTTTAAAAAGAATTATAAACAGGATCGTATCATGACAATAGCTTATTGCATGTGGCTCTGCTGTAGATCTAAGTACTTCCCTGGAGGTTATGTTGGGGAAAAGTACATCATACCTCAAAAAGTAGATGATTGACATACAAATTATATGATTCTTGTACGGAATGTAAGGCAACGGAGCTATCATACTATGACAATAACGAACGAAATACTTATGAGAATAAAACCAATCATTATAACATGGCTTGCCATGTTTTACTGTACAGCCTATGCACAGGTAAAAAGCGGCCAACAGGAATTCCGCGACGGCGATGCTCTCTGGAGGCAAAGAGTGAATGACGAAAGTATAATGTGGGACAACGGCATTGTCCTTGCCGACCTCAGCAACATGGAGGTTATCAGTGACAACCATAGGATGGCCCAAAGGCTTGTATGCTGTCAAGGTCATCGTAGATAAGGAGGAACTAATTGAGAAAATGGTAATTAGATAAAAGGGAAAGAAATTTCTGGGTTTTAACATTCTTTACATGTTAAGAATGCAGTATTACAACTTCTCTGCATTTACAAAAAAAGAGTCAAACAAAAAAAGAAGAATATGAAAAAGGTATTGTTTTTATTTGCTGCGCTATTCATGACCTGCATCTTCACAAGTTGCAGCGATGATGACGATGACTACAAGCGGATGAAGAACCTTGACGTATCCTTACTGCCCGGCTACTGGATCATAGTAAAGGACGGTGCAAAGACAAGAACAGGTGTTTGGTTTTCTTATGAGCCAACCGCCCGGTTCGATCAGACAGAAGGCAAATTGATTTGTAGAGAAGCAAGGTATTTCAGTATAAGCGATGATATGACCACGATTGTCAACTGGGGACATGATACTTTATGGTACGTCTATGAGACTGGCGAAATCGGAATGCTGTGGTCTGAAGAAGGCTCAAGGTCTGTGTATCGCCTGACAAAAGACAAACTGGTCATCAGCACTTACAGTGCCCAGTTTAATTCCCGCACCTTCTTGGAGCTCGAAAGGATACCCGACCCCATTGTTCCTGAGGCACTTCAGTAGTACAGAAAGAACAGAAAAAGGCTGGTATTTGAACAACGAATCAATATATTTTATATTTTTGCACTGAAATACCAATCCTAACAAAAATAGAACAATATGATGAGAAGGTTAGCAGTTATATTCATGGCAGTAGTGCCCCTTCTGTCATTCGGGCAACTAATTTCTGGCTGGATTAATTTGGATGTTTCTCCTTTAATTTATATATTTGCAAAAATAAGGATATGAGAAGAAAAGAATTAT
>DETG01000116.1 GCA_002361535.1 Prevotella sp. UBA3294
TCAGTTACCAAGACGCTCGAACTGAAATTGGAGTTTAAGGAAACAGATTTCTATAAAAATGCGAAAGTCGTCTTTAACACAAAGAAGCCTAAGGATTACCAAAGTGTAAAGTCTTTGGCTGATTTGTCAGTAAGGAAAACTAATTATAGGCATCTGTTGACTACGATGGCAAGTTCTGTGGTTGGTGTTTTTGGAGAACAGGAAAATGGAAAGGAATTGAAAATAGTTGAAAAGGACGTTCCTCTAAGTGTTATTCCGTATCATATAATCCGTTATGCGCTTACCACGAATCCGTTCTATCGATTTAATAATATCCGTCGCTATTGTCCCAATCTGAAATCTTCAAAAGAGTTTGTAGAAGATAATGCCTATTTGGGAGGTTTAGAGATTACATTCAAAGGAACACGAGAACGTCTTGAGGCAATGAACCATTATGACTACTTGCTGGGTGTTCAAGGGCTGCTTTCTCAGATTGAAAAGGAAATCAAGGCGAATAATGTTGAATACGAAGGCTCTGATTTCTTCTGCAAACCCATTCGTGACGTATTCAAAACTAAACCTGTCACATTCCCCAAAGATGAAGCTCGTGAGGAAGGCCAAATTGACATGCTTCGTGAAGAACATTGGTATGCCTATAATGCCAATTATGGCACGAGTGAGGAACGGGCGTTTATTGAGATGTTCGCTCGTAGGTACAGTAGTTTTCAGAAAAAATATGACGATATCTACGTCATCAGGAATGAGAAAGTGGTTAAAATAGTAGATGCGAAGGGACGTGTTTTTGAACCAGATTTCCTGCTATTTGCCAGACAAAGGGAAGAGGAACATTTGATGTTCCAAATCTTTATTGAGCCCAAGGGCAATCACCTGAAGGGAAAGGATAAGTGGAAGGAAGAATATCTGGAAAAGATGAGAAAAGAAAGACGTACCATGTCAATAGATACAGACAAGTATCTTATTACGGGTGTACCCTTCTATAATCTATCTAATGAAAATGAATTTATTAGTAGCTTGGAGGGTGTGTTAAATATAGAAAGCAAATAAGAGTAACAGAGGGAGGTAACAGAGGGACGGTTCTTTTGTTACGTCCTAGTTCCTGTAGATGACAGAAAAACTGATTCCTGTCAACCTCTCGATCTGTAAACAGAGGGACGGTTCTTTTGTTACGTCCTAGTTCCTGTAGATGACAGAAATACTGATTCCTGTCAGCATTTCGATCTGTCGGATGCTTACTCCGAAGTCTCGTTCCAGTCTGATAACATCCTTTTGTCGTTCTTTCGTTAGCAGAATTTTGAATCATTTATAGAAACTTTTTTTCCGTTCGTCGTTGAAATGAGCGGGATTTTTTGTAATTTTGCAGTCGATATATCTAACTAACAAATGATCATTACAAATTACAAAGAATTTATCCAGGATAGTGTCGTGAACCGCCTGGAACATTTAATGGGAAATGATGTTAAGGAAGTACGAATCTATGAAAAGTACTTTCTTAACGGTGGATATCCGCCAAAAGACTCCATTTATCGTAGTACGCTACACACCATGATGCTGCCCTATTACAACTGGTATCTGAACGGCGACATCAGGTTGTGCTGCGCAGGTAATCAACTCGAATTCATAGTACGTGAGATGCAGCGCGTGATAGAAGATGACGATCAGTTTGGTAGCTGGGCATCAGAACAAGACCTGATAAATGCGGCTGAAAACTGGGGTGACAACTTGAAGAGCTTTGAGAAGGAGTCAAGGCGTATCTACCGCTTCTTTCATGTGCTGGAGGTGCTGTTGGAGTCCGATTGCCAGCAAGACTGGAAAAGCTTGTCAGAACAGCTCAAGGTAATGCTCTTCAAATCGGAGGTGTGCTACGACTACAAGACCGATGAGGTGCTGTGTGTGCTGCATGGCTTTACGATGATCATGCAGCAGGAGTGGCCGAAGGAGAAGAAGCGCACGTCGTTTGATTTGCTACGTCAGCACTGGCTGTTCCTGAAACACTACTATTCGGTCATGACGAGGCACATTATCGGCGTGAAGTGGACAAGATTCTCCAAGGTTGCCGAGACGGTGCTGACAGCAAGTCAGTCGTTCAAGCCCCACATGCACATCTTCTATTGCGGGCTCATAGACTGTGTGGACGAACTGCACCTTGACCGGAAACATCAACGCGAGATGGACAGAATCATTTCTCTGATGCAGGAGGAAATGAACAGGGCCGAACAGTCCGAATTGCTTTATGAACTGTGCGACACGCTGTTCCCTGAAAGTTTCCAGCGCATGCTTCGTGAGCATCGCCCCAAGAGTTATAGGGAGGTGGAAGATGAGAGTATGAAGAAAGATGAGCTTATCAGGCAGTTGAAAGAGCATGAAAAGCATTTGCATACCGAACTTGAAAGGACTAAGGATGTGTTGCAGCAGATGATATTATCTGCCATTCCCATCGAGGATGTGGATGCAGAGTTGGAGAAATACCCTCCAGGTATGGCATGGGATATGCTGAAAGACCTCAATGCCAATCCCATTATCTGTGTACAAGAAGCGTGGCATGAGCATTATCCGGTGCTACTGAAGAAGTACCGTGAGCAGCTGATGCAGCCCATTTATCAGCAGAAGGACTTGACGGATGCTATGATGAAAGTGGCCGAGCGTCCTACTATCGGAGCGTATTACGCGAACGGTTCTGTACATGATGACAAGCGCAAGCAAATGACGGTGGGAGAAATAGAAAAGAAATATCCACAATTAAAACGACTAAGCAATGAGTGACACATATCATTATGAAGACGGAGCCATTCACCACGACCATAAGCGGGTGATCAATATAGACCACATCGGAGGCGACAATCTGGGGAAGCTGCTGAGCGACTTCTGGAAGGATGATGCCGAGGAGGCTGACGTGGTAGAGGAGGCCAATGCAATGGCAGAGACGAAGGGCGAGGGCGAACGGGACGAGGAACTGTTCCATTTCGTCCACCCTGAGCTTGGCGATGAAGAGGCATGGCGTATTCACGATGCCGTGAAGCGCGTGGTGAAGCTTCAGGGGATACAGATGATTTGCCAGTACCTCTCGCAGCTGAGGCAGGAGAATAAGGTGCTGCTGCCCCCCAACCCATCGGCAGCCTACAATGAACTCGTCAGGATGGGAATGCCCACTGGCGAGGGTTTCAACGAAATCACTTTCAGAAAGTACTATAACAAGAAATGAAAGCGCGATACGCTTGATGACGGCAAGCATCAGAACGGTATGGTTCTGGTGCTTTTTTTATGCCTTGCGGTGAGCGGAACAGAACAAAGCGGAACAATTCGGATTATGTTAGAACAGGCCACTTGAAAAGCCATCCGGTCACGAAGAACACTTATTACCTTTGCATTGTCAACAGACCACTAACGGCGTTGACAATGTAACAAATAATTCTTTTAATCTGAGTTGAAGCGGATGAAGTCTTCACGTGAAGATGGCCATCGGATTTCTGAAACTTCTCTCGCAAACAACTTAAGATTATGAACATCAAATTACAGGTTTCGGATAGTGTTTACAAAGCCCTGTTGGCAGGTGGCAACCGCATTCAGGGGAGTATAGGACTGGTGAGCCCCACAGAGGGCAACTTCAATGCCCATCGTCGCTTATTGGGTGAACATCCCGACACGAGGTATATCAAGCTGGCGCATGGACGGGCGAGCGTGACGGAGAACCGAGTGTCGCTGACGTTGAGGATCGACCGAAGGGAGACTCACGTGGTGCCGTATGAGGTGATTGACTTGGAGTCGCAGGAGGCAAGCGATTTCGTGTATGCTAACTCTTAAACAAGCAGGTACTATGAGTTTCGGAATAGCTTTATCAGTAAGGAGCAGGGTGCGCGAGTGCACACCCGCTCTCTTCAACCAGGTGGTTGATAGTGAGCAGACGGCGCGCGTGTGTGCCGAGATTGAGGACGCGCTGGAGAAGGTGAGGCGTGGCGAGATGAGCCGCGAGGACTTTGAGACGTACAAGGCGGAGCAGAAGAAGCGGTTGGCGATTTTCACGCCCCATGCGATGTTCCCCAAGGGGCGCAGGGTGAACGAGGATGCCGTGCCGAGCGGCTTGTCGATGTATGACGTGGACCATATTCCCGCCCCACGCGGATATTTCAAGTCAATGATAGGCGATAGGGCAGGCGAACTGGGCATTGTGCTGGCACATGTCACTCCCTCTACAGAAGGTCTCAGGTTGTTCTTTGTAATGCCCGATGGCATGAACTTGGAGGAAGCTCAGAGGTGGATGTCTGAGCAGTTGGGCGATGCCGACTATGACGGTTGCGTGAAGGACTTGGCGCGTTGCTCGTTTGTGGTACCGAGGGACTATATTCTCTATTTGGATGAAGAAGAATTGTTCAAGGAAAGAATGTCTGCTGATGGAGGGGATTTGAAATCCCCGACTCAACGCATAGAGATTACCAATCCCGATGAACAAGGAAAGACAGTTTCAAATAATGATGAACAACAGAATACGGATCTCGATGAACGAAGTATGCCAGTCAGTGTTCAATCATCAATGTTCAATAGCCAATGTTTCAAGGGCATCCCCTATGAGGACATCATCCGCGAATGGTGGCTTCGCACAGGTGGCGAACCTCAGGAGGGTGAGCGCAACGTGAAATTGCATAAATTGGCGGTGAACCTTCGTGCCATCTGCGACAACAAGCGTGAGGTGCTGCTGGCGGTGATGCCTCGCTTCGGACTCTCGGAGGGGGAACTGAAGAGCATCGTGGACTCGGCTTGTAAGGAGGAGCCGAAGGGCGTGTCGAAGATGTTGGCTTCTATCATTGAGAGTTTAGAGTCGGCATCTGAATGTGATTGCCTTGAAGAGGCAGGCGAAGCCGAGGGCCACAAAGACAGTTCTGCATTTGAACATCCCCTCCTTCGGAAAGGCTTGGGGAGGCTTCTTCCCATGGGTTTGAAAGAGTCGTTGACAGGTGTGCCCGTATCGATGCACATGCCCGTGCTCTGCTCTGTGTTGCCCATTGCGGCGGCTTACGCCGACCAGGTGGAGGTGGAGTATTGCGACGGGATGCGCCAACGGCTTGGGCTGATGTCGATTATCCGTGGCGAGCAAGCTTCTGGTAAGAGCGTGTGCAAGAATGCGGTGGCTGTGTGGAAGCGTCAGTTCGATGAAGAAGACGCACTGGCTCGCAAGCGTGAGGAGGAATGGAAGGAGCGGAAGAAAAGTCGCAAGGCCAACGAGAAGGCTCCCGACGACCCGAAAGTGCTGATTCGTATGGTGCCCGTCACGGTGTCGTGCTCCACGCTCCTGAAGCGTTTCAAGAATTCCAATGGGCATACGCTCTATTCATTTGGCGAGGAGCTTGACACGCTTCGCAAGACCAACGGAGCCGGCTCGTGGTCGTCGAAGTATGACATCTATCGCCTCTCGTTCGACCGTGGTGAATGGGGACAGGACTACAACTCCGACCAAGCGGAGTCGGGTGTGGTGAAGGTGGCATACAACTGGACAATGCTGGGCACCAACGGAGCCATGCGCAAGTGCTTCAAGGCTGACAATATCGAGAATGGTCTTTCCTCGCGAATCCTTGTGGCCGAAATGCCTGACTCTTCGTTCGCCAAGATGCCCAAGTTCGCACGTCGCTCGGCAGAGGACGAGGCGAGGATTCAGGAGGCCGTGACACGTCTCCGCTCGTATAGCGGCTTTGTGGATACGCCCCGCCTCCGTAAGGTCATAGAGACGTGGGTGGAAGAGAAGCGCGTAGAGGCGGCCAAGGACATCGACCGCGTGAAGGACACCTACCGCAAGCGTGCGGCGGTCATCGGGTTCCGTTGTGGGGTGGTGTTCCATCTGCTTAGTGGTTGCACCCGCGAGTCGAAGGCGTGTCAGGACTTTGCTCTGATGATGGCCGACTATACGCTCCAGCAACAGATAGCCGCCTTTGGAGAGACACTGGAAGGTCAGTTTACCGATGCACGCAGCGAGTGTCAGCGGTATGGGTCGAACCACTCTGTCTATGACCAATTGCCTCCCACCTTCAGCATGGGCGACCTTCGGGCATTGAAGCGTGGCTTCTGCAGTGAGGCAGCTCTCAGGAAAATCATCTCACGCTGGTATCGCGACAAATGGATTGAGAAGACCGACAAGGCGCATTGGAAAAAAATAGCGAGTGATGAGAAGTAAATAAGTGGAATTGACTTTGTGACATTTGACTTTGTGACATTAAGGTGTATAATATATGGAACTGATATTGACAAGAATAGCAAAGAAGCCTGGTTATACCATTGGCAAACTCTCCATCAAGGAGAAAGTAGATGACGAGTATTTGGCGGGTGAGAGTATGGCGTATTTCTGCGATACGCTGGAACCGCCTGCATTGGAAAGAAAGACATCTTTAGCGAAGGAAATCGTACTCCGCTCTAAAAAGAAGTCGCAGGGGCTAAAGCCTTTTGCCATACCCGAAGGGCGCTATGCTGTAGTGATTACTTTCTCGCCTAAAAAGCAGAAATGGTTGCCGCTTTTGTTGGGTGTGCCGATGTTTGAGGGAATACGCATTCATGCTGGTAATACGGCCAAAGATACCTTGGGCTGCATCCTTGTGGGACAAAACCTGAAGGAGGGCATGGTGTTGAACTCCAACACCTGGCTGAAACGGTTGAAAGATAAAATCGTGGAAGCCAAAGAAAAGGGCGAAGGGGTGTGGATTACCATAGAATAGTCTAAAATGGAGAGCTGGCTATGCAACGATTGCCAGCTCTCTTGTTCAGTTATAATTGATAGTTTTGTTCTCGCTTATTGTAAAAGCTTCACGCTCATGGAAACAAATGTACAAGAACATCACAACCAAATGTACATAAAAAACAGAAATGAATAGGGGATGAGATGCATGAATTAAAGAAATTTAAGAAACACGGATGGAAAAATAAGGTGTTTATTTGGTTGTTTCAGGGATTTTGTGTTAATTTGCATTTCCTTTCGAATAACTATTATTGACAATCATAAGATGAAGAAACTATTTTTCCTTATGCTGATGGTGACCATGACGGTCAGTGTGTCGGCACAGACAAAGAAAGTATCGGTTCTTGGTGACTCTTACTCAACTTTCATTGGAGTCATACCCGCCAATTATGCTACATTCTATCCTAACGATCGCAATGACGTGACGGAGGTGAGTCAGACATGGTGGGATCTGTACATCAAGGCAAAGGACTACACGTTGGAGAAGAACGATTCATGGGGTGGTACAACCATCTGCGGTACGGGATATGGCAGAATGGATACATCGCGCACCAACTTCATTGCACGTGTGGATAGTCTGGGCAGTCCTGACATCATCTTTGTCTTCGGCGGAACCAATGATGCGTGGGCTAACTCCCCCATCGGTGAGTATCAGTATTCGGATTGGACGAACGAAGACTGCAAGAATTTCCGTCCTGCTCTTGCCTGTCTGATAGATAAGCTACAGAAGCGTTATGCCAAGGCAAAGATCGTCTTCATCCTGAACTCGGAGTTGAGAGAGCCTATCAATGAGTCGATGCGTGAGGTATGCAAGCATTATCATGTACAGCTCGTCGAGCTCCGTGATATTGAGAAACAGAACGGTCATCCGTCAATCAGTGGCATGAAGAGTATCTGCAACCAGTTATTGGAAGCAGGATTATAAAATATAATAGATATCCAGTGCCCCGGTCTGTCGCTGGTGCCTTCATGGCACGAGAGGAAAGTCCGGGCAGCACAGGGCGCCCCACTTCCGAAAATAGAAGCTATTGGTGACAGTAGGTGTAGGCAGAAGAAAATAACCGCCCATGTTCTGACTCCGGTCAGAGCACTGATTCCATCAGGGGTAAGGGTGAGAAGGTGGTGTAAGAGACCACCAGTCGTTGGGTGATCAACGGGCTGTGCCAGCTGGGGGCTGCAAGTTCGCGTAAACCGTTGACGGAGGGTTGCCCGCCCGAGTTCAGCGCTACGGTGACTGATGCGACGGAGGGTAGAATGCTGGAGGCGTATGGTGACATGCGTCGTAGATAAATGACAGACACAGATTTCGGTCTGGACAGAACCCGGCTTATAGGGGCACTGGATTTTTAGTTCATAGTTCATAGTTCATAGTTCATAGTTCATAGTTCAAAATTCATAGTTCATAGTTCAAAATTCATAGTTCATAGTTCATAATTGACAAGTCTTCATTCTTAGTACAAAGTTCATTGTGTTTCAAAGGCTGTATCAGTTCCTGAAAGTGGGAATCTGGCAGGTACAGCGTGAGGATATCTCTCCGCTACGTTACCTGTTGTATGAGATCATCAAGAAAGTGATGCTCGCGGTGGAGTATTTCACCACCAAGCGGATGATGGATTCTGCCGCCGCGCTGACCTATTCCACCTTGTTGGCCATCGTGCCGATCATGGCGGTGGTCTTTGCCATCGCCCGAGGTTTCGGATACAACAAGTATATCGAGTCATGGTTCCGCGAGACATTGTCATCACAGCCACAGGCGGCAGAGGTGATCATCGGCTTTGTGAACTCCTACCTTGTGCACACCAAGAGTGGCATCTTCTTGGGAATCGGTCTGCTCTTCATGCTCTGGACGGTCATCATGCTGATCAGTAACATCGAGAAGGCATTCAACGATATCTGGCAGGTGAGTACGCCAAGGAGTATTTTCCGTACCATCACAGATTACATGGCGATGTTCCTCTTGGCACCGATCATCATTGTGGTCACCTCGGGTATCTCGATCATGATGGCGACCTTCGCCAATGGGATAGGGGAGTATATGATAATCGGTCCCACCTTACGCTTCGTCCTACGACTGCTACCCTATATCATCATGTCGGCGGTGTTCATCGCCCTGTATGTCTTCATGCCGAACACGAAGGTACGGGTAAAGAGTGCTGTCATCCCGGGAATCTTAGCGGGTGTGGCCATGCAGGGCTTGCAGTTAGTGTATATCCATTCACAGATCTGGGTGACAGGATACAATGCTATCTATGGTTCTTTCGCCGCCTTACCCTTGTTTATGCTGTGGGTTCAGATTTCCTGGACCATCTGTCTGTTCGGCGCCGAACTTTCTTACACGAACCAGAACTTAGAGGAGTTTGCCTTCCGTGCCAAGACCGAGGATCTCAGTCATCGCTACCGTCTGTTGCTCAGCGGATATCTCATGACACTGATCTGCCATCGTTTTGAGGAGGGGAAGAAGCCTTACACGGCACTGGAACTGAAACTCCTTACCCATATTCCCATCCGTATCACCCACGACTTGTTGGAAGGACTGACACGCATCAACCTGCTGACAGAAGTGACGAAAGACGAGAAGGGTGCCGAGTCGATGTACCAACCGGCTGTGTCAACTGCCAACCTGAGTATCGGGATGATGATCGACCGTTTGGAGGCGGAAGGGAACTGGAAACTGTTACCTGTGCTTAAACACATCAATGCCCCACAGCTGATGGAGGCTGTGAGGCATCGAAAGGATTATCTGCGTTTGCAGCGTGATATTCTCTTTAAGGATATAGAGTTGCCCACGACTACTGCTGAAGCAGATATGTCTTGAAGTCGGCAAAGTCCTTTGTCATCGGAACACTCTTTTTCTCACCTTTCATAAAGGCTGCCAGACGGTCGGGGATAGGAACCTCGGTCTGGATGATGGCTTCCACGGTATCCTTGAACTTCGCCGGATGGGCTGTCTCGCAGAACACACCGATCTCGCCAGCCTTCAACCCTTCCTGCAGTGCACGGTAGCCGCAGGTGCCATGGGGGTCGAGGATATAGCCTGTCTCGTCGTAGCACTGTTTCAGTGTCTCACGGATCTGGTCGTCGCTATAGGTGGCCCCGCTGATCACGGATGTGATGCGCTCATGACTCTTTCCGTAGAGGTCATAGATACGGGCGAAGTTACTCGGATCACCCACGTCCATGGCATTGGCCAGTGTCTGCTTCGATGGCTTCGGTTCGTACTTTCCAGTCTGCAGATATTGGTAGAAGATGTCATTGGCATTGTTGGCCGCGATGAAACGTTTGATGGGCAGTCCCATCTCATGTCCGAAGAGGGCGGCGCAGATATTTCCGAAGTTACCGCTGGGCACGCACATCACCAGGTTGTCGGCCAGACCGAGTTTCTTCATCTGTGCGTAGGCATTGAAATAGTAGAAAGCCTGGGGCAGGAAGCGTGCCACGTTGATACTGTTGGCGGAGGTGAGTTTCATATGGGCATTCAGTTCTGCATCCATGAAAGCATTCTTCACCAGTGCCTGACAGTCATCGAACACACCATCCACCTCGATGGCCGTGATGTTCTTCCCTAAAGTGGTAAACTGACACTCCTGAATCGGACTCACCTTCCCTTTGGGATAGAGCACATACACATGGATGCCTTCCACGCCAAGGAATCCGTTGGCCACGGCACTACCTGTATCACCGGAGGTGGCCACGAGCACGTTGATGTTGCTTTTACCGGTTTTGTTGGTATCAGTGCCACTTGTAAAATATCTCAGCAAGCGAGCCATGAAACGTGCTCCGACATCCTTAAAGGCAAGGGTGGGTCCATGGAACAGCTCCAAGGTATAGATATTCTCCTTAATCTTCACCACCGGACATTCAAAGGGCAGGGTATCGAATACCAGCTCTTTCAAGGCATCTAAGTCAACATCCTCGCCAAAGAAGGCACTGGCCACATTATAGGCAATGTCGCGGAACGACATCTCCTGGATATGGTCGAAAAATTCCTTGGGCATCTTGTTGATTCTTTCTGGCATATACAGACCACGGTCTTCTGCCAGTCCTTTCACCACCGCTTTCTGTAGGTCGGCCATCGGGGCTTTCCCGTTGGTAGAATAATATTTCATTTTGTATTCTTTTTTAATTAGACTTATCCCTCGCTCATGAGCGTCTGCATAAACTCTTGCAGCTTGAGAAGACCATAGGAGCCACTTACACAACTCACCTCATCATACTGCTGTACTTCGTCGGGCTGGATCCCGCGATGCCAGATAAGGAAAGGTACGGGCTGTCCCACATGGATGCGCATCTCTACAGGAGTGAGATGGTCGGGGAGAACAGCGATGCACACGGGCTCTTCCCATTGTCTCACCTCATGATAGATCGGCACAATCAGACGCTGGTCGAGATACTCGATGGTTTTCAGCTTCAGTTCCAGGTCACCGTCGTGCCCTGCTTCATCACTGGCTTCCACGTGGACGAACACGAAATCGTCATGGCGGAGGGCTTCGATGGCAGCCTGTGCTTTCCCTTCGTAGTTCGTGTCGGCCAGTCCTGTGGCTCCTTCCACCTCTACAATCTTCAGTCCGGCATAGTGGCCGATGCCGCGTATCAGATCAACGGCAGAGATCACCGATCCTGATTTCACCTGCGGATATTGTTCCATCAGTGTCTGCATAGACGGACGATAGCCACCGCTCCACGGCCAGATACTGTTGGCCTGACGTTCCCCACGTTTCGCTCTTTCGATGTTAAAGGGATGCTGTGCCAGCAGTTCCTGGGATTTCAGGATCAGTTCATTGATGAGATCAGCAGTCTGTTGAGGTGTCAGTCGGGATGGATCATCCACGCTTTTCTGTTCTGGTTGAACCAGCAACGGTCGCCATTCTTCATTCGGGTGATCATGGGGTGGGGCACAGATGATGTGTTTGTTTCCACCTTTGATGACTAACAGATGACGGTATTGAATACCGGTGATGAACTTCACGCGTTCAACACCCTCCCGCTCGTTGATAGGCTTGGCCAGTGTGTCGTTCAGATAGCTGATCAGTACATCGGCATCCTGTGTTTCCAGGTTACCACCATTATGTGTGATAATCTTACCGTTATCCAACGTGATGATATTGCAACGAATGGCAAAGTCATCGTCGGCCATCTCGTATCCGATGGAAGCTGCCTCCAAGGGACCGCGACCCTCATATACTTTATTCAGGTCATATCCGAGAATGGCGGTGTTGGCCACCTCCGATCCGGGAGGAAAACCCTCTGGAACGGTGATCAGTCTTCCACAACGCCCTTCACGTGCCAGAAAATCCATCATGGGGATATGTGCATATTGCAACAGGGTCTTCCCGCCGAGACGCTCGACAGGAAGATCCGCCATTCCATCACCAAGAATAATGATGTGCTTCATAATGATGGATTTAAATATTCGCAATACTCATGATGTTGGCAAACACACCGGCAGCGGTCACAGCCGCACCGGCACCGTAGCCCTGAATCAGCATGGGATACTCCTTATAGCGTTCGGTAGTAAGCAGCACGATATTGTTTGAACCCTCCAAGGGATAGAACGGATGGCTCGACGGCACTTCCTTCAGGGCAACGTTCGTCTTACCGTTCTCCATGGTTGCCACAAAGCGCCAGCGTTTGCCCTCACGCTCCAGTACCTGGCGACGGGCCTCGAAGTCGGCATCCAGTTCAGGAAGACGCTTCCAGAAGTCGTCCAGACTACCCTCGAAATAGCTGTCGGGTACAAAGAGATGTTTCTCCACATCTTCCTGTTCCACCTTGTATCCAGCTTCGCGTGTCAGGATCACCAGCTTGCGGATCACGTCCGTACCACTGAGGTCGATACGTGGGTCGGGTTCAGAGTAGCGCTGTTCCTTGGCACGGCGTACTGTCTCAGAGAATGGCACATCGGCAGCGATTTCATTGAAGATGAAGTTGAGGGTACCAGAGAGGATCGCCTCGATTTTCAGAATCTTGTCACCTGAGTTACACAGGTCGTTGATCGTATTGATAATCGGCAGTCCGGCTCCCACATTGGTCTCATACCGGAACCACACACCACGGTCACGGGCTGTCTGCTTCAGTTTGACGTAACTGTCATAGTCGCTGGAGGCTGCAATCTTGTTGGCAGCCACCACAGAAATATTATGCTCTAAGAAAGTCTGGTACAGACTTGCAATCTGTTTGCTGGCGGTACAATCCACAAAAACGGAGTTGAAGATATTCATCTTCACGATCTCGTCGCGCATGTGCTCCGTGTTGGCCTCAAATCCTGCACGCAGGATCGTCTCGTAGTTGTCGAGGTTGATGCCGTCACGGTCCAATACGAAGTTATTCACGTCGGAGATACCCACCACGTTCAGTTTCAGACGCTTATTCTGCATCAGGATCTGCTGTTGGGTGCGTATCTGTTCAAGGAGCATACCGCCCACGGTGCCGATACCGCAGATGAAGAGGTTAAGCACCTTATATTCCGAGAGGAAGAATGAGTCGTGCAGTACGTTGAGCGATTTGCGCAGGAACCGTCCGTCAACGACAAACGAGATGTTTGTCTCGGAGGCACCCTGTGCACAGGCGATCACACTGATACCGCTTCGTCCTAATGTCCCGAACAGCTTACCGGCGATACCCGGCGTGTGCTTCATGTTCTCTCCCACAATGGCGATAGTGGCCAGTCCGCTTTCTGCGTGCATGGGGAACATAGCACCTGTCTCAATCTCCTTGGCAAACTCATGGTTCAGTACCTCCACGGCAGCGGCAGCATCTTCATCGCGCACACCGATAGAAGTGGAGTTCTCAGAGGATGCCTGAGATACCATGAACACCGAAATGCCTTTGTTGGCCAGGGTGGTGAAGATTCGGCGGTTCACACCGATCACTCCCACCATTGAAAGACCGGTCACCGTAATCAAGGTGGTGCCTTTGATACTTGAGATTCCCTTAATGGGTTTATTGTCGTCGTCGATCTTCTCTTTGATCAGTGTTCCCGGGTGATCGGGGTTGAAGGTGTTCTTCACCTTGATCGGGATATTCTTGACGCACACGGGATAGATGGTCGGTGGGTAGATCACCTTCGCACCGAAGTTACAAAGCTCCATGGCCTCCACATACGAGAGTTCGTTGATGGTATAGGCCGATTTGATCACCTTCGGGTCGGCGGTCATGAAACCATCCACATCCGTCCAGATCTCCAGGATCTCTGCATCCAAGGCCGCTGCGATGATGGCAGCTGTGTAGTCAGAGCCTCCACGTCCCAGATTGGTGGTCTCGTGGGTGTCTCTGTCCCTGGCAATGAAGCCGGGAACCACATATACCGCTTTCTGCGGTACAGCCGTACCGTTTGTGACGTTACTGAACGCTTCCTTCACGAGTCTGATGGTCAAGTCCGAATCCAGAGTGTGCTTACCGTTCTTTTTCTCCGTGCGGATAAAGTCACGGGCATTCATGCGCACACCATTCTTGACAAGCGAGGCCACGATGTTCGAACTGAGGCGCTCACCATACGAGACGATGGCATCCAGCGTCTTCCCACTGAGGTCGTGAATCAGGAACACACCGTAGTAGATGCTTCTCAACTGTTCGAAGAGGGCATCCACCTTATTAAATAAATCTACGCGTTTCTTGTTGTCGGTGATAATGGTGTCGATCATCTGATGATGGCGTGTGACCATCGCATCATATTCATCTTTCCACCGTTCGTCACCTTGAAGGGCAATCTGCGAGGTTGCTATCAGCTCATCGGTGATGCCGTCTAAAGCGCTTACTACTACTACGACAGGTTGCGTCCG
>DETG01000038.1:0-6894 GCA_002361535.1 Prevotella sp. UBA3294
AACATCGAGATCATCGACCGCTTCTTCGCCGAGGATGAGGTTCAGGAGATCTGGCTTACTTTCAGCGATCCGCAGATGAAGAATCCGCGCAAACGTCTGACCTCTTCTTTCTTTTTAGAACGTTATCGTCGTTTCTTGATCAACGGAGGGATTATCCATCTGAAGACGGATTCGAATTTCCTCTTTACCTATACCACTTGTCTGGTGGAGAAGAATCAATTGCCTTTGCTTTTACGTACAGAAGACCTCTATGGATCGGAGAATCCTGATGAGGTGGCTTCCTCTATCCAGACTTATTATGAGAATATGTGGATTGAACGCGGACTGAACATTCGGTATATGAAATTCCTACTGCCTCGGAATGGCGTGCTGGAGGAACCGGATGTTGAAATACCTTTGGATGATTACCGCAGCTATCGGCGCGATAAACGGAGTCCCAAGGAAACAGCGAAGTAGAGCTTTCAAGTATATAAACGCAGATATATATTATAGTAAAACAATGAAAAAGATTCTATTAATGGTGGTTGCCGTCATGATGGCTACCATGAACATTTATGCACAGGAAGAGACTAAACCTGTTTATCTCACTACGGAGGAGTTGCCAGACCTGATCAAGTGTCTGCCGGCACCTCCCGCGTTTGACAGTCCTGAATTTGCTAACGACATGATGCGTTATGCCTGGGGAAAACAGCAGCGCATTGACCAGGAAAGGGCGGAGATAGCCAAGGGTGATGCCGTCTGGGATCCTATCGATGTCATGTTCCATCAGTTCGCCATACCTTTTGGTCTGGAGGTCACTGCCGAGGATACCCCGGAGATCTACAAACTGCTCACCACGGCCATCTATACCACCGATCAGATGCGTGTGGCACCGAAGGCCTTCTATCATCGTCAGCGCCCCTTTGAGCGTTTCGAAGATGCGATGCTCACGGGTGAGGAAGATGAATTGCGCGGTGAGGGCAGTTATCCCTCAGGACATACCATGCGCGGACAGATGTGTGCTTTGCTAATGTCACAGATTGCCCCACAGCAAACGGATACCCTCTTCTATCGTGCTTATATATACGGTCAGAGTCGTGTCATTGCCGGAGCACACTGGCAGAGTGATGTGGATGCCAGTCGTATAGGAGCCAGCATCGGTTTCTGTGCCCTTCAGGGCAGTGAGGCTTTCCGTGAGCAGATGAAGAAGGCACAGGCGGAATATGCCGAGAAGACCAGTCAGGGTACTGGAGTGCGCAGAGCTGTTATCGTGGAGCACCCTGCTTCTGCCCGTACCTACCACGTCGATGGCATTTCTGCCAACGAAGTAAGTCGTGGTGCTTTGATTACGAATAGTAAGAAAGTCATCAGGAAGTAAGGCATCTCCTGAATCCCTTCCTGATTTTCTGACAGGTGTGTTGGTGCTGTTACATACAGTGCCAACACACCTGCTCTCGTATTAAGTCAGTGGTGAGTACTCCATCCCGAACACTTTGGCCACAGCCTCGTAGGTGATTTTCCCATCCACGATATTGACTCCCTTTCGGAGAGCCTCATCATCGGCACATGCCTTTTCCCATCCTTTGTCAGCCAGTGCCAGGACATAACGTAGTGTGGCATTGGTAAGGGCAATGGTGGATGTGTTTGGTACAGCACCGGGGATATTGGCCACGGCATAGTGGACGATACCGTCAACTATATAAACGGGATCACTGTGCTTGGTGGGGTGGGAGGTCTCGAAGCAACCGCCTTGGTCGATGGCCACGTCAACGAGTACCGTGCCCGGTTCCATCAGTTTCAGCATGTCCTTTGTGATCAGATGAGGGGTGGCATCTCCAGGAATCAGCACAGAACCGATCACGATGTCAACGGTGGGCAGCTCCTGTCGGATATTGTGTTCTGTAGAGTAGAGCGTATGGACCTGTGGCATATCGGCAGCTAAGCGTTTCAGACGGGGCAGGGAGATATCGGTGATGGTGACATCCGCTCCCATACCGATGGCGATACGGGCGGCAGCTTCGCCAACGGTACCACCGCCAAGGACAAGCACTTTGGCGGGCTTGACACCGGGGACGCCAGCCATGAGCTTTCCCTTTCCCCCTTGGGTCTTCTGCAGGTAGTAGGCACCGTTCTGCGTAGCCATGCGCCCTGCCACCTCACTCATGGGGATCAGCAGGGGGAGGGATCGGTCTTTCATCTCCACCGTCTCATAGGCAATACAGGTCGCACCACTTGCCAGCATGGCCTCTGTGAGTTCTCGTTCACAGGCGAAATGGAAGTAAGTGAACAAAACCTGTCCTTTTCGAACTAAAGGATATTCCGGAGCGATGGGCTCCTTCACCTTGACAATCATGTCGGCCTTGGCATACACATCCTCTATCTTAGGCAGGATGGAGGCTCCGACGGCCTGATACTGTTCATCGTGGAATCCACTGCCTTCGCCAGCCGTATGCTGTACGAAGACTTCATGCCCGTGCTTCACCAGTTCAGCTACGCCGGCGGGGGTCATGCCTACACGATTCTCATTGTCTTTGATCTCTTTTGGAATTCCTACTTTCATAAGCGTATCATTTAGGGTTAGTAGTTACATCCGCAAAGATACAAAAAAAATGGATACGTTGTTTCGCATCGTATCCATTTTTTTTGTTCATTAATGAAAGAAAGGTAGTATCAGCTTCAGTCCGATGTTCCGTCCCATATTATAGACACCCTTCCGTCCTGTCACCGTGTTCTCTTCTGCATACTTCAGACGGCTCAAATGGTTTTGGTAAGCACGGTCGAAGATATTGTTGGCAAAGAGATACAAAGAGGCAACTTTCCGTCCGTGGTACAGGAGGTCTGTTCCTGCAAAGAGATTAAATAAGGTGTACGATGGGGTAGGCGTCTCGGTATCGTAGGCTGCCAAGACATGATCCTGTTTCAGGTTACAATCCATTTCAATACTCGCATAGGTATTGTTGAGTACCTTTCCGTCTCGGATGAAATCATATCGGAGCGTAGATAGCCAGTGGGGTGCCGGGGTGAATGGCAAGTACTTACTCTCGGCGGTCTGGTGCAGCTGCACGCTGTTTACATAAGAGAAGGTATTCTCAAAATGAAGTCTTTCCACAGGATGGATGTCAGCCATCACCTCTCCGCCGATGATGCGTGCATCACCAGAGGTATATTGGTAAACGGGAACATCCTCGATGATCTCATTACCTTTCCGCTGGAGGAAAATGTAATGACTGATGCGGTTGGCAAAGAGGGACACCTGGGTGGAGATGATGTCTGAGGAGTAGTCGAATCCGGCATCCAACTGCCAGCTCTGCTCTGCCTTGAGTCCCGAGTTACCGAGCTCATAGCGTAGCGTTCCTTCATGTTCACCGTTGCTTCCCAGCTCACTCATGTTGGGAGCGCGGAAACCTCGTGACAGGTTGATGCGGAAATTCATCTGGTCGTTGATGTTGTAGATAGCCCCTAAGCTTCCCGTCATTCCATTAAAGGTACGTGAGAATTGTGTGAACCGTTCCTCTCCGTCTTCTGTCAAGGGATGACTGTGCAAATGACGGCTGTCATACCTGACACCAGCACTCACATGCCAGTTACCGAAAGAACGGCATGTCGTGGCAAAGACACCCACGTCGAAGAGGTTGTAAGCAGGAATCAGGAATTCATCTCCCATGTTCTCCGAACGTTGGTACATACCATTGACACCGAAAGCACTCTTCCATCCGTCCCAGACGGTTGACTGATAGTGAAGATCGTAGTTGAGGGTGTGGAGCTTGAAGTCAAGTCCACTCTCCTCGGCGCTCTCTTCATATTCCTCACGTCGGTTCTGCTGATAGCCCACCAGTATCTTCAGGGAACCGTTACCCAGCAGGACGGAGTTGTCCCACACCGCTTTGTAATGGTGTATTTGCTGGAAGGGTAGCATCTTTCCATAGCTCTTCCCGTCATTGTCTGATACCAGTTCTCCTGTAGCCTCATCCCTCTCACCTTCCACGATACCGGGTGTGAGATGGTAATATGACAGTTTGAGATGGGAGTATCCCCAGACACGGTTGATGCCCATCATACCCGTCAGTGCCCTTTCCCTGAAACGGCTGTTGGGCACATATCCGTCATATCGGTTCTTGTAGTCGTGAGCCATTTTCTCACTCCATCGCCAGTTCCATACCAGTCCGCCCTGATTCCCTGCATGGTTGATGGAATAGTCGAACAGTCCGTTGTTTGTCTGGTATTCAGAGCTGACTTCTCCAAACATGGTGCCTTTGGGCATGACAGGCTCATCGTGGAAGATCAGCACTCCCGCCATGGCATCAGAGCCATAGACCAGACTGGCCGGTCCCTTCAGGATCTCTACGGAGTGCACGCTCTGGGCATCGATCTCAATGCCATGCTCATCCCCCCATTGCTGTCCTTCCTGCCGGATTCCGTCGTTCACCACGAGAATGCGGTTGTACCCCAATCCGCGGATGACGGGTTTGGAGATGCCGCTTCCGGTGGTAATCTGTGACACGCCAGGCTGTTTCGCTAATGCATCAATGATGTTGGTGGATGGTGTGGCCTGTAGTTCACGGGGAGAGACAACGGCAACAGGGGATGGGGAGTTCTTAAGGAGCTCCGTTCCCGTGAGTCCCGTTACCACCACTTCATTGATCATGGCATTGGCTTCTTTCAAGACGAAGTCCATCCGGTGCACCGTGCGCAGGTCAATGGTACGGATCAACGTCTGGTGTCCTACATAACTCACTTGTATGGTTGTGCTGATAGCGGGGAGCCCGGTAATGGCATACTCTCCGTCCTCATTGGTGATCGTCCCCTCCTTCAGCTCAGGGAAATAAATGCTGACGCCTATCAGGGGCATCTTGTCGATGTCATCGGTTACTTTACCCGACAACGAGGCTTTGCCTACTGCTGTATCCGCCCATCCACAGGTGCACATACAGAGCAGCAAAGCGATGAATTGTATCTTCATTGCTTCTTCTTTTGTTGATGAATGGTCTAACTTTCATGCCGCATTCCTCGTAATGCGAGCATGTGGACTGTCAGAAAGTTGAATTGTCTAACTCTTGATGTCTATTTCACAAAAGAAGAAGGCGGTGCGCGAAGCATGATGCAAGGTGTCTGCCTTGCGACAGCACTGCTGGGAACGGTGTGGCAGGATACCTTGCGGGTAAAGAAATAAAAAGTGAACGCCAGCAATGCTGGTAATAAATAAGGTAGGGTACTGAACTGACACAGCAGACAGTCATCTACCGAAAGGGAATGCGAGGTGAAATGTCCTCCATGAGGAACATGATGGATACATTCCACACAACTACCTTCTTCCATCGCCCCTGTCTGATGACGATGCAATGAAGTGGCAATGAGCATCGGGATGAACACTGCCAGCAGGATTTGCGCAAAGATCTGTCTGCGTTGTTTGATGTGAAACTGTACCATTCCGCTTGCAAAGGTACTACGAAATGGTCAAAATCAAGAATTATTTGAAAGAAATCATGCAAAAACTATAACAAACGGGCAATCTGACGGTCGGTGGCCTCGGGTAACAGTTGCTCGAAATGCGACTTAATCCGCCGGAACGATTCCTCGGCGCTCCGGGCACACTGACAAGCCTCCCTGCCTAAGAGCTGTTCGGGTAATGCCAGCAACGACCATCCCCAGCCGTATTCCCTGTTGTGTTTGTCACGGGGGTAGATGAAATCCTCTGTCACGATACGGCATTCCATCTGCAGACGGGTGATGTAGCTGTCGAACTTACTGCGCATCTTCGGACCAGTGAACCCGCAGGCGGCACGCAGCTCGCGTGTGATCATACTGCCTCGTTCCTGCAAGGTGAAGAGAATGGCTTCTTCTATACTGCCACTCTCGGGCTCCGCACTCCTGTTCCGACGGTAGTTGCAGAAGTCGGGCCACCACTCCTTACTGATAAAGCCTGCCTTGCCGGCAAAGAACTTGCCATACACACAATCGCCCTCGGTGATGATCTCACCTTTCCATTTCCACAACGGCCAGTCCCAACCACCGTCGGGGAACACCACATAACGGCAGTCGTCTGCCACAACGGCCTCTGCGGAAAAGCCACGAATCTCACCTTCCAACAGGGGAAGGAATCCTACTTGCTGGATGTATGTGACCAGCTGGGCGGCTGTATATATCTCTGAACTACTCATCATTTCTTTTCTTTGTTGCAAAATTAGTTCTTTTTGATGAGATCGCGAAACTTTCAGTTGTTTTTTTTACTGTGACTATTGGCTATCGTGAGGTTGTATGGCTTTTCTTTGGTATAAAAGAAAACTTTGTTTATTCATTCTTTTCTTTGGTGCAAAGAAAACTTCTCTGTCACTCTTTTCTTTGGCGCAAAGAAAAGAGACAAAAGAAACATCCACCCCAACCCGTCCTTCCCCTATATGGGAAGGCTCAACCGCTCCTACTCGTCGCTCTTTCACTAAGGTAAGCTCGCCCCATCAAAGGGGCAGCTTGTTTTTTGTCGGCTTACGCCAGTGCTTTTGTGCCAGTGATCTTGTATCGGTGTCCTTGCGCCAGTTCCCTTGTAGCGAATCACAGATTCTTAAACTTAACGCCGCTGGATTAAAAATTCGGCAGAACAGAGATTGAAAAGTTACTGACCCCACCCCTTACCCCTCCCCTACGATGGGAGGGGAGCAGCTGCGCCGTGGGAGCCTACCCCCCAACCCCTCCCAAGAGGAGGGGAGCAGCTGCGCTGAGTACACATGCTTCAAAGTCATATACGATGAGTCCGCATGGCACTCCCTCCCTTTGGGAGGGCAGGGGTGGGCCTCCTGTCCGCATGGCATTCCCTCCCTTTTGGGAGGGCAGGGGTGGGCTTCCTGTCCGCATGACACTCCCTCCCTTTGGGAGGGCAGGGGTGGGCTTCCAATCCGCATGGCACTCCCTCCCTTTGGGAGG
>DETG01000038.1:6956-51867 GCA_002361535.1 Prevotella sp. UBA3294
GGGTGGGCTCCCTGTCCGCATGGCATTCCCCTCCCATTGTAGGGGAGGGGTGGAGCGTAGCGAGGGGTGGGGTCAGTAATATTGCTCTGCATCCTTTGAGATTCTCCGTTGACTCCAATCACTCTGTGTGAAAATATTGTCAGGATAATTCGCAATTATTTAATGGTTGTGAAAGAATGCTAATTGAAAGAAAGAGAATACTCGGAGAATACGGATGTGTCCACAAGTGCCTTTTTGTGCAAGTAAAGTCTGTTTGGGGGCAAAGTAGAGTCTAACTTAGATGCAAGTAGAGTCTGTTTTGAACCCAAGTAGAGTCTACGTAATGTTTACGTAGGCTCTGTTTAGGGTCGTTCCAGACTTTACTTACACCTGTTCCGCCGTCATCTACGCCTCGTTCCGCCGTCACCATCCACTTGTAGATGCCGTCGGAACGGGTGAAAACACCGATCCGAACGACCCTTAGGTGACTTATCTTCGAAAAAGCATGATTTCAACTTGTGAGGCTTTTATGGATCGCCTTCGGTGAGAACCAAGAAACCCATTTCAGTCCTTTTGCTTCACAAAAACGGTGTTTTCGGGTTGTAATTACGGTGTTTTTGACCCCTAATTACTATGTTTTTGACCCCTAATTACTATGTTTTTGGGACTCTAAAAACATGGTTTTTGCAAGTCGAAAAAGCCGAATTTTACTAACGTATTCATTATCAACGCCTTACTAAACCTCGTCAGAATCGCTCAAATTCGACCGAGAGGGCGGTTGATTCTCTCCGTGCCCGTATTTTGCGTTAAACGAAGTTAATTCGTCAATATTATTCAGAATTTTAACAAATGAAGAATAGAGTAGGGTACCTATGGAAAGTGCGCAATCTATGTTCATGTCGGTCTTCGAATGACAATTATGGACCCAATGTGATGGATGGTAAGATGATGGTCGTGGAGTCATGCACCTTTGGAATCCTTGTCATGGTTCAGTGAACGCATGACTTGAAAAAAATGATGATTTGTTTGGCTAATCGGCAGATTTTCGTTACATTTGCCGAAAAATAGAATGATTCTAAAATGAGAGAAAGAATAGATGCTTTTTTGTTTGGGGATGAGCGTTCCCAAACTTCTACGATAGAACAACTCAAAGAGAATGGCATGCTGAATCGTGTACACCTGCTTCAAGGCGAGGTGACGGAACGATTGATGTCATCGGCTGTTCTCAAGGAGATCGGTGAACTTGCCACAGCAGACTTTGTGCTGTTATACCTGAAAGTATCTCCGCTGACCATCGGATACGGCGCTTTGCGAAGAATGCTGCGTGCAGCGATGGAGACCGATGCCGCCTTAGTCTATGCCGACCGCTATTCGATAGAGCAAGGACAGGCGGTGCGGCATCCCGTGATCGACTACCAGTTAGGTAGTGTGCGTGATGACTTTGATTTCGGCAGTGTATTACTGATCCGCACCGACTTGCTTCACGAATACCTGTCAACAGTAGGACAGCAGACAGCCTATCAGTATGCTGCCCTCTACGACTTGCGTCTGTTCCTGAGCAGGAAAGGTATGCTGTTCCACTTGAATGAGTTCCTCTATACCGAGGAAGAGAGTGATCTCCGTGCCAGTGGGGAGAAACAGTTCGACTATGTGAACCCTGCCAACCGTGAGGTGCAGATAGAGATGGAGAAGGCGGTGACGGCTCACCTGAGGGAACTGCACGCCTTGGTGGATCCTTCGGGATATATGCCGCCCGACTTCAACGAGCAGCACTTCGAGGTGGAGGCCTCGGTGATCATCCCTGTGTTCAACCGCGAGAAGACCATTGCCGATGCCGTGAAGAGTGTACTGGAGCAGAAAACAAACTTCCCCTTCAATGTCATCGTGGTGGATAACCATTCCACCGACAAGACAGGAGAGATCCTCCAGGACTGTCAACAGTCAACAGCCCATGACCAACTGATCGTCCTGAAGCCTACACGACATGATCTCGGCATCGGCGGCTGCTGGAATCTGGCTGTCAATGATGCCCGCTGCGGACGCTTTGCCGTTCAGTTAGACAGCGATGATCTCTATTCTTCTCCCAACACGTTGCAACAGATCGTGGATGCCTTCTACCAGCAGAAGGCGGCGATGATCGTGGGAAGCTACAGGATGTGTGACTTCAACCTGAACACACTGCCGCCAGGACTGATCAGTCATGCGGAGTGGACAGACGAGAACGGTATGAACAATGCACTGCGCATCAACGGGTTAGGAGCGCCGCGCGCCTTCTTCACACCACTGCTGCGACAGGTACAGCTGCCTAATACCAGCTACGGTGAGGACTATGCCTTGGGATTGGCATTCAGCCGACGTTACCGCATCGGTAGGATCTTCACAGAACTCTACCTCTGTCGCCGATGGGGTGGAAACAGTGATGCCGCCCTGAGCGTGGAGAAGATCAATGCCAACAACCTGTATAAAGACCGGCTGCGCACCATGGAGGTGATGGCGCGCCAACAGCTGTCAAGTGGAAAGGGTGTGATGGGGGTGAGCAATGCCCTGACACGTTTCTTCAACCGACAGTTAGAGACATGGGAGACGGCGCGTCAGCACTATAGTGAACTGCGGAACGTTCAGACACGTGACTTACCCACCGGCGACCTGACACTGCGGGTGCAGTTCAATCCTGCCCGAATGGTATCGACGGGTGCGAAGATCGATGCCAAGACCTTGGCACAACGTCCCTGCTTCCTCTGTGACCAGAACAGACCAGCCGAACAGATGGCAAAGGATGTGGACAGTAGGTTCCACCTGTTGGTGAATCCTTTCCCCATCCTTCCTACCCATTTTACCATACCTTCCAAGAAACACCAGCCACAGCGCATCAAGGAGTGGTACGGCGAGATGCACGGCATCTTGGAGAAATACCCGGAACTCATGGTGTTCTATAACGGTCCGCTCTGTGGGGCCAGTGCGCCCGACCACTTGCATTTTCAGGCTGGTACCAGCGGAATGCTGCCCTTGCAGGGCAGTTGGCAGCGACTGAGCAGGAACCTGACAACCGTGTTCTCTTTAAATGATGAGGAGAGTATCTCGTATGTCAATGACTATCCTGCCCCTGTGCTGGTCATCAAGAGCCGTTCACAGAAAGGGGACGAGCAGTTGTTCCGTAGAATTTATAAGGCACTTGCCAAGGGAGAGAAGGGACTTGAAGGCGGTGAGCCGATGATGAATATTGTCTGCTGGCGCCAAGGCGAGGATTTCCTGTCGGTGGTATTCCTGCGGAAGAAGCACCGCCCCGACTGCTACTATGCCGAGGGCAACGGACAGATACTGGTGAGTCCGGGGGCTTTGGACATGGCGGGCTTGCTGATCACACCGAGGCGGGAGGACTACGAGAAGCTGACTCCCGAGCAGGCGGTGGCCATACTGAAGGAGGTGAGTCTGTCGGAAGAGGAGGCGCAGCAGGTGATTGCAGCCATCCGACAGCAGGGAAACGCCAATGAGGCGGAGACGGTGCTCAGTACATCATGGAAGACGGAGCCTACCGTTCAGGTGGGGATCGTGAGTGCCGAACGCATCCTCTTCTCGTTGAATAAGGTATATACAGCCAAGGGGGAGCAGATCGAAGGGGAACAGATGGTCGTGTTCTCTGAGGGTGCTATCCTTTGGAACGGTAACCCATACCGTGAACTGAAGTTTATCCCGCAGTCGAAAGATGCTTCGTTCTCCATCAAAGACGTGACCATCGGTGTGAATTTCCATTGGGAACGGAAAGAGACTCAGACCTTCCAGGGCATGCTCCGCTTAGTGGTGGAGGAGGGGAAGATCTGTGCCATCAACGAACTGCCGGTGGAGAACTATCTCACCAGTGTGATATCCAGTGAGATGAGTGCTACGTCATCGATAGAGTTCCTCAAGGCTCATGCGGTGATTTCACGCAGTTGGCTGCTGGCACAGATGGAGAAAAGGAGACATCAGTCGGCGGGTGGCAATGGCTTCTTCTCGTTTATCAAGAAAGAAGACGAGCTGATCCGTTGGTACGACCGTGACGACCATACGATCTTTGATGTCTGCGCCGATGACCACTGTCAGCGCTATCAGGGCATCACCAAGGCCAGTAACATGCATGTGGTGGAAGCGGTGAAGGCTACCCGTGGCAGGATCCTTGTCTATGACGGAGAGATATGCGACGCCCGCTTCAGCAAGTGCTGCGGTGGGGTGACCGAGGAGTTCCAGTACTGCTGGGAGGATACGCCGAAGCCTTATCTTGTCTCGGTGAGGGATGCAGCGACACCCGACGGTGATCCGTTCTGTCATACGCACGATAAACATATCCTGAGTCAGGTGCTGAACGACTATGATCAGGAGACGTCCGACTTCTACCGTTGGCAGGTGGAATATACGCAGGAGGAGCTATGCGAGCTGATCGAACGCAAACTGAAGATGAAGTTCGGGAAGATTGTCTCCTTGGAACCACTGGAACGTGGTAAGAGCGGACGGATCTGGAAACTGAAGATCGTGGGAACGGAACGACAGTTCACCATCGGCAAGGAACTCGAGATCCGCCGTGCGCTGAGCGAGACGCATCTCTACAGCAGTGCCTTCGAGGTGGAGTCGAAGGATTTCATCCTCGGCATACCGCAGAAGTTCGTACTGAAAGGTGCCGGATGGGGACATGGCGTAGGCTTGTGCCAGATCGGTGCTGCCGTGATGGGAGAGCAGGGATACCCGTATGATGAGATCCTCCTGCATTACTACCAAGGTGCTGAAATTAAAAAAATCTACTCATAAGATGGAAAAGAACAAACGTAACCCCTGGGCGTGGATACCCACATTGTATTTTGCCGAAGCGTTGCCATACGTGGCCGTGATGACCATTTCTGTGATCATGTATAAAAAACTGGAGATCTCCAATACGGATATCGCCCTTTATACCGGTTGGCTCTACCTGCCGTGGGTGATCAAACCGTTCTGGAGTCCGTTTGTGGATCTGATCAAGACGAAACGGTGGTGGACGGTGACGATGCAGATGCTGATAGCCATCGCCTTTGCCTGTATCGCCTTCGCCCTGCCCACCTCATTCTTCTTCCAGCTCACACTGGCAGCCTTCTGGTTGGTGGCTTTCACCTCGGCTACACACGACATTGCAGCCGATGGCTTCTATATGCATGGCCTCGATGATCATCAACAATCCCTTTTTGTGGGCATCCGCAGCACGTTCTACCGTATTGCCACATTGGCAGGACAGGGACTGCTGGTGATTGTGGCAGGGCATATCGAGGATTCAACGGGGAATGTGCCGCTGTCGTGGACGGTGGTGTTCGGCATCCTGTCGGCCTTCTTCTTCATCATGGCTGTCTATCATGGATGGATACTGCCGCGGCCTGCCAGTGATCACGCTGTGGAGAACGTGACGGCAAAGAATATCATGAGTGAGTTCCTTGAGACGTTTAAGTCGTTCTTCAAGAAAGAACATGCGGGTATAGCAGTACTGTTCATGCTGCTCTACCGCCTGCCAGAAGCACAGCTGGTGAAACTGATCAGTCCGTTTATGCTCGACCCGATGGAGAAGGGCGGACTGGGGCTTACGACTGAACAGGTGGGCCTGGCATACGGTACGGTGGGAATCATCGGACTCACCATCGGTGGAATCCTGGGCGGTATTGCGGCATCCCGGGGTGGCTTGAAGAAATGGTTGTGGCCGATGGTGTGTGCCATCACCCTGCCCGACTTGGTGTATGTCTATCTGAGCTATGTGCTACCCGATAGCTTGTTGACAGTGAACGTGTGCGTGTTTATCGAACAGTTCGGATACGGCTTCGGCTTCACCGCTTATATGCTCTATCTGATTTACTTCTCCGAGGGAGAGCATAAAACGTCACACTATGCCATCTGTACGGGTTTCATGGCCTTGGGAATGATGTTGCCAGGCATGGCTGCGGGTTGGTTACAAGAGACACTGGGCTATCGTCATTTCTTTGTCTGGACAATCATCTGCTGTCTGGCCACCTTCCTCGTATGTCTGTTTATTAAGATCGACCCGGAATTTGGAAAGAAGAAAAATTGAAGAATTGAACGTTTGGAACAGCGCGTGCCAAAGATGCTTGCATCACTTTGGCCGAGTCGTGACAAAAGTCAACGAAGTTAAATCTTGAAAAGTTGAAGAAAGACAAAACGGATCATCATACCTCTCAGCTCTCAGCTCCCTGCTCTCAGCTGAGTCTGCGCTGGCTGCCCTCTTTGTATTTTACAAAGGGACTGTCGCAGGTGGTGGTGATGACACTGTCGGTGATCCTCTACAAACAGTTGGGATTGACTAATGGTGAGATTACCTTCTATGTGGCATGGCTCTACTTGCCGTGGGTGATCAAACCGTTCTGGAAACCTTTCGTTGACCGCTTGCAGAACCGGAGATGGTGGATCCTGCTCACACAGGTGCTGTTAGGGGCAGGAATCGGCGGTGTGGCATTTACCATCCAGGCACAGCTGTGGCTGCAGGGATCGTTGTGCCTGTTCTGGCTGCTGGCCTTTGCCAGTGCCACGCATAATGAGGCTTCCGACTCTCTCTACCGTGATTGTTCCTCAGGAAATTCCGTTCCCCTTTATGCTCTCGTGAGGAATCTGTCGCAGAAAGCGGCAGTGCTCGTAGGACAGGGTGTCTTGGTGATGTTGGCGGGGAATATACAGGTGCTGTACCGGAACTTTATCCGTTACTCGTGGAGCTTGGTGTTCTATGTGGTGGCCGGACTGTTCCTGGCTTTCTTCTTGTATCACCTCTATGCGCTCCCGCGAGGAGAAGAGGGTGACTCACGCCCTGTTCCCTCCTCTTCCGTATGGGGGATGGTGAGAGAGCACATACAATCCTTCTCCCGACAGCCGAATGTCGGTCTTATCTTACTGCTCCTTCTGCTTTTCCGATTGCCCGAGGCGCTGTTAAATAAGGTGTCGATCTTGTTCCTCATCGACTCTTCGCGCAACGGGGGATTGGGATTGTCCCCCCAAGAATATGGCTTGGTGATGGGAACGGTGGGAATCCTGGCATTGTCGGTGGGCAGTGTGTTGGGAACGAAGATGATACGGAGCATGCTCCGGCATTCTCCTTTCCGCGACCGCCAGAACACCAGTCCGTTGTGGTGGACTGCTTGTGCCATGACCTTACCGGATATGGTGTATGTGTATCTAAGCTATGCCCTCCCTGACAGTCTGCTGCTGGTGAGTCTGTGTGTACTGATTGAGCAGATGGGCTATGGCTTTGGATTTACGCTGTATCTGCACTTCGTGAACGGTATCACGGAAAACAGTAGCGGATCATCCCATAAGGACAATCCGCAAATCACACGTTCCTTGGTGAAAGCCCTGATGGCTTTGTCGTTTATGCTGCCCACGATGATTGCCGGCACTCTCCAGATGAGGGTGGGCTATCGCTCGTTCTTCGTCATCGTGGTATTGCTCTGTGTGGTCACCTTTGTGGTCACATCATCAATAAACCGCCGCACTAAATTTCCATATTGATCGATCCGACGGTCGCGGAGGAAAGGCCACCAGCGACGCACCTGCTCGGAACGTTCCATGTCGATGTTCACGATAATACTCTCTTCGTCGTCAGTAGAGGCTTCATAGAGTAGCTCTCCTTGTGGACCTGCTACGAAGGAGGTGCCCCAAAATGTGATGCCGTTGGTCTGACCACTGGGGTCTGCCTCATAACCTACACGGTTCACCGTGACAACAGGTAGTCCGTTGGCAACAGCATGCCCACGCTGGATGGTCTGCCAAGCCATGCGTTGCCGTTCTTGTTCGTCAACGGTGTCACTGCTCTCATAGCCGATGGCGGTAGGATAAATCAGGAGGTCGGCACCTTGCAGGGCCATCAGACGGGCTGCCTCGGGATACCACTGATCCCAGCAGACGAGTACGCCTAACCGTCCTACGGAGGTATCGATGGGATGGAAGCCTAAGTCACCGGGAGTAAAATAAAACTTCTCGTAGTAGGCGGGGTCATCGGGGATGTGCATCTTCCGATAAGTGCCGGCGATCGTTCCGTCTTTCTCAAAAACCACGGCGGTGTTATGATAGAGTCCGGGGGCACGCTTCTCAAACAGCGAGGTGACAATAACCACCCCAAGCTGCTTGGCTAACTCTCCATAGAAAGCGGTGGAAGGACCAGGTATCGTCTCTGCCTGGTCGAAGTTGTTCACGTCTTCCACCTGACAGAAATACAGTCCGTTGTGCAGCTCCTGCAATACGATCAGTTCTGCTCCACGTTTGGACAGATCGGTAATACCCTCTGCCAACCGTTTCATGTTTACCATTTTGTCTGCAACGTTATGCTGTTGCAGGAATCCTATCTTCAGTTCGCGCATATTATATCTTTTACTCTACGAATTAGACGAATTGCTTTCTCTCCTCTCCCTTCTTTCATCCCTCTGGGAACTGCATTGTGCAACAATGGATGGAACCATGCTGACGAATGATGACCCTACTGTCGATGGGTATCATCTGTCGGTCGGGAAAGGCTTCCTGGATAAGACGGATAGCCTCCTCGTCCTTATCGGGCTGTCCGTAAGTGGGAACTAATACAGCCCCATTGATGACGAGGAAGTTGGCATACGTAGCTGGTAATCTCTCTCCTCTCTCCTCTCTTCTCTCTCCTCTCTCCTCATTTCCCTTTATCTCTCCTCTCTCCTCTCTCCTCTCTCCTCTAATTTCATATATCGGGTCGGGCATGGGCAGTTTCAGCAACCTGTATGACTTTCCCTCTTGTGTGCGGAACGTCATGAGTTGATGCTCCATCTTTTTCAGATCTTCATAGTGTGGATCTGATGGGTCGTCACAGCCTATATATAATAAGGTGTCGTTGGGAGCGATGCGTACCAACGTGTCGATGTGCCCGTCGGTATCGTCTCCTTCAATGTGTCCGTAATCGATCCAGATGACTCGTTCTACGTGGAGTCTGCTCTTCAGCTCTCCTTCTATCTCAGCTTTTGTCAATGGTTGGTTGCGATGGGGAGCCAGCAGACAGCCCGAGGTGGTGAAGAGGGTGCCCCTTCCGTCACTCTCTATGCTGCCGCCCTCTAAGACGAAATCAAGATGATCCTCGTATCTGGGGAGCGAGGTGTGTGAAGTGAGGAGTGAGGATAATGTTGGGAACAGACGGTGGTTGATGGCATTGTCTTTCTTTGCCTCGAATTTGTCTCCCCATCCGTTGAACTGAAAATCGAGAAGTCTTACTCCTCCTTCTTCCTCAAAGGTAGCCTCTCTTCTCTCTCCTCTTTTCTCTCTCCTCTCTTCTCTCTCCTCTTTCCTTTTCAACGTAATAAATCCATGATCACGTGCCCATGTATCGTCGGTGGGACAAGGGTGGAACACCACCTTTTGAATATCGACGGCAGCATCGGAGAGTTGTTGGCGAACAGATTCTATGTCTGGAGCAACCACGAGCAACATCTCGTAGCGTGTAATGGCCTTGGCCATTTCGATATAGGTTGCCGTAATCTCTTTCAAATACGGTTCCCAGTCGGTATCCTCATGAGGCCATGTCAGCTGTACACCCCATTGCCGTTCCCATTCCGCAGGAAACCTGAGTCGGGAAGTGTTCCTGTTCTTTTCTTGCTCCATCATTTGATCGTTTGCTTCTATATAACTAAAGTTACTGACCCCACCCCTACAAGGGAGGAGGCTGGGGTGGGGTCAGTATTGTTATAAACACATCTTCTTTCGCATAAACTGAATGTTTGATGCAAAATTACAGTAATTTCCTAATACAGCCAAACGTTTAGCCGGAAATTTCTTTTTTCTGAACACCCCTGCAACTATCTCTGCCTTTATACCGTCAAACAGAATGATGAAAAGAATTATACAAACGAAGAGAGAGATGAAAAGATTGTTTTTAGGATCAGTCATGATGCTGCTGATCCAAGTGATGACTGTGGCACAGGATCACCTGACCACACAGACCATTCGTGGACAGGTATGCGACATAGCATCGGGGGAACCGATGGCGGGAGTGACCATCACGGTAGAGAATGGGAAAACGATGGGCACCGTGTCGGATGCCGACGGATTCTTTATCATTACTCATGTGCCTGTTGGAAGACACTCTGTAAGGGCTACCTATATCGGTTATGAGCCAGTACTGCTGAAGGAACAGCTGCTGTCTTCAGGAAAGGAACTGGTGTTGAACCTGCAGATGCGGGAGGATGTTTCCGAATTAGGAGAGGTAATTGTCAAACCCCGTGTGAACAAGCAGATGCCGCTGAACGAGATGGCACAGGTGGGAGCTCGCATGTTCAGTGTGGAAGAGGCGACACGTTATGCTGGCGGCATGGCCGATCCCGCCCGTACGGCTTCGATGTTTGCCGGTGTGGCCACAGGGGGTGCCACCAATGGCATCAGTATTCATGGCAATTCGCCCCAGATGCTCCAATGGCGTGTGGAAGGGGTAGAAGTAAACAACCCCAATCACTTTGCGGAGATTACCGAGGCGGGGGGCGGAATCTTTACTTCCCTCAACGGTACTGTATTGGCCAACAGCGATTTCCTCACAGGAGCGATGCCTGCGGAGTTTGGCAATGCCCTTTCCGGTGCTTTTGATATGAAGATGCGTGTGGGAAATAATACAAAATATGAGCATGCCGTGCAGGTGGGAACACTTGGGGTGGATTTTGCCTCTGAAGGTCCGCTGGCTAAAGGGTCGAAAGCTTCCTATCTGGTGAATTACCGATACAGCTTCCTTGAGATTGCCAAGAAACTGCATGCAATCAATATGGAGAACGAAACTCTTGACTATCAAGACTTGAGCTTCAAACTGAACATGCCCACAGCAAATGCTGGTACGTTCGCCGTTTGGTTTACGGGTCTGATTGACAACTATGAGAACAAAGTGCCGGATGTGTCGGAGTGGGAGACACTGTGGGATTCAAACGACTCCTGGTCACGGCAGCGCAACGGTGCCTTTGGACTCACTCATACCTATCGTTTCAAGTCGGCTGGAACTCTTCATTCCAGTGTGGCTTTCACGGGTGACTACAGAAAGTTGGGCGTGAACGATTATGATGAGCAGATGCACCAGATGCCTGATATGGCGGGACGGAATGCACAATGGAACTTGATAGTCAGCGTGCAACACCAGCACAAGTGTTCGCCGCGTTACACAATGTTGAACGGTGTGGTGCACCAACACCTGAATTTCCATACATGGCTTGACTATATTGATGTGGTGGGCGGACCGTTGAAACGCATCTATGAGTCGGAGGGGAACACAGGACTGACACGGCTTTACAGCAGTCATAAGCTGACGCTAAGTCGCCGCCTCTCCGCCGTGGCCGGTGTCAACGTGATGTGGTTCAACCTGAACAACCAATGGCTGGTGGAACCCCGTGCCAGTCTTCAATACAAGACCTCATCTTCGAGCACTTTTTCTCTGGCTTATGCCCTGAATAGCCGAAGGGAAGCCACTGATACTTACTTCGTAACGCTTGATGACGATGGTGCCGACAAGGCTCGTCGATCAAGAGTCAATGAAGATCTGGGACTTACCCGTTCTCATCACCTTTCTGTCTCTTTCTCCCAGCGTTTTGGAGAGAATGCGATGCTGAAAATTGAGCCCTATTGGCAATGGCTCTTTGACGTACCCGTAGAGAAAGGAACGACATATTCCATCATGAACCACCGCAATTTCTTCCAGGATCGTGCCCTGGTGAATGAGGGTGCCGGTAGCAACTATGGACTCGATCTCACACTGGAACATTATCTAAAGGATGGCTTCTACGGTATGTTCACCGCTACGCTATTTAAGTCGGAATACCGTGATGCACAGGGATTATGGCATCACACAAGGCATGATCGTGGTTATATCACCAATATCCTGGGAGGAAAGGAATGGATGGTGGGACGTGCCCGCAAAAACTTGTTTGGCCTGAATGGCCGTCTTACCATGATGGGAGGAGACCGTTATACCCCGATACCAGAGAGTATTTCCTTCGAGGAGGTGATGCAACGTCCTGATAAGTCGATCCCCGAGTATGAGAGCCCTCATCCTTTCAGTAAGCAGAAAGGCATGAATGTGGGGTATGCCTTCTCAGTGAAATATACCATCAATAAGCGTCACACGGCCCACCATTTCATTCTCGACTATCTTCAGATGCGAACTTTCCAAGGACAGACCTTCGATCTTCGCACTCACCAAATTGTAGATAAGTTCACCTCCCTTACTTTTCCCAACATCGCCTATAGAATTGAATTCTGACGTTGGCGTTCATGTCGTGGAAGTACAGATTGAAAGGACAATGTTTTTCAGACTACGCTTGCTTCATTCGAGGCACTTGAAGGTGAAGACTGACAAACAGGCAAACTTGAATAAATATATGTTATAAAGTGAGATATCGGGCGGAAAAACTGCCCGATTTCTTTGTCCTTTCATAAGAAAATAGTAACTTCGCACCCGATATGAAGAAGATTTGTTTTTTATGGAGTGTGGTATGCCTCACGGTGATGCTGGTGGCATGCAAGGACAATAGGGGGGCACAGCAGGGAACTGCTGCTGAGCAGGCTGAAGGCTTCTATTCTGCGAACAGTGATGCGATAGACATGGCCAAGGCCAAGAAGAAGGTGACGAAGAAATCGTCTGCTCCCATGGAGCAACCTGCTGCAATGAAAGGCACGCAGGAGGTGATCCTGAAGAAAACAGCCTATACCGTGAGCTATAACCCCCAGACGAAGATTCCTAACTGGGTGGCATGGCACCTTACCGCTGCGCATACCAAGGGGAATGTGGAGCGCCATAGTGAGGTGTTCCGCGAAGATAGTGAGGCCCCCATACCTCGTGTTACTGATGACGATTATTTTAATTCGGGCTTTGACCGCGGTCACATGTGTCCGGCTGGTGACAACAAATGGGATCGCAGGGCGATGAGTGAAACTTTCCTGTTCACCAATGTGTGTCCACAGGTGCATGCCTTTAACGAGGGGGCATGGAATGACCTTGAACAAGCCTGTCGCCGATGGGCAAACAAGTACGGGGATCTCTATATTGTCTGCGGACCAGTACTCGATCAAGGGACACACCGTACCATCGGTAGGCGGAAAGTGGTGGTGCCAGAACGGTTCTTCAAAGTGATCCTTTGTATGAAGGATACTCCCAAGGCCATTGGCTTTGTGTATGAGAACAGCAGCCGTAACAGTCGTAGTCTGTTTAAGAATGCCACCAATGTAGATGAGATAGAAAGACTTACGGGCATCGATTTCTTCCCTAAGCTACAAGATGATATCGAGACGAAGATAGAGGCCAACAGAGGATACTTTTAAAGAGATGATTGATCGGAGGTGAAAGGCAGGGGAATGTTAACAAAATTAAAAATCGTGGACGTAAGTCAGTGTGGTTCAGAAATAATTCGTATCTTTGCAAAACATTATAAAAGCTGAAAAGCGTGAGTATTAAAGAAGTGGTGAATGCCCTTGAACGTTTCGCGCCTCTGCCCTTGCAGGAAGGATTTGATAATGCCGGCCTGCAAGTTGGACTGACAGAGATGCAGGAAGTGTCAGGGGCATTGTTGTGTCTTGACGTCACCGAGGCAGTGGTGGATGAAGCAATCTCATTAGGATGTAACTTAATCGTGAGTCATCATCCCCTGCTGTTTCATGCCCTGAAGAAAATAACGGGAAAGGGTGATGTGCAGCGAGTGGTGGTGAAGGCCATCAAGAACGATATTACTGTGGTGTCGATGCACACCAACATGGACAATGCCCTCGGGGGGGTGAACTACAAGATTGCCGAGAAGATGGGGCTGCAGGAACCAAGGTTCTTCGGTCCTGAGAAGATCGTAGGTGATGTGCAAGGCGGCAGCGGCGTGATCGGTGAACTGAAGGAGCCGATGACTGCCAGTAGCTTCCTTACGATGGTGAAACAACGCTTCGGTGTGGATTGCATCCTGGCAAACCAATTGCTGCAACGACCCGTCAAACGGGTGGCTATCTGTGGGGGAGCCGGTGCGTTCCTCCTGAATGATGCCATTGCTGCCGGAGCCGATGCCTTTGTCACTGGGGAGATGCACTACCACGACTACTTCGGTCATGAGCAGGAAATTCAGATCGCCGTCATCGGACATTACCAGAGCGAACAATACACTAACGAACTCTTTAAAGAGATCATTGAAAGGGAGTGCCCGGGTGTGAACTGTTACCTCACGGAGGTGAATACGAATCCGATTGTGTATGTGTAATTGTGGAGTGAGGAGTGTGGAATGAGGAGTGAGAAATGAATTAAGAACAAGTGGTTTGAATATGAAAACTGTACTATAGTACTATTCTCACTCCTCGCTCCTCACTCCACACTCCACAAAATAAAGAAATAACGTATAACAACAATGGCCCGTGCCCCTGTTTGCGGCCTCCCCCTATTGGGGGGATAAGAGGGGGGCTCCGATTTATGGCAAAGAAAGATCCAACAGACTTGTCAGTGGAAGAGAAACTGAAGACCCTTTACCAATTGCAGACAACTCTATCGGCAATTGATGAAAAGAAAGCATTGAGAGGAGAACTTCCCCTTGAAGTGCAAGACCTTGAGGACGAGATCGCCGGACTGAATACCCGTATGGATAAGATCAGGGGGGATATCGCCGACTTCCAACAGGCTATTACTCAGAAACGTGGTGAGATCGAGGATGCTAAGAACAGCGTGGAACGGTATAAGAGTCAGCTGAACGACGTGAAGAATAACCGTGAGTACGACACGCTGAGCAAGGAAATCGAGTTTCAGGAACTGGAAATCGAACTCTGCAACAAGAAGATCCGCGAGGCTAACGTGAAGGTGGAGGAGCGTTCGCATGACTTGGAGCAAGCTGAGGAGCTGGTCAAAGACCGCCAGATTGCGCTCGAAGAGAAGAAAAGCGAACTCGACGAGATCATGGACGAAACTCGTGCCGAGGAGGAGAAACTGAAGGAGAAGGCAAAAGAACTTGAGCTAAAGATCGAGGAGCGCTTGCTTACCAGCTACAAACGAATCCGTAAGAATGCCCGCAACGGCTTGGGTATCGTATATGTGCAGCGCGATGCCTGCGGTGGCTGCTTTAACAAGATACCCCCTCAGCGACAGCTGGATATCAAGATGCATAAGAAGATCATCGTGTGCGAATATTGTGGTCGTATCATGATCGATCCCGAGCTGGCTGGCGTAAAACTTGACAAACCTCTTACCGACGAGAAGCCGAAGCGTAAGCGTGCAATCCGCCGGAAGAAAGATGAGGATGCTCCTGCCGAGGATTGATCCCACCTTTCGCTTACCAAACCTGAACCCCTTCCCTGAAAGGGGGGAAGGGGATTACCAAGTAATCTGATTATTAAAAACAATAAAGCTATGAGTCAAACTAACAAACAAAACGGAAGTGTCATCGCCATTATTACGATGTTTTTCCTCTATGCCATGATCTCGTTCGTCACGAACTTAGGTGCACCGATTGGTGTGATCTGGAAGAACCAGCCCGAGATCGGCGGTTCGAACGTTTTGGGTATCATGGGTAACTTCATGAACTTCTTCGCATACCTGTTCATGGGTATTCCCGCTGGTAAGATGCTCACCAAGGTGGGTTACAAGAAAACGGCATTGATTGGTATTGCCGTGGGTTTCTTCGGTGTGCTCATCCAATACCTCTCGGGTTTCTCTGGAGGCATCCCCGGCTTCTGCATTTATCTGCTGGGCGCTTTTATCTCTGGTTTCTCGGTGTGTATCCTGAACACGGTGGTAAACCCGATGCTCAACCTCTTGGGTGGCGGCGGTAACCGGGGTAACCAGCTGAACATGATTGGTGGAACGCTGAACTCACTGGCCGGTACGCTTACCCCGATGTTGGTGGGTGCACTGATCGGAACGGTGACTGCCAGTACCCAGATGGCTGATGTGAACTTAGTGATGTATATCGCCATGACTGTCTTTGCCGCTGCATTCATCATTCTGCTGTTCATCCCTATTCAGGATCCGGAGATGGGAAAAGTAACGGCAGATACCGTCTTCGAACATTCTCCTTGGTCGTTCCGGCACTGTCTGCTTGGCGTGATCGCTATCTTCGTCTATGTGGGTGTTGAGGTAGGTATCCCCGGCGGACTGAACTTCTATCTCTCTGATACGACAGCCAATGGTGCTTGGGTGAATCCTGAGGCCGTGGCCAACGCTGCCACCATCGGTGGTGCTGTGGCTGCCATGTACTGGCTGCTGATGCTGGTAGGGCGTCTCTGCTCCAGTGTCATCGCAGCAAAGGTTTCTTCCCGTCAGCTGATGCTTGCCACCACTTGCATTGGTATGGTACTCATCTTGGCTGCCATGCTGACACCCAAATCAGTGACTGTTACCATGCCGCTCTTCTCCATCCTTGAGGGCTCGTTCTCATCGGTAGTGGTACCCCTGAGTGCCCTCTTACTGGTGCTCTGCGGTCTCTGCACCTCTGTGATGTGGGCTTCTATCTTCAACCTTGCCACTGAAGGGTTAGGCAAATACACGGCCCAGGCCAGTGGTATCTTCATGATGATGGTGGTTGGCGGTGGTGTGCTGCCCGTGGTGCAGAACTTCTTCGCCGACTTCATGGGTTACATGCCGAGCTACTTCGTCTACCTGCTCGCCATGGCTTACATGTTCTACTACGCCCTCTTAGGTTGTAAGAACGTAAATAAAGATATACCAGTGTAAGAAAAGTGAGAGGTGAGAAGTGAGAAATGAGAGGTATGATTACTACTATGAACGGGCTCTAATGCCAATTCTTAAAGGTAATCATATCTCTCATTTCTCATTTCTCACTTCTCATTTCTCACTTCTCATTTCTCATTTCTCATCTCTCATTTCTCACCTCTCACCTCTCTTGTCGTATCGCAAAAAGATACCGGCAAGGATGGTGCCGCTGATGCTGTGCCAGGCACAACTGATGGCACAGGGGAGGACGGCTAAAGGCTGTGCAGCGAAGAATGTGCTGGCCAGTACCGTGGCCAGTCCGGCATTCTGCATGCCCACCTCGATGGAGAGAGTGCGTTTCTTGGCGGTATTGAACTTGACTGCTCTTCCTGTTGCCCAACCGAGCAGATAGCCGCTGGCGTTATGGCAGAAGACAACAGCGAAGGTCCAGATAAATAACAGGAACCCACGTGACACCAGGTCATCGTGAACAGTGGAGATGACGCCACCCACGATACAGGCGAGGCAGATCACGCTCAGTCCGGGCATGAGTGACTGGATGGTAGGAAACTGACGACTGCTGGAAAAACGGTAGTTCAGGAAGCAACCGATGCTAACGGGTATGATGGTGACGATCAGAATGTTTAGGAACATACCCACAGCATTGATCTCGATAATCTTTCCGGCTGTCAGTTCCATCAGCAAGGGGGTCATAACGGGAGCGAGTAGGGTGGAGGCGCAGGTCATACCCACCGAATACGCTACATCTCCATGACAAAGGTACGACATGATGTTGCTGGACACTCCTCCCGGACAGCAACCTACCAGCAGGATTCCCAATGCCAGTGCAGGCTCAAGACGGAAAACATGCACTAACAGATAGGCTACACAGGGCATGATGATAAACTGAGCACAGGCACCGATAAAGATGTCGAGCGGCCGGTGAGCCAACACACGGAAATCGTTTGTCGTCAATGTCAGTCCCATGGTCAGCATGATGATGCCTAAGATAACTGTCTGGGTTGTTCCTCTTACCCATCCGAAGGTATCGGGAACGAAAAAAGTGGCAATGGCCACCGCTATGATAAACAGGGATGCATGGTTGGCAAGCCAGCGGCTCAGATTCTGTAGTGTTTGTATCATCTTGAGTATGTCCTTTTCTTTTGTTATTCTCTGAATTCGGTGACAAAGGTACTAAATGTTGAGAAGATAGTCAAAAAAAATCCACTTTTCTTTTGCATTTCGCTTGTTTAATCGTATCTTTGCAGCATGTGACCAAGAAAGGGTTAACGATGACGGAATATGGAGGGTGACAAAAACTTGAACGGAAAAGGAAAGTTAATTCTTGACTATTTACCATGTGTGAACTATGCCATGATGTGTAATGGCATATCTACCTGCATCCAGTGTGTGGTGGTGAATGAGGACACAGACGACTGGCGGCAAGTGCAAGTAGCCGTGGCCGTACAAGGACTCCAACCGTGCGAGGTGTTACTCGACCATATTCCACAGGGGCAACGCCTACAAGTAAATAATCTCAAGATAGAGCCGGAGCTACAGGAACTGGTGAATATCACTGAGAGCGTGCAGACACTTTTTACCGTTACTGTAAGCGTGGCAGGTGAAGAGATCATTCATGAAGAACATACCCTCAGTCTGATGCCCTTTGATCAATGGCCCGGTCCGAATGTGATGCCACAGCTACTGTCGGCTTTTGTCACACCTAATCATCCTTTGCTGTCACGAGTCAGTGGAAATGCCGCCCAGTTCATGGAGAAATGGACGGGTGATGCCTCGTTGGATGCCTATCAGACACAGGATCGCAACCGTGTCAGGTTGCAGGTGGCAGCCATCTATGAAGCCCTGCGCTCAGAGTCGATAGCCTATTGTGAACCCCCAGCGAGTTTCGAGACGAGCGGTCAGCGTGTTCGTCTGGCCGATAAAGTACTGACGGAGAAGTTAGGAACCTGTCTGGATACCTCGTTGCTCTTTGCCTCTTGTCTGGAGGCCATCGGCGTGTTCCCGCTGATCATCATCATGCGCAGTCATGCCTTTGTCGGTGCATGGCTCGATGAGACGTTCTATCATCAGGAAGCCTGTGATGACAGTTCCTACCTGCTGAAGCAGATGGCCGATGGTATTAATAATGTCGTATTGGTGGAGACAACCTGTCTGACGAAAGCGGGTGGTGTCACCTTCGATGATGCCGTAGGCATGGCCAGTCAGAAAATCCGTGATGAGCGTGCCTTTGTCTTCTTCGTGGATGTTCATCGCTGCAGGTTAGGAGGCCTCCGACCGTTGCCGCAACGTGTCAGGAATGGTGAGGAGTGGGTGCTGGAGAATACGGGCGTGGAGCACGAGAACGCTACAGAGAGTATCCATATGCCCGATCACTATGCCCTCCACTTAGACGATGCGGAGGCAGAGATCACTAAGCAGACCATCTGGGAGCGTAAGCTGCTGGATTTCTCCCTACGGAATAATTTGATCAACTGTAAGATCGGGCGCAGGGTGATACCCTTCGTCTCCTTCGAGGTAGATACCTTGGAGGATAAACTCCATGCCGGGGAAGACTATACCGTTTTGCCCTATCCAAAAAAGAAAATCGAACCCGTAGAAGGAGGCATTTACGACTCCCACCTGCAAGCTGTGGAGCTGAAGGAGATGGTGAGTGCGGAGATCAAGAACAATCAACATTTGGTGTCGTATCTCAGTGAGACGGAGCTTCCCGATGCCTTGAAGTTCATCTATCGTGCCTCGCGGAACTCCTTGGAGGAGAACGGAGCGAACACCCTGTTTCTGGCTATCGGTATGTTGAAGTGGTTCGAGAACGAGAAGAGTGTGATGGCCAGATATGCACCTCTGCTGCTTCTTCCTGTGGATATCATCCGCAAAGCTGGCTCCAGTTATGTGATCCGCACCCGTGATGAAGAAACCATCATGAACACAACGATCGTGGAACTGCTGAAACAACAGTTCAAGATCAATCTGAGCGTGCTCGATCCCTTACCTGTTGATAAGGAGGGCATTGACGTGAAAAGGATCCTGGCCACGGTACGTGAGGCCATCAAGAACATGCACCGATGGGATGTGATCGAAGAAGCGCAGCTCGGACTGTTCTCTTTCAATAAGTTCGTGATGTGGAACGATATCCACAACAATGCTGAAAAGCTGAAAGAGAACGAGGTGGTGAAGAGCTTGATGGAAGGACGCGTCACTTTGACAGATATAGAAGATGTGGTAGATGCCCGTGAGGTGGATAAGACCAGTAAGCCCATGGACTTCTGTATTCCCATCGATGTGGATTCCTCACAGCTCGAAGCGGTCATCGAGAGCGGGCGCGGCAAGAGTTTTATCCTCTATGGTCCTCCAGGAACAGGAAAGAGTCAGACCATCACGAACATGATTGCCAATGCCCTTTATCAGGACAAGCGCGTGCTCTTTGTGGCAGAGAAAATGGCGGCCTTGGAGGTAGTACAGAAACGTCTTTCCCGCATCGGACTCGATCCGTTCTGCTTAGAACTACATTCCAACAAGGTGACCAAGAGTCATTTCCTCCGACAGATGCAGAAAGCACTCGATGTGGTGCATATCAAGGAGCCGGAGGGATATAAGAAACTGTCCGACAGACTGTTCCAGCACAGAAAGAGTCTGATTACTTATATCGAGAGTCTGCATCGCAAACAGGCATCGGGCTTCTCTCTCTATGATTGTATCTCACGCCATCTCACCATCCGCGAGGAGGAGATGAAAGGTAAGTTACCAGGGGTTGCGGAGATCGACCGTGAGCAGTTGGCACAGTGGGCAGAGATGATCGAAGGTTTGGACGTGGTGTTCCGGATTACCGGTCATCCCGCAGACAGTGGGTTGCTGGGCATGGTGCCTAAGACGTTCCGTGAGGAGGATATAGCCCGCCTGCGTTCGTTGATGATTGATTATAAGGGTGAGTATGCCAAACTGTTGGATGAGCTCTCCAAGCTACCTCTGTCGTTCGATGAAAATGACAAGGATTTCACGCTGGCCAACGACATGGGTAAGGAGATAGAAAAGATACCCGTTTTTTCGGAGGATATTCTGAGCTTTGTCGCCAATAAACAACGTTATAACGACCTGTTACGGATAGTAGGACAGGGAATGGTACGAGACATAGATAAGAAAGGAATCCTCATTATGTGTACGGAGGAGGCACTTGATGCCGACACGTTAGCCCTTTCGAAAAGATATACCGAAGTGGAAGGGAAGTGGTTCTTGCCCAGATTCTTTGCCAAAAGGAAACTGATGAAGGAGATAAGGCATTTCTGTGCCGATGCTTCCTTCGAAATGGTTCCCAGCTTGTTAAAGCAGATAGGACACTACCAGGAGTTGCGCAATGAGGTGCAGCAGTACTCTGATCAGTTCAGTGCACTCTTTGGGGCTGATGGGAAGAGCGGCTCAGAGCAGTGGGAATTGATAGAATCCTCTCTGAGAGGAACGTCGTGGTTGTTACAGTTGATGATGGACTATGCTCAACAGCATGACAGGAATCTGATGGAGGTACGTGAGGAACTGTTCCAACGGATAGGAGGTGACTGGAATCTGTTTAAACAGAGCTATGCCATGCCTTTCAGCACAGTCTCCACCCAACTCCAACATCTGAATGCTTTACAGGAGGAAATGGCACCCATCACCGATTACGAGTTGCCGTTTCAACGCAAACTCTTTACTATAGCCCGAAATGTTGACAGATGGATGGCTCATCTGGGAGGAATCAAGGACTGGTGCCTGTGGATAGAACGCATGCAGGCACTCCAGACGGAAGGACTGGGTTGTGTCGTTGACCATATCATGGAACATCATGCTACCGGAGCAGAGGCATCCCGGGCATTCCAAAAGGCTATCTATCACTTGCTGACCATGGATATCGTGGGGCATGACCCCTCGTTGGCACAGTTCAACGGACTGATTTTCGAGGATCTTATTGATAAATATAAAGAGGAGACCTATGCGTTTCAGGATCTCTGCAAGAAAGAACTGTACTGCCGACTGGCTTCCAGGGTGCCCTCGCAGACACTTGCTGCCGTAGCCAACTCTGAGATGGGAATACTGAAACGGAATATCTCCAACGGCGGATGGGGCACCAGCATCCGAAAGATTATCGATCAAGTGCCCACGCTGTTGCCAAAGCTTTGCCCGTGTATGTTGATGAGTCCGATCAGTGTGGCACAGTATATAGACATGGGTGGGGAGAAATTCGACCTGGTGATCTTCGATGAGGCCTCACAGATGCCTACCAGCGAAGCCATCGGTGCTATTGCCCGCGGAAAGGCTCTCGTCTGTGTGGGCGATCCGAAGCAGATGCCTCCTACCAGTTTCTTCACCACCCAGTCGGTGGATGAAGAGAATGCCGATATCGATGACATGGAGAGTATCCTTGACGATTGCATCACTCTCTCCATGCCGGGACATTATCTCTCGTGGCACTACCGTTCAAGACATGAGTCACTCATCGCGTTCTCTAACCATCAATACTATGAGAGTAAACTGCATACTTTCCCCAGTGTAGATGACCAGTTGTCGAAGGTGAGACTTGTGAAGGTGAACGGAGTCTATGATAAAGGACATACACGCAGTAATCCTGCTGAGGCCCATGCCATTGTTGATGAGGTGGTGCGCCGACTGAAAGATCCTGAATTGTCACAGCACAGCATCGGTGTCGTGAGCTTCAGTAAGGTGCAGCAGAACCTTATCGAGGATATCCTGATAGAAGAACTGGCAAAGAATCCACAATTGGAACAGAAAGCCTACCAGTGTGAGGAACCGATCTTCATCAAGAATCTGGAGAATGTGCAGGGTGATGAGCGCGATGTGATACTGTTCAGTGTGGGCTACGGTCCTGACAAGCATGGAAAGGTGTCGATGAATTTCGGTCCGCTGAACAACGAGGGAGGTGAACGGCGCCTGAATGTGGCGGTGAGCCGTGCACGTCAGGAGATGATCGTGTTCTCCACCCTCAGTGCAGAGCAGATTGACCTGAGGCGATCCAGTGCGAAAGGTGTGGAGGGATTGAAGAGTTTCATAGAGTTCGCACAGAGTGGAACACTGAATCTGACTCAGGACATGACCGTAGCTGATACCATGGAGAATGCCGCAGAGACTGATCTGGTGCGTATCATTGCCGAGGAACTGCGCAGTTATGGCTATCAGGTGGTAACGCATGTCGGGCGCAGTCAGTTCAAGATAGACTTGGCCGTACTCAACCCGCTGAAGCCGGAAGAATATATGCTGGGTATCCTTTGCGACGGTCGTAACTACTATGAAACGAAGACCACCCGTGACCGGGAGATTGTGCAACCTGGGGTGCTCAATGGTTTAGGGTGGAATGTAATGCGTATCTGGGCCGTTGACTGGTACGAGAATCATCAGCAGCTGATAGACCGATTGCTGCAACGACTCAACGATATCATGAATCATGTGGAACAGTCATCGGGCACCATCGAGAAGGCAAAACATCGTGCCTCCGGCTCGTTCAGTCTGGAGGGGATGGATGTAGAGGAGACCGAGCAGTACAAGCTGCCCCGTCGCTATGAGAATCTGAGCTTCTCGTATATCCCGCAGAAGGAGATTGAGAAAGCTGCACTCTTCGTCGTCCGGAACGCTGTCTCTATACCGACGGATGACCTGAAGCGGCAGGTGGTGAAGGTACTGGGCTTCCACCGTCGTACCCAGCGTACCGATCATGCCGTAGATTCCGCAATCAGAGAACTGGAGTCTGCAGGAAATGTGACGCTGAATGAGGGAATGGTCATGATAAATGGGTAGTGTAACTTTTTAAAATAACAAAAATTAGGTATTGTACCTATCGGGGAATCTCTGTAATTTTGCGAAACAATTTGTTGTTTATGCAATTACAGAGATTTTTCGTTGTCTTGCTCACCGCTGTACTCTGCCAGATGGTGCATGCACAGGTGGTTTTACGTGGTCATGTGATTGATCGTGAGACTCATGAGCCCATCATCGGTGCAACGATATCCGATGCCAGAAAGGGGAAGGCCATTACTGTGACCAATTCTGACGGCTTTTTTGAGATACCTAAAAATGATTATGCACAGCTACGCATCTCTTATATCGGTTACAAAACCTTGGTAACACCGCCCACAAATGACGGGCGTTACCTGTTACAGACCGAGTTGAGCAAGATAGGAGAAGTGGTGGTGACGGCACAGGAAGGAAGAGGTCTTACCAGTACTTCAAAGATTGAAAAACATGCCATGGAGCATCTACAGCCCTCCAGCTTCTCCGATCTGTTAGAACTGCTGCCAGGAGGACGCAGTGCCGATCCTTCACTGAGCGTCCCCAATCATATCCATATCCGAGAACTCTCCACAGGTAACAGTAACTATGCCACCTCATCGTTGGGCACCAGCTTCGTGATTGATGGTGCACCGGTCTCCACGAATGCCAATATGCAATATCTTGCTGGGGCATGGGATGCATCGGCTACCTATCGTGACAATACCAATGCTGGTGTCGATATGCGCAGCATCTCCACCGATGATATTCAAAGCGTGGAGATTGTGCGAGGAATCCCATCGGTGGAATATGGTGATCTGACCAGTGGACTGGTGAAGATAGAACGACGGCGGGGTGGGCGTGATATGAGTTTCCGCCTAAAGGCTGACATGGGGTCGAAACTGTTTTATGCAGGAAAAGATTTTGAATGGAAAGAGCGACAACTCTCGCTGAACGTCAGTGCTGATTACCTGGATGCGAAGGCCGACCCGCGTAATCGGTTGGAGAACTATAAACGTCTGACCCTCTCAGCCCGTCTGCACAAGAACTGGGAACATGAGGATTACCGTTTAGGACTCTCCACGAACCTTGATTATACAGGGTCGTTCGATGATGACAAGGTGGATCCGGATCTGAATCACAGCAATGAGGACTCTTACAAGTCGAGCTATCGCCGATATGCCTTTCTCGCCTCTTTACAGATGAAGATGAAAAGACAGGTATGGCTGAAGTCGGTGGAGACAACATTCTCCTCTGCTTATGAGAACGACCTGATGCAACGCACCCGTCTCGTACAGCTGCAACGGATGACTGTCGCACCGATGTCGAAAGAGGAGGGGGAGAATGATGCCTATATCCTACCTTTTAAATATATGGGACATCATGAGACGCAGGGACGACCTTTCAATGCCTATCTGAAGCTCAATGCCCGTTTGCAGATTCCCAGTAATACCGTCTCTAATACCTTATTAATAGGTGCTGATTGGAATCTTGACAAGAACTTTGGCAAGGGACAGGTGTTCGATCCGCATACACCAGTCTATACGGGGATCTCGTCAAGAGCCCGCCGCTTGTCGGATATTCCCGCTAACCGCCGACTCTCTGCCTATGCCGAGGAGAACGTGAAGTGGCCGACAGCCGTGGGTACGTTCGAGATGGCCGCGGGTGTTCGTGCCACGGAGATGCTGAACCTTCCGTCGGCCTATGAGATGCATAGGAAGTTTTACTGGGACCCCCGGGCGAACATCGGGTTTACCCTTCCTCGTTTCACCTTGTGGGGGAAGCCTTCGTTCCTGCGTTTTGCTGGTGGTGTGGGACAGCATACAAAAATGCCCACTATGGAACAGCTCTTCCCCGATCTGCTCTATATCGACTTCATTCAGCTGAACTACTATCACGATAACCCAGACTACCGCAGAATCAACCTGATGACGTATATCCGAGACCCTCGGAACACGGCTCTTGAACCGGCGCGAAACCTGAAATGGGAGGTGTCTGCCGACTTGAATGTTGGGGGAAACCGTCTGTCTGTCACCATCTTCCGTGAGAAGATGTCGTCCGGATTCCGTTCACAGTCGTATTACTCCACCTACCATTTCAAGGAGTACGACACTTCGGGCATTGATGCAGCTGCCCTTACTGCTGCACCTTCGTTGTCGGACTTACCTTATACGGAGCGTGATGAGCTTTCGGGATACAGTAACTATACCAATGGCAGTCTGACGTTGAAGGAGGGAGTGGAATATACGTTCGAAACCGTGCGACTGCCTGTGATCCTTACCCGTCTGACCATTAACGGTGCCTATTTCCGTACTACATATAACAACTCGATCGTGGAAACCTACCGTCCGAGTCAGGTGCTTGATGGCCGACAGATTCAGTATGTGGGGTTGTATGCCGATGACGATGGCTCTGTGCGTGAGGCGTTCAACACGAATTTCACGTTCGACACCGATGTACCGAAACTCAGGCTCGGTTTCTCCTTGTCGGCACAATGTCTGTGGTTCACCACATCGCAGCGGAAGGAGACAAGTAATGATCCTGTTCAGTATATTGCTCCCGATGGCACCGTCCACGACTGGGAACCGTCGTTTGCCGAGGATACCTATCTGCGCTGGCTTGTACGCTCCTATTCCCCGTCGCTTTTTGAAAAGAACCGTGTGCCCTTTGCGATGAACCTGAACTTCAAGGTGACGAAGAAACTCTTCAACGATCATCTGAATGTGGCGATGTTCTGTAATAAGTTGTGGGACTATACGCCCGATTATGACAGTAGGGGTACGACGATCCGTCGCCATGTGACCCCCTATTTTGGATTAGAAATGAATGTGAAGATATGAGACATCTGATCGCGACAATTCTGTTCTTGCTGTCGGTGGTGATCCTCACCAGCTGCCATCAGGAAGAAAACGACGTCTTCGCCACGGCACTGGTTACGGTCAGTGCGGGGGAAGAAACAATCATCTCACAGGTGCAGGCGCAGGCGCGTCTTACCAACGTGAATACTCGGCAGGTCACTTCCTCTGCTGATTTTAATGGTGCCACCCTTCAGGTTGAGCTGTTGCGGGGTGCTTACCAGATCAATATTGAGGGTGTGGTTACATATCAAGATGCTGCAGGAATCGTGCGCATGCGACAGTTCCGCGCACAGACGGATTATGTTGAACTACAGCAAAAGGGTGTGAACACCACGACACTCACTGTCATATTCCTTGATTGACATGAAGCGATACCTATTATATATAATAATGTATATGAGCAGTGTCTGGGTAATGGCAACGCAAACCGACTCGGCACGTATTGACCATCTGTCATTAGGACGAATGGTTGACAAGGATGCAATGGCGAATCCTGCATTGCATGGGAAGATGTATGCCACATCGTATTCGCAGATAGCTCTTGCCTGGGACTATCGTCACCAGACAGAGGCGATTGTTGAGGAGAAAGGTGATGGCTTCTCCCTTCCCTCCATTGGTGTCGATACCTATCTGCATCTGTCAGACAAAACGGCTGTATGGGGCACCGCCTCCTATCTGTCGGGTAGGAAACGGAACATCGTGTGGAATTCCACTTCAGACTACGATCTGCTGCAGCCGTATGTGCTGGCAGATACCTTGGGTGGTGATACACGTCTGGAACGGTACGCATTCTCGGGCGGCTATGCCTCGGAGACCCATCATTGGCTCCTGGGGGCAGAGATGTTGTTCCGGGCAGAGCAGGAATACCGTGACCAGGATCCCCGTATGCGGGGTGTCGTTACTGACCTTACCCTCCGTCTCGGTGCCGGTCGTGATATCTGTACTTACCGTTTGGGAGCAGCCGTGGAGGCCAATATCTATAAGCAGACGAACACCGTGGAGTTCTATAACGAGGAAGGGGTCATCCCTGAATACCAGATGACAGGCTTGGGAACGGAATATGCGCGTTTCTCTGGTGATAAGCGCAGTATCTATTATGAGGGTGGGGGAATGGCACTCTTGCTTCATCTCTCTCCTCTTCATTCACGGGGCTTTTATGCCGATGTGTCGTTAGACGAACACCGCTACCATCGCAAACTGGCTGATTATAACTCGATGCCGCTCACTGATCTCTATCGTGAACATGTGGGTGCAACCATAGGATGGAAACGGCAGACGGAGAAGAAGATGGCACTCTTCGCACAGGTGGATTACACCAAACGGACAGGTGACGAACATGTCGGTGGAACGTCGGATGCCCGCTACTTCCCCACCATTGCCTGTCTGACCCTTTACAAAAACCATCTCCTTGATGCAGCCTTGGGCGCCCTCTATGGACATGACCACTGGCATGTTGCATTACGTGCAGGTTATCGGAGTCACACAGAGGAATATGTCTATCCCCATCGGCAACTTGATTACCAGTCGGCTTTTGGTGAACTGCGGGGACAACTCTTCATTCCCACCTCCTCGCCATGGAGCCTGAAAGTGGATGCCCATGCCGCCTATGTGGGCCATCTTGATGATACGGTGACGATGCCGTATGCCAATATGGACGGGAAGATCACGAGGATGGTGGATCATATGGTTACCTTTGCCAAAGCCAACTACACCGATCTGGGTGCCAGTGTGCGAGGCGATTATACATGGGGACATACACGCTACGGCCTATTCGCAGAACTGGGCGGTGGCATGGTGATGTGCTCCGCCAGTGCCCGTCAGTACGATGTTCACCTTTCAGTAGGAATCACTTTTTAATTCAATAATCCATAAACAAGACAAACAATGAAGAAAACAATGATGTTGAGCATCATGATGATGCTGATGTTGGGGATGACTCTTACGTCATGCTCCAGTGATGATTCTACTCCGGTAGTTCCCGTGACTTCTCTCACCTTGGAGATCCCCTCCAACTTACAAGATGTCACATTGTCAAACACGACACTTTTGATTACCAATGTAGAGACACAAAAGGAAACCGTTGGATCTGGACAGTTCGTCAAGAGCGGTAATAATTATGAGCTGAGTGTGGCCGACCTCGAGGAAGGCACTTACAATGTGAATGTGACCGGACATCTTGATTTTACACTGAATGGCGTTGCCGGACAGAAAGATTTCCAGGTGAGGACAGAGAATGTGAAGATCATGCGCACCGCCCCTTCGGTGAAGGTGTCGGTCTCAACGTTCACTGCGCAGGGTGGCTTCGTGATCAGTGAGATTTTCTTTGCGGGAACAAGTACAGCTGAGGGCGGCTCTTACAGCGGAGATCAGTATATCAAGATCACCAACAACTCCGACGTAACCCTCTATGCCGACAGTATCGCTGTGGTAGAGTCGGCTTTCCTCACCACACAGAAACAAGACTATACTCCCGACGTGATGTCAACAGATTTCTCTGTGCAGGCCTGTTATATGATTCCTGGAACAGGAAAGAGTGTGCCCGTGGAACCCGGTGCCAGTCTGACCTTGGCTGTCAATGCCATCAACCACAAGGCTGAGCAGCCTAACTCCATCGATCTGAGCAAGGCAGACTACGAGTTCTATGATGAGACATCAAACCCGAACTTCACGGATCCCGACGGGGCTGCACCAAACCTCGACAAGTGGTACTGCTACACCGCCACGATCTATCAGTTCCACAGTCGTGGCTTCAACTCTATGGCCATCGCCAAGATGAAAATGAAGAAAGAAGACTGGCTGGCTGACAATGTCTATGATGCCACCTACCTGTTTGTTTTCGGTGACTTCTCCCGCGAAATGACCAAGAAGGGACTTTATAAGGTTCCCAACAGCTGGATCCTCGACGGCGTGAACCTGAGTGTGGAGTCTGTGCGTGAGTGGAATGCACTGGATGCCTCTGTTGATGCTGGATGGACCTATTGCGGTAAGGTTGACCGTGATGAGTCACGCTTTAATAAGTCTGTAATCCGTAAGCAGGATGCCAACGGAAAGTATGTAGACACCAATAACTCCTCAAATGACTTCATTGCCGAGGCACCCGCTTCATTGCTGAAGTAGTCTCGAACCCTCGACCCACGAAAGTCGAGGATGCGAAACAAAAAAAACGAATATGAGAAAAACGGTTCTTTCTTTTATAGCATTGGTACTGCTGCCCTTGTCGGCAGCGGCACAGTTGCCTTCTGATCCAGCCGTGCGTAAGGGCACGCTGAAGAATGGCATGACGTACTATATTCGTCATAATGCCCGTGAGGCAGGACTGGCAGATTTTTATCTGGCTCAGCGAGTAGGGTCAATTCTTGAGGAACCTCGTCAGCGCGGACTGGCTCACTTCCTGGAGCACATGGCTTTCAATGGTACGAAGAATTTTCCTGGTAAGGGGAAGAAGTTGGGTATTGTACCATGGTGTGAGAGCATCGGTGTGAAGTTCGGTGCGAACCTCAATGCCTACACTTCCGTAGATCAAACAGTCTATCATATCGGCTCTGCCCCACTGAAACGTGACGGCATTATCGACTCCTGCCTGTTGGTGCTGCACGACTGGAGCCATTATCTGCTCTTGGAGGATGCGGAGATTGACAAGGAACGCGGGGTGATCCACGAAGAGTGGCGCACCCGTCGTGCCGGTATGGCCATGCAGCGCCTGATGGAGGAGGCGATGCCGAAGGTATATCAGGGAACGAAATACGAGGACTGCATGCCTATAGGCTCGATGGACATCGTGGACCATTTCCCGTATCAGGACCTGCGCGACTATTACCAGAAATGGTATCGCCCCGACCTGCAAGCCGTCGTCGTGGTGGGTGACTTCGATGTGGATAGGATGGAGAAGAAGATCAAGAAAGTGTTCTCGTCCATCCCCTTGCCGAAGAAACGGGCCGAGAGGGTCTATTATCCCGTAAACGACAATGATTCGATGATCGTCGTTATCAAGAAAGATGCTGAACAGCCCATCGTCCTGTTTAATCTCTACCAGAAACGAGATGCCACACCCGATGCCGAGAAGAACAGTGAGAAATATTTGCGGGGGGATTATATCGATGGCTTGATCGGAACGATGCTCAACGACCGCTTTGCTGAGCTTCGTCAGCTGCCGGTACCTCCCTACCAAAGTGCTACAGGCCGTGGCGCACAGTTCTTCCTCAGTCGCACCAAGGAAGCTTTCCACATGAGCATCAGCTGTAAACAAGACAATATCTTAGGGGGTATCATCAGTGCTGTAGGGGTAGCAGAACGTGCCCGTCAGCATGGGTTCACTCAATCTGAACTGGATCGTGCCAAGAAACTCTACCTGAATGCAGCGGAACGCCGATACAAGATGCGCGATGACTATCGTAACTCTCACTATGTGAACGACTGCGTGAACAATTTCCTGGCAGGTGAACCGTTGGTTTCTGTGGAGTTCGAGTGGGAGAATACCCGTAAGCTGGATCAGGAGGTGACACTCGCAGAGGTGAATGCCGCCGTGAAGGAGCTTATCACGGATCAAAACCAAGTGGTGGCGATGTATGCACCCGACAAGGAGAGTGTGGTGCTTCCCTCTGAACAGCAGGTGGAGCAGGTCATCTTAGCCGCTCAGCAACTCACCTATGCGCCCTATGAGGAGACGAAGATTGCCGAAAATCTGGTGAGCCAGCTGCCTGCTCCTGGAACAATCACAGGTGAGAAGGCATATCGTCATGGCTTCACGGAGCTCACCCTTTCAAACGGGATGAAGGTGTATGTGAAGAAAACCGATTTCGAGGCAGACGCCGTCACGTTGAGCATGCAGGCCGATGGCGGTACGTCTCTCTATGGCGATGAGGACATACCAAACTTCTCATTGATTGCCAGCGGTGTCACCGAGGCTGGCGTGGGCCAACTGGACGCCCTCAGCCTGCGCAAGGCTCTCTCTGGAAAGTCTGTTCGTGTGAGTCCTTCTGTAGGAAGTAAGGGACAGAGCATCAGCGGCAGCTCTTCGGTGAAGGATATGAAGACGATGTTTGAACTGGCCTACCTCTATTTCACACAACCTAGGAAGGACTCAACGGCCTTTGCCAGTCTGATGAATCGTACACATGCCTTCCTGACAAACCGTAACGCCTCACCGAAGGTGGACTATAACGACTCGATCCGTGCCAACCTCTACGGACATCATCCCCGTCTGGCGCCAGTGGTGCAGAAGACCTTGGAGAAAGCCGATTATAACCGTATCTTCAAGATCTACCAGGAACGTTTCAGCGATGCTTCTAACTTCAAGACGGTGATCATGGGTAACTATGATGAGCAGCAGCTGCGAAAGTTCATCTGTCAGTATCTGGCCACACTGCCTTCTACAGGAAAGCATGAGCAGACGGATTATAGCCGTATCCCACAGATCGTGGGTGGACAGTCTGTACATAAGTTCACCAAGAAACAGGCTACACCGTTGGCAAATGTCAGTATCTATCTGACAGCTGATGTGCCTTTCACCCCGCAGAGTGACCTGGAACTCGACTTCCTGAAACGTTGTCTCTCCATCGCTTACACAGACTCGGTACGCGAGGAGAAGGGGGGTACGTATGGCGTGAGTGTGGACTTTGGCTTGGAAAAGACCGACCAGCCGAATGCTACTTTTAAGATCTCCTATAATGCCGATCCCAGTCGCTACGAGGAACTGAATCCCATCATCTATGCACAACTGAAGAATATTGCTGAGCGCGGTCCGTTGACCTCATCGATGGACAAGGTGAAGCAGTATCTGGTCAAGCAATATGCACAGGCGGTGATTACCAACGATTACTGGGATTACATCATCTGGCATGAACTGGATGATGATGCCGACTTCGATAAGGACTACTGTAAGATGGTGAACGAAATGACGCCACAACAGGTGCAACGGATGGCACAGCGACTGTTGGATGCCAAACGGTGCATCGAGGTGACGATGTTGTCGGAATAGGATCTTGAATATATCATATAAAAAGGTGAGCCGAGGCTCACCTTTTTATATGAATATGAGTTCGAAGAACTGTTGGATGGGAATGGCACAATAATCGATTTGAAGGCAATAGTCATTCTAACAGGATCAACAAACCTGTTTCGTAATAATCATGAAATGATAACCATCGGAACGGCAAGCACTATCTTTTTCCATTTTGGGGCATATAACTTATTTGAAGTCTTTTGAAATAGATGACAAGATGTATTTCTCACTATAAAAGGATGAATTTCGCCTTCACACCTTCACAGGTCTGTAAGGTGTTGGGGTAGTGTAAGTTACGTGTGAAGGCTGCCTTCACGCAACTTCACACCTTTTCGAGGGGATTTTTCACTCCGCATGGCACTCGTTTCCCATCTTTGGGAAAGGAAGGTGGGGGGACTGAAAACACTGTTTTCTATACGTAAAAACACTGTTTTCGGAGGGTAAGAACACTGTTTTGAGGCTCTAAAAACAAAGTTTTCAGAACTTAAAAAAGGGCGGACTTCACATCAATTCACGCAGGGTGATTGTAGAAAATGGAAACACTTTTGAAAGTAACGTTTTGTTGATGTCCAATTCTCGTCTGTTTACAGATAAAGTAGAGTCTAATTGCAGTCCAAATAGAGTCTAAGTAATGTTTACGTAGACTCTACTTTATGTTTACGTAGGCTTGAATTATAGTTTACGAAGACCCTATTTTGACCTCATTTAGCGTCTTCTTTGAATGTCAATCAGCATCTTGTAAGTAGATTTTGTCAAAGATTTTTATAGTCGGGTATCTCCTCCAAGAATAAATATTTTTGATTCAGATAATCCATCTTACAGCAGATGTGCTGAAGACCATTGGAAACAATGAGATAATCCACATGAAGTAGGAAATTATAAATGGTGATCTGGTCGAATACTTTCTGCGAAAGAGGAATCGTGGGGGCTTTGTACTCGATAATCATCCGGGGGCGTAGATCCTTATTATATAATAAGGTGTCACAACGCAACTGCTTGTCTCCCACCTGCAGCTGTACTTCGTTGGCCAACAAGCCTGACGGGTAGCCTTTATGCTCTGTCAGGAAGTGCACGAAGTGCTGGCGCACCCACTCCTCGGGAGTCAAAGCCACGTATTTTCGCCGTAGGATATCGAAAATTGATCGTTTTCCTTGCTTTTCTGCGATTTTTATTTCGTAGGGTGGTAGGTTTAATCGATACATTTTTGTAATTTTGCAACCGTTAGCGTCTGCAAAGATAATTATTAAATTTGAAAACAGAACAAGAATGGCTGAAAAGAAGTCTGCTGGAACTACTTTTGAGGGAATCATGCGCGACCTGCAGGCCGGGCAGTTCGCTCCAGTATATGTGCTGATGGGGGAGGAGTCCTATTATATTGACAGGATCACTGACTTTATAGCGCAACATGTACTGCGTGAGGAGGAACGGGATTTCAATCAGACCGTTGTCTTTGGAGCAGACGTGACAGCCGGGCAGGTGGCTGATATGGCCAAACGTTTCCCGATGATGGCCGAAAAACAAGTGGTGATCGTGAAGGAGGCGCAGAACATCAGGAACTGGGAACGGCTGGAAGCTTACTTTGAAAAACCGCAGCCCACGACGGTGCTGGTTCTGGCTTATAAGAACGGTACCATCGATGGTAGGAAGAAGATCCTGTCGAAGGCACAACAGGCAGGGGTGGTTTTTGAAAGCAAGAAGAAACGCGACTATGAACTGCCGGGATTCATCGAGGGGTACCTCAAGACGAAACAGTGTACCATCGACAACAAATCATCACAGATGATTGCTGATCATATTGGTGCTGATCTGAACCGGCTCACTTCAGAACTTGACAAGGTGGTTCTGTCGTTGCCCGAGAATGACCGTCGCATCACTCCCGATGTGGTGGAGAGGCAGATAGGGGTGAGCAAAGATTTCAATGGCTTTGAACTGAGAAATGCCATTGCAAACCGTGACGTGATGAAGGCTAATAGGATTGTGAAATATTTTGACAACAATCCCAAAGCAGGAAGTGCCTTCATGTTAATCCCTATGCTTTTTTCTTACTTCCAAAATCTGATGTTGGCTTATTATGCTCCCAATCGTACGAATGAAAATGATGTTGCCAAATGGTTGGATCTGAGAAGTGGATGGGCTGCCAGGGAGTATATGACCGGAATGAGAAACTATTCTGGAATGAAAGTGATGCAAATTATTGGCAAGATTCGAGAAATTGATGCCAAAAGTAAGGGCTTAGACAACCCAAATACGGAGGTTGGAGAGTTGTTGAAAGAGCTCGTAGGCTTCATTTTTCACTAAAAAATCGGTTTTTGAGACATAAATTTGTGTTAAAATTCGTTATTTCGCGATGGCTTTTTTTAGGTGAAAATCCCATAAAAACAGGGCTTTCCACCATTTTGTACCCCTCTCAGATTTTCGCATTTTGAACTTTCCCGACCGTCGTTCAAAGAGCGCTCTGAAATTTGAATTTTGAGAAAAATCGGTCTTTCCTAATTTGGTGTTAGTTTTTATTTGCTTTTACAAATGTGGAAATTTAAAATTGAAAACATTTCGTTTTGTTGAGCGATTCGGGGTTTATAAACACAAATGTTATGCAAATAGCAAGATTTTACAAATCTGCTACACAGTTTATGTTTGCAAACCATACATGGTAAAAACTTAAACCACATAAATATTCATTCTTTGCATGTTTGTTGTAAGTTATTAAAAATCAAGTGTTTACGTTTTAAAAATACAAAATGGTCCATAATTATTCTTGATCTACACCTCCAATTACTGTATATTGCCTTTTTTATGAGGAATTTGTAAATACATAACTAAATCAGACCCAGTTCTTTGCATTTTCCTCCTGTATAATGTCTTTGTAACGATTTTATACTTATATTTCACGTTTTGATATTAATACTTAATAGTTTTGAATTATAAAATCAAAAATCTAAAAATGTAAATATTTGATTTTTGTTTTTCGAATTTGAATTTTCTTGTTACAATTGTTGTTTGTTCCAAAAAAATGTTTTACCTTTGTAAAGTCATTCAAAAAGTGACTTTTGAGTCAAATTTCGATTACGTACTTAAAAATGAAGGATAGAATACGACAGATTATGGAGAGTCAGCACATGACTCAAACAACATTTGCAAACTTCCTCGGGATGGCCCCAGCCTCACTGAGTAGTATTTTCAATGAGCGCACCCGTCCCACCCTAAACACAGTGGAGGCCATCAAGAGTAAATTGCCATCCATCAGTCTCGACTGGCTGATGTTTGGTAAAGGACCTATGTACGAAGATCAAATAGAGGATGCTGAAAAACAGAACCTTGCTCCTTCTTCTACCACCGGTGAGCAGCTACTGGATTTCTCTGCCACACCTGCTACCCCATCCAACGGTTATGGAGACAGTAGAAATTTTCAGGGTGTGAATCGCACACCCAATAATTACGTCAAAACAGATGTGAATTTTTTTGACAAACCGAAGCGTGAAATTGTCGAAATCCGAGTCTTTTTTGATGATGGTACATGGGAGTCGCTCGTGCCTAAGAAATAAGAATTATCTTCGGATAAGATGCTCCTTATCGGCATAAAACAAATGAATTTTTTTGTTCTGCTCTCGATTTTTCGTATCTTTAGATAAGATACTTCATCTCGGCATAAAAAACAAATGTATTTGTTTTGTTCTGCTCTCGATTTTTCGTATCTTTGCACAAATATAATGATGCAAAGATATGAAAACAAAGAAGTATGTTCTTGACCTGACAGTTGTTTCAGCTGTGCTTCTTCGTGAGAAGTATGTTCTTTTAAAGCTAACACATGAAGATTCACTGCCAGAGATGCTGCCAGGACAATTCGTAGAGGTAAGGGTGGATCATTCTCCTGCTACCTTCCTACGCAGACCGATTTCGATCAATTTTGTAGATAGGAAACGTAATGAACTATGGTTGCTGGTGGCTGCAGTCGGTGAAGGAACACGTCATCTGGCAAAACTCCAAACAGGAGATGTGCTGAATTGTGTGCTACCGCTGGGAAATTCGTTCTCACTGACTGTTCCTCATGCAGAGGATCCCACTGTCGACTTTGCTCATCACAAGGTGCTGCTGGTGGGCGGTGGAGTTGGCGTGGCTCCCCTTTTATACTATGGCTATTGGCTGAAGGAAAAGGGTGCCGATCCTACGTTCCTGTTAGGAGCACGCAGAAAACAAGACCTCTTGTTGCTGGATGAGTTCAATCAGCTCGGACGGGTCTTTGTGACTACAGAGGACGGTAGTCTGGGACAGCCAGGCTTTGTGACCAACCATACCATCCTGTCTCAAGAGCATTTCGATCAGATCAGCACTTGTGGTCCCAAGCCGATGATGGTGGCTGTGGCCAAGTATGCACAACAGGCAGAGGTCTATTGCGAAGCATCGTTGGAGAATCTGATGGCTTGTGGACTGGGTGCTTGTCTGTGTTGTGTGGAAAAAACAACCGAGGGCAATCTGTGTGTCTGCAAGGAAGGGCCTGTATTTGACACACGACGGTTGCTGTGGTGAGTATGTGCTTTTGGATTATTATGTAAAAATTATTTTCAAGAAATGGCTGACTTAAATGTAAAAATAAATTCTCTTCAACTGAAGAATCCGGTGATGACAGCTTCGGGAACGTTCGGCTATGGAACGGAGTTCGCGGATTTCATCCCTTTAGACGGTCTTGGAGGCATCATCGTTAAGGGTACAACCCTGCATCCCCGTGAAGGTAACGACTATCCCCGTATGGTGGAAACGGCCTCGGGAATGCTGAACTGTGTGGGACTTCAAAACAAAGGGGTGGATTATTTCTTTGAACACATCTACCCAGAGGTGAAGGATCTGGACACGAATGTGATCGTCAATGTGAGCGGTTCCTCTCCTGATGACTACGCAGCGTGTGCCGCACGGATCGATGCTTTGGATAAGGTGCCTGCCATCGAGTTGAATATCTCCTGTCCAAACGTGAAACAGGGCGGTATGGCTTTCGGTGTTACCTGTGAAGGAGCAGCCAGTGTGGTGAGGGCAGTGCGTCAATGCTATCATAAGACAATGATCGTGAAACTGTCTCCCAATGTGACGAATATTGCCGATATTGCCCGTGCTGTAGAAGCAGAAGGGGCTGACAGCGTCTCGCTGATCAATACACTGATGGGCATGGCTATCGATATAGAGAAACGTCGTCCGAAGTTAAGTATCAATACCGGAGGTCTGAGCGGTCCTGCGGTGAAGCCTGTTGCCTTGCGTATGGTTTGGCAGGTGGCAAAGGCCGTGAAGATTCCTGTGGTGGGGCTGGGAGGTATCATGACAGCCGAGGATGCCATCGAGTTCCTGATGGCAGGAGCGACGGCCATAGAAATCGGTACAGCTAACTTTATTGACCCGACGGTTACCATCAAGGTGCGTGACGGAATCAATGACTGGCTTGATCGCCATGGCTGCCAAAGCGTACAGGAAATCATTGGGGCTTTGGAGGATTAAGCGGCGACAATACAAAAAAAGCCCCCGGCCAAACAGCCGAGGGCAACCAACACAAAAACTAAACTAGACTTAACTTGACAAGAGCGGGATTTTCACAAACCCTCAACGCTTTGTCGATTGCAAAGATACAACTTTTTCTTGAAAAGTCATACATGTTTTTACTTTTTTTTATTGTTTTCGGTAAAAAATCACAGTTTTGTGGCCTTTTCAGACAATATACAGTCCAAAATCACCATAGCAGCCATCGATTCAACGATGGGGACAGCTCGCGGAAGCACACATGGATCATGCCGACCTTGTGCCTTGAATATGGTGGAATGCCCTTCAATATCGATGGTTTCTTGTGTTTTTAGGATGGTTGCCACAGGTTTGAATGCCAACCGGAAATAGATGTCCTGTCCGTTGCTGATACCCCCTTGTATTCCTCCGCTATGGTTGGTGGTGGTGGAAATGGGACTGCCAGGCTGGAAAATATCATTCTGCTCACTGCCACGCGACAGGATGCAGTCGAACCCCTCACCATATTCGAAACCTTTCACAGCATTGATGCCGAGCATGGCCGCTCCCAACTGGGCATGAAGCTTGCCGAACTCAGGATCGCCCAATCCTACGGGACAGCCTTTGATCACACAGGTGATAGTACCGCCGATGGTGTCGCCTTCAGCTTTCACACTGGCGATGAGCTCTTCCATGGCAAGGGCTTTCTCGGGGTCTGGACATCTCACGATATTCGTCTCCGTGAGACCAAGGTCGTATCGTCGATAATCTTTGTCAAGCGCAATCGGGCCAACCTGTGAGGTGTAGGCTTGAATCGTGATACCCAACGGTCGGAGTGCCAATTTAGCCAATGCACCACCCACACAGCGGCTGATGGTGATCCGTGCGGATGAGCGTCCGCCGCCGCGATGATCTCTTATACCATATTTATTATAATAGGTATAGTCGGCATGCGAAGGACGGAACAGACATCGCATATTTTCGTAGTCCTGTGAATGCTGGTTCTTGTTTCTGACGATGAAGCCGATAGGGCAACCTGTTGACTTCCCTTCAAAAACACCACTCAAGAACTCCACCTCGTCGTCTTCATGACGGTCGGTGGTGATGCGGCTCTGTCCTGGCTTGCGGCGATTGAGCTCTTCTTGGATGAAGGCCATATCGATGTCAATGCCTGCAGGAAAGCCATCAACGACTCCTCCCACAGCTGCTCCGTGGCTTTCTCCAAAGGTGGTCAGCGTAAATATTTTACCGAATATGTTGCTCACGACAAATAGGATTAGGGTTTTGATGGTTGATTAGTGATGGCAGTGGCCGCATCCGCTGTTTCCGCCTTGATGACATCCGTCGCCACAATCATCACATCCGCATCCGCAACCTTCGCCACTCATGGCTTTGATGAACGACTTGATTTCTTCTTCAGTGGCTTGGCGGTTCTCCACGATATGTCCTTTGAAACTCAGCTCTTTTCCCGCTAACGGATGGTTTAGGTCGATTTTTACATGACTGTCAGTAATCTCCAGTACTTTTCCGAAAAATCGCTGACCTTCCTCGTTCTGCAAGGGGAGCACAGCATCCACGAACACGTTCTCGTGGTCGAAACGCCCGTTAATCGAGAAAATGCTGCGTTCCAGTTCTACCACGCGCTCTTCGTCATAGTCGCCGTAAGCCTGCTCTTTTGTGAGCTTAAATTCAAAGGTTCCCCCTTTCTCAAGGTTGACCACTTGCTTCTCAAAGTCGTCAAGGGTGATACCAAAACCACTGATAAACTGGAAGGGTTTCTCATCGGTAGCCTCTTCCACAAACTCCAGTGTCTTCTCTCCTGCGGCATATAGGGTATAGGCCACTTCCATGTACTGATTGGTCTTCTTTTCTTCCATGATGATAACTATTCTGTTCTTTGGGTTGCAAAGGTAGTGATTATTTTTCAAAATATCACTTATTTCTTTGATTTACGTCAAAAAAGTGGACTGTTTGCGCAAACAGTGCGGTAAAAGCCATGGATAGTATCGAAAATCGCCGTAACTTTGCACCCGGAAAAAGCACCATAGAGGTGCATCAGGATAACAATTAAGGATAACAAAAAAGAAAGGAAAAATGATGAAAAGATTGTTTTTAACCGTTGTAGCTGTGCTCAGCATGACTATGACATTTGCAGAAGACGAGAACCTCAACAAGGTAGATAACATGAATGCCTACAAGATGGAGGTCAACTATCAGAAACTGGGTGATGCCCTGAACTTGTCAATGGATCAGCAGGAAGCTGTGCAGGATATTCATCAGGCATTCTGCGCCGATATGATGAGTGTGGCTGCTGCCAACAAGGAGTCGCGCAAGGCTATGATGATGAACGCCATTTCCAAGGATCTCCGTTATATGCGTATCGTCTTGGATTCCAAGCAGTACAAGAAGTACCTGTTGCTGCTTAACATTACTCTGAACAACCGTGGTCTTAACGACTAAGTAATAGAGAGAGGTATTATGTTCGGGGGCAGATGACTATCATCTGTCCCCGTTTTTTGTGATGCCGCGCATTTTTCTCTGAATACATTTTGCCGTTTCGTTTTTTTTCTTTTATTTTGCAAGGTAAATGAAGAGAATAATCTTGTTTGTCATAGGGATGATGGGGGCGGTTATGATGATGGCCCAGCAAGCCGACTATCGGAAGATGTCGTCTTGGGTGCGTCGTGCTGTCAAGACTCAGCATACCACACGCAGACAGGCTCCGGCACTTCATCGGCAGATACCTTCGATTTGTGCCTTTGTCCGTATCTCTGACGATGCCGACCGTATTCTCGAAGAACATCATTGTCGGAAGTTGGCTCAGTTTGGCGATATCTACATCGCCAGTATTCCTTTAAACCGGTTGTCTGACTTGTCATTGAACCGACAAGTGCAGCGCATCGAGGCAGGAGAGCGACATACCGCCCTCATGGATACTACCTATATTATAAATAAGGTGGAACCGGTCTATCAGGGTACGGGCTTGCCGCAGGCTTATACAGGAAAGGGGGTGATCGTGGGTGTTGAGGATATCGGTTTCGACCTGACTCATCCGAATTTCTATGATGCGTCGATGGAGAACTACCGGATCAAACGCTTCTGGGACCAGTTGTCGGTAGATACGCTTGACAGTGAGTTGTATGTGGGTGCCGACTACACGACACAAGAAGAGATCCTGCGTTATGCCCATTCCCGTGATGGCTTGACGCAAGGGCATGGCACACACACTCTGGGCATTGCCGCGGGCTCTGGCTTCGATACCCCTTTTCGGGGTATAGCCTACGAGAGTGATATCTGCTTAGTGAGTAATGCCGTGACCGATGACAAAGAGTATATTGATTCCGTGAACTATTACAAATACACCTCGGCTACCGATGCACTGGGGTTTAAGTATATCCTCGACTATGCTGAGTCGCAGGGGAAACCCTGTGTGGTCTCTTTCAGCGAAGGATCTCATCAGGATTTCTCGGGTGATGACCAACTGTTGTATGAAGTACTTGAGCAAATGGTGGGTCCTGGCAAGATTATTGTTGCCTCTGCGGGAAATGAGGGCGGTCTCAATTCTTATTTCCACAAATCACCTGAACAGGTATCGGAAGGAACCTTCCTGAACAGGTACGATAAAACGTATTTTTTCCGTGTCATTGCCGACAAACCGATGAGTCTGCGCTTTATCTCATACAAAAGTGCCACACGCGCCGACACCTTAATGATTTCATCAGATCAGATCTTCTCGGCTCCTGACTCATTGTTGAAAGACACTACCGATTTGTTGAATAAGCAGCATATCTTCGAGATCGGTGCCTATCCCTTCAGTTTTGACGAGAACCGTACGGTGTATGAGGTGGGCATCAAGAGCAAGGAACGTTTCGGCTATGCCGGCTATTTCTTCTCCGTGGAGATCGTAGGAGAGGGTGTTGAGGCTGATTTCTATACTGGCACAGGTTCTATCGGGGCGAAGAAAGAATATAATGCTGCATTGACAGAAGGGGAAAGAACGCATTGTGTGTATTCTCCAGGTACAGCCCCGGCGGTCATCTGTGTGGGAGCTTCTGCCTATCGTACCGGTATCATCAATCACAAAGGCAACTATATCAATAGCAACCGTGGACAGAATGGGGAGGTGGCCGACTATTCCAGTGTGGGGCCGACGGTTGACGGGAGGATCAAGCCCGACGTGCTGGCAAATGGCACGAATGTCGTCTCTTCGTATAGTAGCTTCTACAGAGAGGAACATCCCACCTCTGATGGCTGGGACATTACCTACAGCACCTTTCAGGGACGAAGCTATCCATGGCGCATCGATATCGGTACTTCCATGTCAACTCCCGTTGTCAGTGGCATCATCGCCCTTTGGCTGCAGGCACGTCCTGATCTCACTCCCGAAGAGATAAAGGATGTGATTGCGCAAACGAGTATCCGTCACGACCCCACGTTAGACTATCCCAACAATACTTACGGATGGGGAGAGATTGATGCCTACCGCGGACTTCTCTATCTGTTAGGACTAAGTGGTATCAAGGAGATTACTTCCGAACAGCCTCGTAAGGTACAGGTCGTGCTTCAGGATGATTGCATGCGACTGTGCTTCGACGAACCCCTGCGGCAACCGCTGGATGTGGTTCTCTATGGGGTAGGGGGCTCCTTGGTGGCACGCCATCATCTCAACAGTGGAACAACTGAGCAACAGGTGGGTATCGGCGGTCTTCCAACTGGTGTCTATGCCGTGCAACTTCATAGTCAGCAGCCAGGCATCTCAGGGTCTTTCCTGATCCGCAAACCACGCTAATCATTTGTAGGTATTTGACGGAAACCCTATTTTTAGGTATTGCACATCTGTGCTTTTCACATTATCTTTGCACTCGGAAAAAAGAACAAAGCTTACTTTTCCCAGTGCAAAGTTTTTTTTATACACATCAACAATAAGAAATAACAATGAGTAAAACAGTAGTAGTTTTCGGTTCCTCAACAGGAACATGCGAAGGTATCGCCAATAAGATTGGAGAGAAATTAGGTGCAGAAGTGGTGAATGTCTCTGATATGAACGAAGACATCCTGGCTGCCGATAACCTGATTATCGGTACATCCACATGGGGAGCCGGTGAGTTACAGGACGATTGGTATGAGGGCGTAGAGTTGCTCAAGAGCAATGACCTCAGCGGGAAAGTGGTAGCCATTTTCGGTTGCGGCGACTGTGAGAGTTACAGTGATACTTTCTGTGGTGCCATGGCCGAGCTGTACAATGCGGCGAAGTCGGCAGGTGCAACCTTGGTTGGTGCTGTTTCCACAGATGGTTATTCCTTCGATGACTCTGAGGCCGTGGTGGATGGTCAATTCGTAGGACTGGCCCTCGACGATATCAATGAGGATGATAAGACTGATGGCCGTATCGATGCCTGGATCACACAGATCCAACCCTCTCTGAAATAACGAATTGTAAATGTAAAAACAGATGAATATGCTGCAGGCAGAGATATTACCCGCTGATATGAAGGTGCTCATGAACCATATCTATGAGTTCAAGAAAGGTGTCAGGAACATGATCCTCTTTACGTTCAACCAACGTTATAAGGATTATGCCGAGAAACGTCTGCAGAGCAATGGTATCAGCTATATCATCCAGCCTGTGGGTAATGACCGTCTGAATCTTTTCTTTGGCAAGCGCGAATGTCTGGATGCTATCAGAATGATGGTGACACGTCCATTGAATCAGCTCACCCCCGAGGAGGACTTTATCTTGGGTGCCATGCTGGGCTATGACATCTGTGCGCAGTGTGAACGGTATTGCGAGCGGAAGGAACGGTCGTGCCGTCAGTGCCAGTGTGCGCAATAACTGCCATTGGGAGCGTGAAGAATAAATCTTGTTCGCTAAATAAAATTCATAATGTTTTTGTATAATAAGAAAAGGACTTGCCGTGAGGTAAGTCCTTTGTTTGATGATCTGTCCGGAACAGTTCCTTAGTAGGCAGCCTCGAACTCTTTCAGGAAACGGGTGTCGTTCTCGGAGAACATACGGAGATCGCTCACCTGATATTTCAAATTGGTGATACGTTCCACACCTAAGCCGAAAGCATAGCCGCTATATACCTTACTGTCGATGCCACAGAGTTCCAGCACGTTGGGATCCACCATTCCACATCCTAAGATCTCTACCCAACCGGTGTGCTTGCAGAAACCACAACCCTTTCCACCACAGATGTGACAGGAAATGTCCATCTCGGCACTTGGTTCCGTGAAGGGGAAGTAACTTGGACGGAGACGGATCTTCGTATCAGCTCCAAACAGCTCACGGGCGAAGGAGAGAAGTACCTGTTTCAGGTCAGTAAACGATACATTCTTGTCAATAAATAATCCTTCTATCTGGTGGAAGAAACAATGGGCACGGGCGGTAATGGCCTCGTTCCGATATACCCGACCAGGACAGATGATACGGATCGGGGGCTGCTGGCGTTCCATGACACGAGCTTGCACACTGGATGTATGACTGCGAAGGAGGATATTTTTCGTGACATCACCAGTGGCCGACTGTTCCACAAAGAAGGTGTCTTGCATGTCACGGGCTGGATGGTCTGCCGCGAAGTTCATCTTTGTGAACACATGGAGGTCATCCTCTACTTCCGGACCATCAGCTAAGACGAAGCCCATGCGTTGGAAAATATCGATGATCTCATTGCGTACGATGGTCAGCGGGTGGCGCGTACCTAACTCCACGGGATAGGCAGTGCGGGTAAGATCAATATGATGGGTGGTGTCTTCGGCTGCTGCTGTCTCTTCACGCAGGGCATTGATGCGCTCGGTTGCTTTCTGCTTCAGTTCGTTAATCTTGATGCCAACGGTTTTCTTCTGGTCGGCTGCTACATCACGGAACTCTTGCATCAAGGCATTGATCTCGCCTTTTTTGCTGAGGTACTTCAGTCGCAAAGCCTCTATTTCTTCTGCATTAGAGGCAGACAATTCACTCACTTCTTTGAGAAGTTCTTCAATTTTGTCAAGTATCATGATTATCTTGAATTTACAAATTTGGGTGCAAAGTTACGAAAAAAGACTGTAACAAAGAAGCAATTTTCGAAGATTAACGCAGAATGACCGTAAATAAAAGGCAAGACAGGGAATAATGGGGAATCAAAGGAGGGAGGGAAAAGGCAACTTGATGCGGATTGGCGCATGAGTTAGGTCTCTAAATCGGACTCG
>DETG01000068.1 GCA_002361535.1 Prevotella sp. UBA3294
TATATCTTTGCCGAGGAAAGTCTGATTCTAAACAATTTAAATAATATCATGGCAAGCAACGCAGATTTCGTTCAGTATATAGCCGACCAGTGCAGTGGTGCGGGAGAAATTGTTGTTAAGAAGATGTTCGGCGACTATGGCATCTATTGCGATGGCAAAATCTTCGGACTGATTTGTGACGACCGCTTCTATCTGAAACCCACTGAAGCAGCACGTTCTATGCTACGAGAAGAAGAACTGCGCCCGCCCTATGAGGGAGCAAAGGACTATTTCTATATCGCCGATGTGGACGATCGCGACTATCTGTCTGCTCTCGTTCGTGAGACTTGTAAGGCATTGCCAGAACCAAAAAGACGCAAGAAGTAAAACCTTATTGTTACCAGGAACTACTGAAGCATGAAGGCCTCCGGGTGTTCTTGGGCTAAGGACTGGAAGGATAGAAGTTGTCCTATGATCTCTTCTGAATCGTCAGTGAGGGTGAGTGAGAGGTTCTTGTATTTGCCCCTTTCTGACAGTTTCAGAAGAAGAGGGTAGGCTGGTATTTCTTCCGTCCAGAACTTGGTGCCGAGGAATATCATCGGGCTGGAGAAGCCATAAGAGAGATAATGATTCTGCTCTGCATCTCTGAAAATTTCGTGCATGGTTCCAGCACTGCCCGGGGTATAGATGATACCGCCAAAAGGCAATGTGAGGATATGGTTTTCCCGGATGCTGTTCTCAAAGAATTTGGCTATATGCGTGGCAAATGGTGTCGATGCGCCCTGCCATCCAAGCGCCGAGGTGAGTGGCTTCCATAGCGCCAGGTCCACCCCCGCTGAGCATGCAGAATCCTTGTTCGGTCAGTTGCTTAGTGAGAAAAACGATTTGACGAAACTTCGCATCTGTCCGCAACATGGCATGTCCACCCATGACACCGATGCACTTCAGATAGTTGTGACTACGAAAGAACTCACCTAATGCAACATATACTCCATGGTCATGCAGCGTGCGGGCCATGGATTCCTTGATGTCGTTGGTCTGCTTTCCCTTGGAAAGATAGTGGCGGTAAACCTGCGTGTCAAGACAGTTGTCTAATTGCCCTGGTTCGCCTGAAGTGAAGTCACCATAGAGCTCTTGGGCACTGTAAAGCTGCGTACGGCTTACATCGAAAGGCACAGACTTCAGGTACTCCACGATTGGCGCAATGTCAGAATAGTTGGCTTTTCTTATCATAAAAGGGAGAACGTTGCGAATTATAGTGAAACTACACAGCAAAAATACTAATTTTTTTCGTTTTGCAAATGATTTGGCTTTTTTTTTTGTAGTATCTTTGCACACAGATATGAAACAGACATTACAGATTGGTGGGCGTCAATGCCTGCTTTACACAGAAAGAGGACAGCAACCACAGGTGTTGCTCATCCAGACGTTAGGCGAACAGGAACGTGACAGCATCGATAATGAAGTGGCGATGATTAGCGAGGCTACTGGCGCGTCGTTCGTGATGGCTGCATTAGCCATCGGCGACTGGGAGGTGGAACTCACGCCGTGGCACGACCCTGCCATATCGAAGCGTCAGGACGTGGGCGAACATGCTTTCGATACGTTAGATTATATTACCCAAAGTCTTATTCCTTATTTAAAGAAGCAGTTCGGCAGTCTGCCAGTCGTTCTGGGCGGCTATTCCTTGGGCGGACTTTTTTCTCGCTGGGCAGCATCGAAGGTTGAATGCTTCGATGCTGTGGCAGCCGTGTCACCGTCGTTGTGGATTGATGCCTGGTGCGGTTTCTCAGATGCCCATGCTGTCAATGCGCATTACGTATATCTTAGTCTTGGCGACCGCGAGGAGCATACTCGCAACAAGGCCATCGCGCAGGTAGGCAACAACGTGCGCTGGGAGCATGAGCACCTGAAGCAACTCCTCGGTGCAGACAACACGACGCTGGAATGGAACACGGGCAATCATTTCGTGGATGGTGCCCGCCGCACTGCTAAGGGTTTTGCTTGGTGCATCCACAAAATAGCAAATCGTAAATAGTCAAATTTTGGTGTTACTCATCTTCATCGGGATTGATGGTGCTAAGGCTGAACTCCGATAGCTGCATTGTGCTGCCGCTCACGCAAGAGCTGATCTCCAAACGGAAATACATGTAGTAGCTGGGGGCGGCGATTGTGTAGCTGTAGGTCTTGCAGTTGACGTCGCCCATGCCGCCGTTGCTCACTTCGGAGAGCAGCTCCCAGTCGTCGTAGGCCGGTGTGGTGACAATAATAAGGCGGCGGATGGTGTCGCGCTGTTCTGCCATTTGCGAAAAAAAAGTCTCTGGAATAAAGAAAAGTTCTTTATTCATTCTTTTCTTTGGCGCAAAGAAAAGAAGCAAAAGAAACATCCACCCTAACCCGTCCTTCCCCTATATGGGAAGGCTCAACCGCTTCTCCCGTCGCTCTTTCATTAAGGTAAGCTCGCCCCATCAAAGGGGCGGCTTGATTATTTGTCGGCTTACGCCAGTGCCTTTGTGCTGGTGCCCTTGTATCGTTGCCCTTGTATCAGTAGTCTTGTGCTGGTATTCTTCTGCTGGTGTCCTTGCGCCAAACTTGATGGATTTCTGTTCCCTTTTGCCAATTATCATTGTGATGATTTATAGCAAATCAGAAACCCTTATACTCGATGCTGCAGAATAAGTTATTCGTTGGAGTGGAGATACAGAAAAGTTACTGACCCCACCCCTTACCCCTCCCCTACGATGGGAGGGGAGTTGCTGCGCTGTGAGAGCCTACCCCCAACCCCTCCCAAAAGGAGGGGAGTTACTGCGCTGAGTACACATGGTTCAAAGTCCTATACGATGAGTCCGCATGGCACTCCCTCCCTTTGGGAGGACTGGGGTGGGCCTCCTGTCCGCATGGCATTCCCCTCCCATCGTAGGGGAGGGGTGGAGCGTAGCGAGGGGTGGGGTCAGTAATTTTGTTCTGCATGATTTGAGATACTCCGTTGAGTTCTTTCACTCTGTGCGATAATATTGTCAGGATAATTCGTAATTAATTAATGGTTGTGAAAGAATGCTAATTGAAAGAAGGGAAAAGATTGGGGTGTACAGAAGTGTCTAAAAGTGCCTTTTTGTGCAAGTAAAGTCTATTTGGGGGCAAAGTAGAGTCTAACTTAGATGCAAGTAAAGTCTGATTTGAACCCAAGTAGAGTTTAAGTAACGTTTACGTAGGCTCTGTTTAGGGTCGTTCCAGACGTTTCTAACACCTGTTCCACCGTCATCTACGACTCGTTCCGCCGTCACGATCCACTTGTAGATGCCGTCGGAACGGGTGAAAGCACCGTTCCGAACGACTCTTAGATGACGTTTCTTCGAAAAGCCATGGATTTTACTTTTGAAAGTTTGCTGGGTGCCCTGAGGGCACCCCCCAGAAGAGTCATTTAGTTCTTTTACTTCACAAAAACGGTGTTTCTGACCACTAAAAACTATGTTTTTGACCCAAAAATACTATGTTTTTGGACTCTAAAAACATAGTTTTTGCAAGTCGAAAATGCCGGGTTTTACTAACGTATTCATTATCAACACCTTACCAAACTTCGTCAGAATCGCTCATTTTCGACCGAGAGGGCGGTTGGTTCTCCCCGTGCCCGTATTTCGCGTTAAACGAAGTTAATTTGTTAAGTATATTCAAATTTTTAACAATTCATCCAACACTTTTACAGACAACTCTGCCGTCAGCTCTTGAACTTGCGCAGAATGACAACCACCAGTGCCGAACAGAGGATGGAGAGTGTCAAGACAACGCCAACGAACAACCTCATGCCGATGGCACCGTTGAAGTAGAGCATACAGAGAATCACTAACAACATGGTCTCGAATGCTGTGAGAAGGAGAATCACTTTGTTTCTGTTCATATCTGGAATTTTTTTGTACTGTTGAATTCTATTGTTCTTCTTGATGACTTCCTTTTTTCTTCGGCTGACGGCCTGCCTTGCGCAGCGCCTCGGCGATGATCCACTGCAGCTGACCATTGGTGCTGCGGAACTCATCGGCGGCCCATGCCTCGATTGCATCCATCGTCTCGCTGTCAATGCGCAAGACGAAGCTTTTTGATTTGTTTTTTTCCTTAGCCATCGTTCTATTTCAATGAATCATGTTTTGCATTCTCATCGATTGAGGGTGCAAAGGAGCGAAGGTACGTGCGTGTGAGGAATGAAGCAAGCGAATCTTGAGAAAGATGAATAACCGATTAGTGGTTCAGCGTGCCGGTGTTCACCACAGGTTGTGCACTCTCATCACCGCAGAGCACCACCATGAGGTTGCTCACCATTGCTGCCTTCTTGTCATCATCAAGTTCCACCACCTCCTCGTCGGAGAGACGCTTGAGGGCCATCTTCACCATCGAGACAGCACCCTCAACGATCTTCTCACGGGCCGTGATGATGGCTGAAGCCTGCTGGCGACGCAGCATGACGGCGGCTATCTCGGGGGCATAGGCCAGGTAGTTGATGCGGGCCTCGACGACTTCGATACCCGCCATGTCGAGCCGTTCGTCGAGCTTTCGCTCCAGTTCCTTGTTGATCTCATCACTACCGTCGCGAAGGGTAAGCTCACCATCCTGACCTTCATCGGTGTTGTCGTAGGCATACTGTCCGGCCACCTGACGCAGGGCGGCATCACTCTGAACGCGTACAAAGCGCTCGAAGGCAGCCATCAGACTCTTGGTGTCACCGCTGCCCACGGAAGATGCACCGGGAGAAGCCATCGTCTGCGAGTCGATCTCGAACATGGCCTTGTAGGTATCTTTCAGTCGCCACACCAACACGAGACCGATCATGATCGGGTTTCCAGTCTTGTCGTTCACTTTGATGGGCTCGGCATCCATGTTGCGAGCACGGAGTGACAGCTTCTTCGTCGAGCAGAAGGGGTTGATCCAGTAGTAACCGGTCTTGGTGAACGTGCCGCGATATTTTCCGAAAAAGGTGATGACGCGCGCCTCGTTGGGTTCGAGCATCAGGAATCCACACCATAACATCGTGGAAAGGATGAGCACAAGTACACCGACGCAGATCATCGTGATACTGTATTCGATGCCATACACAATCAGGGCCAGACTGCCCAAGGTGACTAAAATGCTCACAAACAACATCAAGAAACCGTTGAGTGTGAGTCCTTCATAGGGGATTTCTTTCTTTTCCATAATTATAATGCTTTAAAAGTGATATCATTTTGATATTGCAAATGTACGTGTTTTTCCTTTTCGATAGATCATTTGCCCCATAATCTTAGCATTATTATCAGAATCTTCACGTTTGTTAACCTCAAACAACTCTTTTGTTTGAGGTTATCACCTAAAAAGCAGATAAGCTGTTCCCGACAAGTCGAAGGCTGACGGGATCATTGTGAGTCTTCCTCTTCTGTCCCCCGGAGAATGATGCTGGTGGCACCTATCGTAAAGAGGGTACCGTTCTCGATCCGTCGGCGTTCACGCTGTTTGATCTCCACGTTGTCAACGAACGTGCCGGTATTGCTGTTGTTGTCGGAGAGCGTGTAGCAGATGTTACCTTGTTTGTCGTATTTCACATTGATGGTGCAGTGGTTCAGATCGACACTGGGATCAACTGTCTCAAAAGGCGTGTTGACGGGATTCCCTTTCTGGTAGCGACCGATCACATTGTCGCCTAATTGCAGGGGAATCACCTGTTTGTAGTGGAACACGTTTTCGATAACGATGATCGATCCGAATCCTTTCTCGTTGGCATTTTCATCGGGGTTCTCGTCTTTCTGTCGGTTGCGTAACTTCGAGACACCGATGCGTATGCCGAATTGCTTTCCGCATTCGGGGCATTGGAACACTAAGCTCTGTCCGTCCTGATACTGTGTCTCATCGAAAGTAATGTAATTGTCGCATTTGGGGCATCTTACTCGCTTCATGCTGTATCCGGTTTGTGTTTTCACAGAAAGCGTGAAAACGGTTATTTCACTTCATACACCCATGCCTCTTCAAAAACTGAATGACCGCGCAGACTCCTGAGGGCTTGATAAGCCTCCTGCTCTGTACCGTAGGAGCCGTAGATCACGCGGTTTCCGCTTTTCTTCGTGAGAACCTTTGCCTGAGGGAATCCCTCCTGAATGAGCTGTCCTACAAAGGCTTGGGCATTCTTCAGACTCACCTTACTGGCTAAGACAATCGACCAGTAATGAGACTGTGGGGCTGTCTCAGCTGTTTCCTGCTGTTTCTCTTCCGTGAGGGGCGTTTCATTTTTTGCTGGTTCCTGTCGTTGCTGTTCTTTCTGAACGCTTTCGTTTTGCAGCTGGACATCAGTCTTGGTGGACGTCATCTCCTTAGGCATCACCCGATAGAGCATGCTGTTCTCGATGTTACTGAGATTCATACCAGCTTTGTCTTGTGTCCCGACGGGTGTGGTAATCAGGAAGAATGCCAGGATGGCGGCGGCAATGGCCACGGCGTTGCGGATGGCACTGACACGGATACTGATGGTCTTGGCGGCAGGTTCCTCTGTGACTGTTTCCTGCTCTGCGACTACCGATTCCTCCTCTTGTTTCTCCTGAACGGGAAGCGGAAGATCGGCAGACTTGTTTACGCTCATATCGAACGAGCTGAGACCATACAGGGCAGGGGTAAGGATACCGGCCTCACAGGGCATGAACTCGTAGTTCCCGTCCTCATTCATCGATAAAGTACCGATGTCGTTCAATTCGTAAACACCCTCATCCTGAAGGGTTTGCTTCAGTTCGTTCACCTCATCCTCGATACGGTTCATAGCTTCGGGATAGCTGATGTCGTAAGCCTCGATGTAGGATTGTGCGAGAAGGGAATCGTTCACACGGAGTTTCGGATTGAACCCAAGTGTTCGTGATGGCGGCAAGAACAGCATGTCGTTGTCGTCAAAATGTGCTTCTACATGGTGCGCCATGAATCCTCCCAGGTTGGGTACGATCACACAGTCATTGTCAAGAAGCAGAATCTCTATATGTCTTTCGAGTTCAATCATGCTGCAAAATTACGTGTTTTCTTCTAATTTTCCAAATAAAATCTTAGTAAAAAGAAAAAAAGCATAAAATATCACTCATAATCGAAATATTATGATTACTTTTGCAGGTATGGAATACAAAGCAACTGAAATAGAGGGCGTGTATGTGATCGAGCCTCGTGTATTCAAGGATGCCCGCGGGTATTTCTTCGAAGCCTTCAAGCAAGAGGAGTTCGAGAAGCATATCGGTCGGGTGAATTTCATTCAAGACAACGAGTCGAAGTCAAGTTATGGGGTTTTGCGCGGCTTACATTATCAGAAAGGTGAAATGTCGCAGGCCAAGTTGGTGAGGGTGATCCAAGGTCGTGTCATCGACGTGGCTGTGGATATCCGTAAGAGTTCGCCGACCTTCGGAAAGCATGTGATGGTGGAACTGAGCGGTGAGAACAAACGCCAGTTTTTCATTCCCCGTGGTTTTGCCCATGGCTTCCTGGTGTTGAGTGACGAGGCAGTGTTCACTTATAAGGTTGACAATGTGTATGCCCCTCAGGCCGAGGCAGGTATTCGTTTTGATGATCCCGATCTGGGTATCGAGTGGCCTATTGATGAGAAGGATGTGCTGACGAGTGAGAAAGACTTGAAGGCAGGCTCCTTCAGGGAGGCTGAACTCTTTGACTGACGCTAATCTACGTTTATGACGCGTATCGTATATATCATGTTGTGCCTGATGCTTTTTGCTGCCTGTGGCGGTAAGAAGCAGGCGGATCACTCGGCTATGCCCAAAGAAGACAGGCAGGCCAAGCAGCTGATGCAGGGCATCTGGGTGACGGCAGGGGATGAAGAACCGGCCTTCCGTGTGTCGGGCGACAGTATTTTCTATCCCGATTCCACCAGTCTGCCTGCTCATTTCATGGTGATTGCCGATACGCTTGTGGTGGAGGGTGGCACCGTGGTGAAATATCCCATCGTGCGCCAATCGGATCATCTCTTGGAATTCAAGAACCCCAATGGTGAGTTGATCGAGTTGATGAAGAGCGATAACACCGAGGAAGCCCTTGAATATTTCGAGACGAAGCAGCCGGTGGTGCTGAATCAGAACAGGACGATCAAACGCGATACGGTGCTTACTTACCAAGGAGAGCGCTACCACTGTTACGTACAGGTGAACCCCACCACGTACAAGGTGATCAAGACATCGGTCACTGATGAAGGGATGGAGGTGGCGAATGTCTATTACGACAATACCATCCATGTGGCAGTCTTCCAAGGTGCCGTGAAGAAATACTCACATGATTTCAAGAAGCACGAGTTCCTGAAATTTGTTCCTAATGATCATATCAACCAGATTATCCTGAGTGATATGATTCTCATCAAGACCGATGCCGACGGTTTCCATCATCAGGCACAGCTGTGTGTGCCCGACTCCCCCAGCAGTTATGTGGTGGATGTGGTGGTATCTGCCGACGGTAAGATGGTGATGAAGGAAATCCCTTGATTAGTAGATGGCCACTTTGCGGCCACTGACAATATATATCCCTTTAGGTAACGACGAAGGGGTGTTACCTACAAAACGTCCGTCAACCGTATAGGTCTTTGTCTGTTTTTCCGGATCTGTCAGAATGTTGCGGATCCCTGTGGTACCATTGTTATAATAGAATGTGATGACTCCGTCTGTTTCCTCGATCGACTCGATATGCGCCTTCATGGTTCCCGTGTAGGTGGTGAACAAGGGTATCTCGTGAATATCTGCAGAGCCGGGGTAGGGGTCTCCTGCATGACTCTGATAGTATTGTGAGGAGGTTTTGGATCCGTTGCCCACCTCATACCAGTTGAGAAGATAGCCATCGGCGGGTATGACGGTCATCCTGCTCCTGCCGATGGTGTTGTTCACGCTGTTGTTAGTAAGCGTGAAGGCGTATGGATCGTAATCTACATGGGTCACCAACATGCCATGTCCATACGTGCCTTTGTTCCATCCGCTCTTTTGGATGTTCTGTAGGATGAAGTACTCGTTAGGATTCTCTTCGTTCACAATGCGGTAGGCATTACCGTTGGGCTCATCGATGTTCCTCAGCTGGTAGGTGCCGGAGGTCTTCAGGGTATCGATCGTGAACCATTCGAAGGCCTCACGTTCCCATGCCGTATAGGCGGTAGGTGAATAGCCGTTCATCGCATATTCCCCATTGTCCATCAGACTCCACATCTCCATGCCGGGGTTCATGGCATTCTGTGCCTCCTTGTTGGTGGGGTAGAAATCGGGCATTCCCATGCAGTGGGAGAACTCATGACAGAACAGTCCGATGCCCGAGATACGCTCAAAGGGCTCATTGGGCCAGCATCCGGGAAAGCCGTTCAGTTCGGCGTTCACCCCATAGCGGAAGATTCTCTTGCCGTTGACATTGGCGTAGGTTATTCCAGACTTCGGCCAGATACAGGTAGAGGCATTACCGCTGAAGCTCTCGGCATAACCGGCATAGATGACATAGACGAGATCGATGATGCCGTCGTCGTTGGCATCGTAGGGTGAGAAATCAACGCCTTGTTCGACAGCGAGTTTACACACATCGGGAATGAACAGACTCATGTCGTCAGTCCCGGCACCGTAGTAGGCAGTGGGGTTGGGTAGGGTGACAGGACCGTAGATGTCAAACTGTGGCTCGAACAGTCCTCCGCTCATGTCTTTGAAGTATCTCCTCACACTGCCGTAGTTCGCGCCGACGGTCTGGTTGCCCACGCTGTTGTCGATCTCCTCGGCATTCAGGTACTGGTCGAACACGCTCTTGGGGTCTTCGTCGATGAATTTGTCATCGGAGAACTGGGCAAGGATCACCACCACCTTCGGCTGTCCGCTATGGGGAAAGTAGGTGTGGGCACTGGCATCAATGGGTTCGCGGCGACTGGCTGCTTTCTTCTGATGGCGGGAAACATATTCCTCGAACTTAGCTCTGTCCTGCTCTTGGATGGCTTGCTGCTCCACTTCGTTGCGGTTCCCCTTCTCGTGAGCCAGCAGGGTAGTGGGGCTCAGCGATCCGTCGGCATTCACCCGGGCAACGAAAAAGTCATTGCCTTCGTGGCACAGTAAGGCACCGTCGGTGGTAAGATAGTAGTGCAACGCCTCATCACCGCGGCCCATCACCGTGAGTTGGGTGCCATCCGATTGCTTTACCACCACAGGTAACGGGTAGGCTTTGGCGGCCCTTACCTGAGAGGTAAGGAGAAGGAAGAGAAGAGCGAGGAGACCCTTTTTCATCGGACAACCGTCTTTTTCCCGTTGACGATATAGATGCCTTTAGCCAGGCCTTTGAGGGAAGAACCGATGTAACGGCCGTCGAGGGTGTAAACCTGCATGTTGTTCTTCGTCTTGTCGTTCATCGCCGATGCCGTGTTCACGTTTCTGATGGTGGTAGCGATGCCACGCTTTGTACTTTCACAGAAATACATATCCTCAACAAAAAGGATGTCGCCATCGGTTTGCTCATTGTCGTTGGTTAGAACGACAGCGGAGATATTGGAGAGGTCAACACCATGGGCTTCAGCCGTAGAGAGCTGGATGGCAATGGTTCTCCATTCACCGGCTTCCAAGTCAAACGACTGTGAATAAGAGCCGTCACCCACATCTGTCGCAGTGGCTCTTGTCTCAAACTGTGCCTTGGCATTGCCAGCCTGGACGGCACCAGACAACAGGGTGATCTTCAGTTTCATGGCCTTCAGGGCTTTCACGCAAAAACTCAGGATGTTACAATCGGAGACATCGGTAGGACCTGCGAAGTTGACTTCCTCGAAGTTCTTTACCTGATAGCCACGGGTCGGACTTTCATTATCATGTTCCCATTCGTAGGACTTGATGATCTGACCCTCTGTCGATTCGGTGGTCATTGTCAGTTCTTCGGTCCTGTTCTCCTCGCTACTGTCTTCCTCCTTCTGGGCAGGTTCAAACTGGTAGTAGAAAGAGATGATGTTGCCATTCTCCTGAATATTCAGGATCGGCTTCTCCAGCGTTGTTCCAGCCCCAATCATGGGTATGCTAAATAAGTTGTGCACATCGCTGGTGCCAGGGAAGGGATCACCCTTATGGGAGGCCAGATACTGGCTTTTGGTATAGGGCTTGTCCGTTCCTGCCTGATACGAACTGATGTATTCATTGTCTGCTGGGATGATGGTCATCCGTGACTTCCCCAGTTCGTTATTCGGGGAATGATTGCTAAGAGAAAAAGCATTGGCATCGTAATTCACGTAGGTCATCAGCAGACCGTGACCAATACATGAGGCCAGCCAGCTGTTCCATCCGTAGGCTTGAATATTCTGAATGACAACATATTCATGACCGCTTTCATCGTCGTCAGGATAAATCTTGTAGGCGGTACCACCCGTGGCATCAATATGCTTCATGGTGATCTGCTGCCCGATCCTATCGTCTTTCAGCACTTCCATCTCCTTCCATCCCATATACTCACGCTCCCAAGCGGTATAGGCCGTGGGGTAATAGCCTCCCATTAAAGAGCCACTCTGACCGTTAACGGTTATACTGACATGACCAGAATACTCGCCACCGTCCATCAGATCCCAGAACTCCATGGCGGGATTTCCAGCATTTTGGATATCTTTAATAGTGGGATAGATGTCGGGCAGTCCTAAGCAGTGTGAGAACTCATGACAGAACAGGCCGATGCCGTTGATTTGTGGTACATTGTTAAAACCAGCCTCGGTAGAGGAAGGGCTGAAGTTCAACTCCGAATGCACACCATAGCGGCATACAATTTTTCCATCGAAGGTCCCAAAATTGCTTTCTCCATCCGTAGGACCGCTCTTCGGCCAGATGGTGTCATCTCCTCCTCCGGTACTCTGTCCATAGCCCGCATAAATCACATAGACCAAATCGACATACCCGTCTTCATCTTCATCATATTTAGAGAAATCGACCCCTGCAGCCTGTGCCAAAGTACAGACTTCGGGGATGAATTTGCTCATGTTGTCGTTTTTCCCCGGGCCATAAACTGCCATGTTTTCAGAAAGATGCACGACAGCCTTCAAGTCAAACTGCGGAGTAAAGGTACCGCCACTCATGTCGGAGAAATACTTCCTTACACTTCCGTAATTTCTACTAAGGGTGGCATCAGCGGAATGGGTGGGCTTTCCTGCCGCATTCAGATACTGGTCGAAGATCTCCATGGTGGTCTGGTCATCATGCTTGAACTTCTGATCCTGGAAGTCGGCAAGGATTACCAAGGCGGTAGGACTGCCAGTGTGGGGGAAGAGGGTTGTGGTATTGTCCGTCATCTGTACTCTTCTGAGGGCTTTCCTCTTCCGATCGGCCTCTGCAGCTGTAAAGAACCTGTTCTTATCCTGCTTACCAATCAGGGCGATTTCCTCTGCAGTGCGTTGTCCGGCATTGTGGGCCAGTACACCGCTCGACTTCATCTCACCATTTTCATCGATCACAGCGATGTATAAATCCCTGCCCTCTTGATAGAGAAGTACACCGTCGGTGGTGGCGGCATAGTTGAAATGCTCGTCACCATATAGTTGGTAAGTGAGTTGCTTACCGTCTTTCTGTGTAATGGTGAAAGGTTCCGGGTAGGCTTTGGCTCCCCAGATATGGATGGTTGTCAAAACACCGATCAGTAGTGTAATCAGTTTCTTCATTCTTCTTTACTCTACGAATTAATAATTGTTCGAATATTCCCCTTTAAAATAGTATTGTCCCTTATGCTTCGTTTGTCGTCCGAACTCGATGGCATGCACCGGACAGTGGTGATAGCAGGCGAAGCAAGTAAGACATTGTCCGTTGTGCTTCCACACGGGTATTTCCCCTTTTGAGCCTTCTATGTTATTGACAGGACACATCCCAGCACAGGTGCCGCAGCGCAGACAGCGCTCTTCTGTGACATGGAAGGGCTTGTCTCTGACAATCCATTTGATGAATGCCGCGCCCAGTACCTTACTGTTCGTGCGAGGCCAATGACCCCGATAGGTCATGCAAACGCCCTGTTCTCTCCGAGTTATCACGTCAATCACCTTCGTGAGCTGTTGCCGTGCTGTGGTGATTTTGGCGAGTTCCTTCTCAGGACGGTCAACATCCATGAAAGGCAGTCCCACAAAACTCTCGGGCATAATGAGCGAGAAAACGCTCTCAGTCCGCAGTCCGTGTTCCTTTAAGTCGCGGTTGAGATATTCCATGCTCAACCCGATATCATCGCCCGCCGTGCACAATGCCCAGCAATAGGGGCGTGCTTGTCCGGGCATCTCGATATGCATCTTCTGGATAAACGAACGCACCAGCAGCGGTGGTCGCCATCCATGAACGGGGAAACAGAATCCGATACGCTCTTCACCTTCCACCGCATAGCGGCAGTCTCCGTGAATCTCTTCGGCGATATTGAGCAGTCGCTCCCCCGTGGCAGCAGCCAGTTCCTGGGCTGCCCATCGGGTGTTACCTGTCCCCGAGAAGTAGAAAATCATTCTTTCTGTAACGCTTTTTGAAATATTTCGATGCAAAAATACACATTATTTATATAATGACCAAAAATAATCTACCAACAACCTCAGTTTTTAAGTGAAAATAACTATTCTGCAGTAAATAATCAGGTACTGAAAACGACTTGTTTGGATCTTTTACGAACAAAATCTACAGAGATTGCAGACTGTTCTTCAAGACCCAAACAAGTCGTTTGGTTGTGATACCTGTCTCGGTTACGTTCCTTTATTTCCCTTCCTCCATCTCGCCGCAGATATAGAGACGAGTCATTTCGCTCTTACCGTTGGTACGGATGGTGATGGTTTTCTTGAAATAGCCGGGGAATTTACCCTTTCCATTGTAGGTCACATTGATGATGCCGCTCTTACCGGGCTGGATGGGCTCCTTGGTATATTCGGGAACAGTACAGCCACAACTGGCCACAGCCTGATTGATGATCAGAGGGGCATTGCCGGTATTGGTGAACTTGAATGTGCATTTCTGTACGGGCGAACTCTCGGGGAATGTACCCAGATCGATCGTGGTCTTGTCAAACTTGATGTCTGCTTGCTTCTGCTGCGCATTGGCGTAGGTGAAAGCGCAGAACATCATCAGTGATATGAGCAAAAACTTTTTCATGTCGTATAACTATTAATGAATGTTCTTTTTATTTCTTAGACGAAATTTGGGAGCAAAAGTAGTAAAATTAATCAATATATGCATGATACATTATTAAATATTAACGTTTGAATGACTATTTCGAGGGTTTCAACGCTTATATTTCCCGGCAACGACGAAAAAATGCTGAAACAATGATGGGTTTATCCTTGTTTTTTTGTAATTTTGCAGGAAATTTGTAATTGAAAAAATAACATGTATAGAAGTAACACATGTGGAGAGCTTCGTCTCCAAGATGCCGGTAAGGATGTGACACTGGCAGGATGGGTGCAGCGCACCCGAAAGATGGGTGGTATGACGTTCGTTGATGTGCGCGACCGCTACGGGATCACACAGGTTGTTTTCAACGAGTCGGACAATGCCGATCTATGTGCTCAGGCCAATAAGCTGGGACGTGAATATTGTGTACAGATCAAGGGAACGGTGAGTGAACGTCAGAGCAAGAACGCGAAAATGCCCACTGGCGATATTGAGATCATCGCGAAGGAACTGGTTGTACTCAGTGAGAGCATCACACCGCCATTCACCATCGAGGATAATACCGACGGCGGTGATGACATCAGGATGAAGTACCGCTACTTAGACTTGCGCAGAAACGCTGTCCGAAAGAACTTAGAACTGCGCCACCGCATGACGATCCTGATCAGGAATTTCCTCGACTCAAAAGATTTTATCGAGGTGGAGACACCTATATTGATTGGAAGTACTCCTGAAGGAGCACGCGACTTCGTAGTGCCCTCTCGCATGAATCCCGGACAGTTCTATGCACTGCCACAGAGTCCGCAGACCTTGAAACAGCTGCTGATGGTGAGCGGTTTTGACCGTTACTTCCAGATAGCCAAATGTTTCCGCGACGAGGATCTGCGTGCCGACCGCCAGCCTGAATTTACTCAGATCGACTGTGAGATGTCGTTCGTAGAACAAGATGATGTGATCGATCTCTTTGAGGATATGGCGCGTCATCTGTTTAAAGAGGTGAGGGGAGTGGAACTCCCGGCTAAACTGCCTCAGATGACATGGCATGAGGCCATGCGGCGCTTCGGTAGTGACAAGCCTGATCTCCGCTTCGGGATGGAGTTCGTTGAACTGATGGATGTTCTGAAAGGAACTGGCTCGTTTGCTGTGTTCGACAGTGCCGAGTATATTGGTGGTATCTGTGTGCCGGGATGTGCGGGGTACACTCGTAAGCAACTGGATCAGCTGACAGATTTCGTAAAGCGTCCACAGGTAGGTGCCAAGGGCTTGGTCTATGTGAAGTTCAATGAAGACGGTACCGTGAAATCAAGTATCGATAAGTTCTATACCCCAGAGGTGTGGGCTAAGCTGAAGGAGAAAATGGGTGCTAAGGACGGTGACCTTGTACTGATCCTCAGCGGAGACAATGCCAACAAGACCCGTGTCCAGCTTTGTACATTACGATTAGAGATGGGCGATCGACTCGGATTGCGCGACAAGAATAAGTTCGAGTGCCTGTGGATCATCGACTTCCCCTTGTTCGAGTGGAGCGATGAAGAACAACGCCTCATGGCAACACACCATCCGTTCACGATGCCGAATCCTGACGATATCCCTCTGTTGGATGAACACCCGGAGAAGGTACGCGCCAAGGCCTATGATTTCGTGTGCAACGGCATCGAAGTGGGAGGTGGATCTTTGCGTATCCATGATGGGAAACTGCAGGCAAAGATGTTCGATATCCTGGGCTTTACCCCTGAACGTGCCATGGCACAGTTCGGCTTCCTTATCAATGCCTTCAAATATGGAGCACCTCCTCATGCCGGATTGGCTTTCGGACTTGATCGCTTCGTAAGCATCATGGCTGGTCTTGATAGTATTCGCGACTGTATTGCCTTCCCCAAAAATAATAGTGGACGAGACGTGATGCTTGATGCTCCAGGGGAACTTGACCCCAAACAGCTCGATGAATTACAACTCGTAGTTGATTTACATCAAGAAAAAGGCTAATTTGTTGGATTTCAGCCATTAAGCGGTAACACCATTGTAAAAAATGATTACCTTTGCACCGTAACAAAACAATAGGATTGATTTTTAGGTTTCAACCAGTATTAAATTATTTACTAAAATGGCAGAAAAGAAAGCAACAAAGGCAGCTGCAACAACCAAGAAGGCAGCAGCTCCGAAGAAGGAAACAGTGAAGAAAACAGCCGCTACTAAGACAGCTAAGACAGCTCTCGTTATCAATGCAGAGAATGCAGGTTTCAAGGCTGGTGATGTTTACAATGCACTTGCCGCAGCAGGTAAGGCTCTCTCTGTAGCAGAGATCGCTAAGGCAGCAAAGATCAGCAATGAGGAAGTAATCCTGGGCGCTGGCTGGTTGCTCAAGGAGGGAAAGATTAAGGATGCTGAAGGCAAGATTGTTTTGGCTTAATC
>DETG01000104.1 GCA_002361535.1 Prevotella sp. UBA3294
ACGTTCGAAAACGTCTTTCTTATAAGATAAGATCGCCCATCGTCCTAAAAGGACTTCTATGACGATGGTGCAAATATAATGAATATTCTTGTGATTTCCAAGAAAACAGGAAGAAAAGTCATATAAAAAGTATCCTTATGGTGGGTTAGATTATCTGTTTGCGCACCCAAAAAATTTTGTCTTATTTTTCTAGTTGCCTTCAGCGATTATCGTCACGACTCGGCCAAATTGATACAAGCATCTCTGGCACTCGCTGCTCCGGTAATTCGTAGAGAAGAAAACTAACACGGATTGCTCTGATCAAACGGATATAATCCTGAAATCCTTAGCATAAAAATGTAAGATTTCGGATAAGATTTTGTTGGATTTATTCTACCCCATAAAAATAGTCAATAATATAGCAGTTGCCCCCAAAGGGTAACTAACTCCCCTCCTCTACGATGGGAGGGGAGTTCAAGAGCCTTCCCTGGGAAGGTTGGATGATCCTACTTGGAAGAGGTTGGAGGGCCCCGCTTGGAAGGAGATTTGCTTCTTAAAGGAGATTTGCTTATTATAGGTCAACATATAGATTACTGCTTATCAATAATCATTGTGGTTCTCGTAGCTCCATCGGTTGAAAAAACTCATGATTCTATTTGGCTTTTCGATCACTTATCCGTACCTTTGCAAAACAATTAGATGGAGATACAAGAATTATTAGAACTCTATGCCCGTTCGGCACAGTCGGCGGCATTGATGAAAACACTGGAAGATGTTTCTGTTAAGAACGTTTTCCTGCAGGGGCTCGTGGCCTCTTCCGCACCCATGTTCTTCGCCTCTTTAGTTAAAAGAAACACTTCAGACTTGTTCTCTGTGGCATTGTATGTGATGCAGGATGCCGAAGAGGCGGGTTATTTCTATCATGACTTGGTGCAGCTGTTGGGGACTGAAGATGTATTGTTCTTCCCGTCATCCTATCGTCGGCAGGTGAAATACGGACAGCGGGATGCTGCCAACGAGATCCTTCGTACCGAGGTGTTAAGCAGGTTATCTTCGTTGGAATCCTCATCGGGTTCAAATCGTTATAACGATATAACGTTATCATGTGATAACGAAAATAATGCGGTTCAGATTGTGACCTATCCCGAAGCTCTTGCTGAACTCGTCGTTTCAAAGAAGAAACTTGATGAACGGTCTGTGCGGCTTCGTGTAGGCGAGACACATGATGTCCCTGCCTTGGAACGAAGGTTGCGGGAATTAGGGTTCACCGAGGTGGATTATGTGTATGAGCCAGGCCAGTTCGCAGCCCGTGGTAGTATTGTGGATGTGTTCTCCTATAGTTCGGAATACCCCTTCCGTTTCGACTTCTTCGGTGATGAGATCGACTCCATCCGCACATTTGAGGTACAGAGTCAGTTATCCCGTGACAAACGGGAGACGGTGGAGATCGTTCCCGAACTGAACACGTTAGGCAGTGAGAAGATCTCGTTCATGAAGTTCCTCCCTGCCGATACCCTGTTCGTGACGAAGAACTTCCTCTTTGTGAGGGATGTGATCGAACAGACCTATCGTGCCGGTTTCTCCTCACAGGCTCTCACCGACCGGCTCTCGGGGGCTACCGAGATGGAACAGCATGCCATCATGAAGGAGATGCAGGCGGAGAGCATGCTTCTGACAGGCAGTCAGTTCACAGAAGATGCAGCTGATTTCCGGCGACTGGAGTTCGGCAGTCGTACCACGGGTGTCCACCAGGCAACAATACCTTTCGATATGGCTCCGCAGCCCTTGTTCCATAAGAACTTCGAACTGTTGGTGCCAACGCTCGAGGACTATCTGCAGCGGGGTTACCAGCTCTATATCTTAGCTGACAGTGCCAAGCAGCAACAACGTTTGCGCGATATCTTCGACAGTATGTCAGGACAGAAGGTGACGTTTACCTCTGTTGACAAAACCCTTCACGAGGGATTCATTGACCATACCCTGCGGCTCTGTCTTTTTACCGATCATCAGATCTTTGACCGTTTCCATAAATACAGCCTCCGCAGTGATACAGCGCGCACCGGAAAGGTGGCACTGACGTTGAAGGAACTGCAGGAGATGGAGCCGGGCGACTATATCGTACATGTGGATTTCGGTATCGGTCGTTTTGCCGGACTGGTGCGTGTCCCCACGGGAAACAGTTACCAGGAGGTGATCCGCATCATTTATGCCAACAACGACAAGGTGGATGTGAGCATCCATTCCCTGTACAAGATCTCCAAATATAAACGGCGTGACAGTGAGGCACAACCCCGATTGTCAACATTGGGAACAGGTGCGTGGAACAGGATGAAGGAGCGCACGAAGACGAAGATTAAGGACATCGCCCGCGACCTCATCAAGCTCTATGCTGCCCGTCGCCACCAGAAAGGATTCGCTTTCAGTGCCGACTCCTTTATGCAGCACGAACTGGAGGCGAGCTTCCTCTATGAAGACACTCCCGACCAACTGAAGGCCACCAACGATGTGAAAGCCGATATGGAGAGCGGCCGTCCCATGGATCGTCTGGTATGTGGTGACGTGGGGTTCGGTAAGACCGAGGTGGCTATCCGTGCCGCCTTTAAGGCCGCCTGTGATTCCAAACAGGTGGCGGTGATGGTGCCCACCACTGTCTTGGCCTATCAGCATTACCAGACTTTCACCAGTCGTCTGCAGGGCATGCCCGTAAGGGTGGAGTATCTCTCCCGAGCACGTAGTGCGAAGAAGGTGAAGGAGATCTTGGCCGACTTGGAGGCAGGGAAAATCGATATCATCATCGGAACCCATAAACTCATTGGAAAGACGGTGAAGTTCAAAGACCTGGGGCTCCTGATCATCGATGAGGAACAGAAGTTCGGTGTCTCCACGAAGGAGAAACTGCGCCAGCTGAAGACCAATGTGGATACGCTCACCATGAGTGCTACCCCCATTCCGCGAACACTGCAGTTCTCGTTGATGGGTGCCCGTGACATGAGTATCATCCAGACACCCCCGCCCAACCGTTATCCCATCCATACCGAGGTGCACACCTTCGACAGTCAGATCATTGCTGAGGCGATTGAGTTCGAGATGAGCCGTAACGGACAGGTGTTCTTCGTCAACGACAGGATCAGTAACCTGCCGGAACTGTCGCTGCTCATTCAGAAGTATGTGCCGGATGCCCGAGTGGCCATCGGACATGGACAGATGAAACCCGAGGAACTGGAGAAAATCATTATGGGGTTCATCAACCACGACTACGATGTGCTGCTCTCCACGACGATCGTTGAGAACGGCATCGATATCTCGAATGCCAATACAATCATCATCAACGATGCACACCACTTCGGACTGAGCGACCTCCATCAGATGCGTGGCAGGGTGGGGCGCAGTAACAAGAAAGCTTTCTGCTACCTGCTGGCACCGCCTGCCGTGAATCTCACCACCGAGGCCCGCAAACGTTTGGAGGCTCTGGAAACCTTCTCAGATCTCGGCAGTGGCTTTAACCTCTCCATGCAGGATCTTGACATCCGGGGGGCTGGAAACCTTTTAGGTGCTGAGCAGAGTGGGTTCATGGAGGATTTGGGTTATGAGACTTACCAGAAGATTCTCTCGCAGGCGGTAACGGAACTGAAGAACGAGGAGTTCGCAGAGCTGTATGAGGAGGGAGACAGTCAAAGAAAGAAAGCCAACTCCGACTACCAACAGCTCATCGACAGTACGGTGTTTGTAGATGACTGTACCATCGAGAGCGACTTGGAGATGTTCCTGCCCGACAGTTACGTACCATCGAGCAGTGAACGCATGCTCCTCTACCGCGAACTGGATGCCATTAAAAACGATGATGACCTGGAACGTTATAAGACAAACTTACGTGACCGGTTCGGCGAGATTCCCCATGAGGGTATCGAACTGATGATGGTGGTGCCGTTGCGTCGTCTGGGCAAACTGTTAGGATGTGAGAAGATCTCCCTCAAACAAGGACAGATGATCCTGTACTTCGTGTCGAACCCCATGAGCGCCTATTACCAAAGTACTGCCTTCGACAAGGTGCTGAACTATGTGACGCGGGATCCTCGCCGCTGCACCTTCCGCGAAGTGAAGGGTAAACGCTCCATGGTGATCAAGAAGGTGCCTACCGTGGAGGAGGCAGTAGGCGTGCTGAAAGGAATTGAGAGGTGAAAAATTAGAGGTGAGAACTGAGAGGTGAGAACTGAGAGGTGAAAACTGAGAACTGAGAGGTGAGAACTGAGAGGTATGATTACTATCAGGAACAAGCATTAAGGCCAATTCTTGAAGGTAATCATACCTCTCAGTTCTCACTTCTCACTTCTCACCTCTCAGTTCTTATTGTTGTTGATCCAGCTCTGCCAGATTCTGTGCGATCATCTCATCCGTCACCGTATAGTTCTGAAGGTCACCCTTGATATACAGTTCGTAGGATGGCATGTCGATCAGACCATGACCAGAGAGGTTGAAAAGAATCACCTTCTCCTCACCGCTCTCCTTGCACTTGTTGGCCTCACGGATGGTGGCGGCGATGGCATGACAACTCTCCGGTGCGGGGATGATACCTTCTGTACGGGCAAAGAGCATACCGGCCTCGAAAGTCTCGATCTGTGGGATATCCACACCGTGCATCATTCCGTCTTTGATCAGTTGTGAGATGATCATGCCGGCACCATGGTAACGCAGGCCACCGGCATGGATGTTCGATGGCTTGAAGTTGTGTCCGAGGGTGTACATCGGGAGCAGCGGTGTATATCCGGCCTCGTCGCCGAAGTCATAACGGAACTGTCCGCGGGTGAGCTTCGGACAACTGTCTGGTTCTGCTGCGATGAACTCGGTGTTCTTTCCGTCTTTGAGGTTATGGCGCATAAACGGGAAGGAGATACCGCCGAAGTTACTGCCTCCACCGAAACAGCCGATCACGATGTCGGGATACTCCCCAGCCATGGCCATCTGCTTCTCTGCCTCCAAGCCGATAATCGTCTGGTGCAGTCCTACATGGTTCAGCACCGAACCTAAGGTGTATTTACAGTTCGGGGTGGTGGTGGCTAACTCCACAGCCTCGGAGATAGCTGTACCGAGAGATCCCGAGTGCAGCGGGTCGCGTGTCAGGATATCCTTTCCGGCACGTGTTGACATCGAGGGCGATCCCTCCACAACGGCTCCGAAGGTGCGCATGATACTGCTGCGGTAGGGCTTCTGCTGCATGGTGATCTTCACCTGATACACAGCACAGTCAAGACCGTAGATCTTGGCAGCATACGACAGGGCAGCGCCCCACTGTCCGGCACCGGTCTCAGTGGTCACATTCGTCGTGCCTTCCTGCTTGGCATAGTAACATTGTGGCAGGGCGGAGTTGATCTTATGGGATCCCAACGGGTTGGTGCTCTCGTTCTTGAAATAGATATGGGCGGGGGTTCCTAAGGCCTCTTCCAAAGCGTATGCCCTCACCAGAGGTGTACTGCGGTAGTATTTGTATTTCTCCAGCACATCCTCGGGAATGTCTATCCATGCATGCTCCGTGTCTAACTCTTGTACACAGCACTCACGGGGGAAGATATGTGCTAAGTCGTCCACACCCAATGGCTGCTTCGTTACCGGATGGATGGGAGGCATGGGCTTGTTCACCATGTCGGCCTGGATGTTGTACCACTGGGTAGGAATCTCGTTCTCCTGTAAAATGAATTTCTTTTGTCTGCTCATGATTGTTCTTTTAAAGGGTTACATTCATTGCGCCGCGAAATTACTGCTTTTTGTGCAATTATGCAAGAAAACGCGACTTATTTTGAAACAATTGCATTAAATCCCCCCTATTTTTCTCCCAATCTTGATTCTATGGATCTTTATTGTACTTTTTTATCAATTGGCAGCGAGATGGCTGATCTTGGTGGTTTTCGTCCCTTGGAAACAGAGGCAGATGTAGAATGAGGAGAGGGCTACGGACGGCTTCTTAGAGGTGTGCAAATGTGATGTGTGAAATCTGCACAACTTGTGCACAATCCGAACAACGAAACTGCACAACTTGTGCAAAGGGCATGCACAACTTGTGCAAGGGGTCTGCACACTTTGTGCAAAGGCTCTGCACTCTTTGTGCAACGGTCTTGCACAAATAAAGTTGAAAAGATGTAGAGTTGAAAAGATAAACTTCCTCTATTTTGGGAAGCAAGAGAAAAGAGACAAGAAGCAAGAGAGAAGTACTATCCAATGCCTATATGATAGTGCTGTTCTCTTGCTTCTTGACGTAGGCGAACCTAAGACATGAAGACCACTTATTTCACGACAATCTTCTTGCCGTTCACCACATAGATGCCCTTGTGAGTCTGCTTCACACGCTGTCCATTCAGGTTATAGATGATGTGATCCTCCTGAGAAGTGGGGATTCCCTGAATACTGGTGGCTATACCCCCTTCTTTTTCCACTTTCAGCATGGGGTCCCCACCGTTCTGGTCAATAATCACAAAGGTGTAGTTGCCTGGATTTAGGATTTCAAACATATGATTGCTCCCAGCTCCCGTCGGCATAATAGAGCCATAGATGACAGCTTCATCAATTTGGTACATTTGTGTTGCACCATAGAAATTATTATCATCGTCAGAAAGGAGGAAGGTGTAGGGACCGCCGCTCACCATCGTGCTTGTGACAGCCAAATGAAGTGAATAGGTGCCGTCTTCGTTGACTGTGAAACGATCATAATAGGGAAGAGAACCATTATCACCAGGCACATATAAGTAGTACGTAAAGGGGTCTATATTCACATTCAGTAAAGGAGTATTGCTCCTGTTGTCAATCACGAAGTTATAGTTACCCGCTTTTAATACGGGGATTTGAAGCACATAGCCGCCTATGCTCAACGGAATGTTTTCGTGGTTCGTTTCACTAATTATGCTTTGCTCTATTGTTGCACCATAGTTGTTGCCATCAGAGTTTCCGTCATGGTCAGAAATGCAGAATCTCAAAGGATTATCACTAACCATCGCCCTGGTGACTGCCAATTCAAGTGAATAGGTGCCGTCTTTGTTGTCTGTGAAACGTGTATAACTGGGAAGAGAACCATTGTCACCTGGCACAAATAAGTAGTATGTAAGGGGGTCTATCTCCACATTCAGTATAGGCGTATCGCCCGTGTTGTCAATCACGAAGTTATAGTTACCCGCTTTTAATACGGGGATTTGAAGCACATAGCCGTCTATGCTCAGCGGAATGTTTTCGTGGTTCGTTTCACTAATTATGCTTTGCTCTATTGTTGCACCATAGTCGTTGCCATCAGAGTTTCCGTCATGGTCAGAAATGCAGAATCTCAAAGGATTATCACTAACCATCGCCCTGGTGACTGCCAATTCAAGTGAATAGGTGCCGTCTTTCTTGTCTGTGAAAGGAGTATAACTGGGAAGAGAACCATTGTCACCTGGCACAAATAAGTAGAACTCAGTTACTTTTTCCACCCCTTGTGCCCATGCATTCATTCCACCTACGAGGGTGAGCAGGAGCACTACTGTTAGTTTTTGTACATATTTTTTCATAAGCTGTTGATAATAGATGGTTTGCTAATTCATATTGATGCCGCAAAAATAATAAAAATGTAGCAAACAAACAAATATAATTGTGTTTTTTTTCGTTCAGAGGCAAGGAGCAATATCATGTCCCCTGCTTCTTGCTTCCAAATGACAGATATCAGACACATGTTTTGGTGGAGTCCTTGTTTTTTTGTACTTTTACACCCGAAAATGAAGGAGAGGAAGAGAATGTCGTGTTTTTTAAGGGAAAGTCATGATTATTATCGTTACTATAATAGCCTACTTTGCCGTGCTGATGCTGCTGAGCCGGTGGACGGCAAGGAAGGCTGACAACAATACGTTCTATAGGGGGAACAGACAGTCGCCCTGGTACATGGTGGCCTTTGGCATGGTGGGTGCCAGCATTTCGGGCGTGACGTTTATCAGTGTGCCGGGCATGGTGCTGAAGATGGACATGACCTATATCCAGACGTGCTTAGGCTTCATCTTAGGCTATATGGCCGTGGCATTCATCTTGTTGCCTGTGTATTACCGCTGGAACCTGACCACCATCTATTCGTATCTGCAACGGCGGTTAGGACAGCGTTCGTACAAAACGGGTGCAAGCTTTTTCCTGTTGTCAAAGATGACTGGGGCGGCTGTGCGTTTCTATGTCGTATGTATCCTGCTTCATCGCTTTGTAGTGATGCCGATGTGCGGCATCGGTGATGATGAAGGGGATAGTGGCTTCTCCCAGACGGGCAGTTTCGTGCTGACGGTACTGGTGATGACCGTCCTCATCTGGCTCTATACCCGACGGGGAGGTATCAAGACACTGGTGTGGACGGATACGTTCCAGACCACCTGTATGTTCACGGCCCTGATCCTGATTATCTGGCAGGTGATGGGAGCCTTGGAGATGAACTTCCAAGAAGCGGTGACGGCCATTGCAGGAAACGAGCATAGCAGGATGTTTGTGATGGATGACTGGGTGTCGAAGCAGAACTTCTGGAAACAGTTCCTAAGCGGTGTGTTCATCGTAATCGTGATGACGGGACTCGATCAAGACATGATGCAGAAGAACTTGACGTGCAAGTCGTTGCGTGAGGCCCAGAAGGATATGTGCACCTATGGTTTCGCCTTCGTTCCCGCTAATCTGCTGTTTATGGCCTTAGGTGTGCTGCTGGTGATTCTGGCACAGAAGGAGGGAGTGGCATTGCCACAGAATGCCGACGACCTGCTGCCGATGTTCGCTGCCACTGGACGGTTAGGAGAGACGGTGGTGGTGCTGTTCACCATCGGTATCGTGGCTTCCTCGTTCTCCAGTGCCGACAGTGCACTGACTGCCATGACCACCTCTTATTGTGTGGATATCAAGGAAAGGGCAGGGGATGAACAGCTGCGCAAGCGGGTGCATGTGGGGATGGCCGTGGTGTTCATGCTCATCATCCTGATGGTGGATGCCGTGAACAGTACGAGTATCATCGATTTCATCTATATCCTGTGCTCCTATACCTATGGACCGCTGTTAGGACTCTTCGCCTTTGCCCTGTTCACCAAAAGAAAGATAGGGAACGACAAAGCCGTTCCCTATATCGCAGTGGCCTCGCCACTGATATGCTATCTCCTGAACATCACCGTGGCTCGTGCCACAGGCTATCAGTTCGGTTATGAACTGCTGATGATCAACGGTCTGCTGACGTTCTGCGGACTGTGGATCATCAGCACCAGCGAGGATCACCACCAGTCGTAACGGTCGTAATAACTCCAGTTGTTTCGCCAGGAATTGACACGCTGGAAGTTGAAGTATGCCAAGGTGCGCCCGTTGTGGTAGTCACGGAACTCCCCACGGAACTCATCCGACCAAAGGGAATAGTGTGTGATGGCTACATCGGTGCCGTCATCGTAGCTGATGTAGATGGTGCCGTTCTCCACGGTGAAATGGAAATGCACCACCTCGGTGTAGTAACTGCGGTCGCTGAAATCTATCTCGCGCCCCTCGCCACTGGCATACGAGTTGGGGTTCTGGTAGAACTCTATCTGGGCATAGTTGTAGGTAGTGCCATATCCATAGCGGTCGTAGTACTGACCTCTGATTTCTCCTTCCCAAATGCCTTGCAGGTTCCAGGCGATGTCATCATCGTCCTGTTCGCAGGAAACAAAGGTGAACGACAACATGGCAACCAATGCCATCGTGATGAATGATGTGATACGTTTCATGATCTTTCTTTTATTTTTTGCAAAGATAATACTTTTTAGTTAAAGTTCTATAGGATGCTGGTTAAAAATAAAAAAATATAGAGCGGAGAGTGAGTAAATCCAAGAATTATCATTATCTTTGCAGTGAGTACTATACAAATAAATCACCTAAAGAAAATGAAGACAGTTTATGATTTCTCTGTCAAGGACAGAAAAGGAAAGGACGTTTCACTGAAAGAGTATGCCAACGAAGTGTTGCTGATCGTAAACACTGCTACAAAGTGTGGTTTCACACCGCAGTATGACGAGTTGGAGAAACTGTATGAGAAATACCATAGTCAGGGATTTGAGATCCTCGACTTCCCCTGCAACCAGTTCGGGCAGCAGGCTCCCGGCACCGATGAGAGCATCCATGAGTTCTGTAAGCTGAACTTCGGCACGGAGTTCCCCCGCTTCAAGAAGGTGAAGGTGAATGGGGAGGATGCCGATCCGCTGTTCAAGTTCTTGCAGGAACAGAAAGGCTTCGCCGGCTGGGATATGGAACACCCCATCGCACATATCCTCGATGATATGCTCACCAAAGCTGATCCCGATTATCAGAAGAAAGCAGATATCAAATGGAACTTTACCAAGTTCCTGATCAATAAGAAAGGACAGGTGGTGGCTCGTTTCGAACCTACGGAGAAGACGGAGAACATCGAAAAGCAAATTGAGGAGTTGTTGAAATAATGGAACACGTAAAAGTATTAATTATCGGTAGCGGTCCTGCAGGCTATACGGCAGCCATCTATGCAAGCAGGGCAAATCTGAAGCCTGTGTTGTATGCTGGTCTGCAGATGGGTGGACAGCTAACGCAGACCACCGAGGTGGAGAATTTCCCCGGTTATCCGCAGGGAGTGGATGGTAACCAGATGATGATGGATATCCGTGAGCAGGCCGAACGTTTCGGTGCTGATCTGCGCGATGGGATTGTGACGAAGGCAGACTTCAGTAAGGCTCCCTATGTGCTGACCATCGATGACGAAAAGGAGATTGAGGCCGATACGGTGATCATTGCCACGGGTGCCTCAGCCAAATACTTAGGTCTGGCGGATGAAGAGAAATATCGTGGACAGGGTGTCTCGGCTTGTGCTACCTGCGACGGCTTCTTCTATCGGAAGAAGGTGACGGCGGTGGTTGGCGGCGGAGACACGGCTTGTGAGGATGCGCTCTATCTGTCGGGATTGTGCAAGAAGGTGTATCTGATTGTGCGCAAACCGTTCCTACGTGCCTCACAGGTGATGCAGGATCGTGTGAAGAATGCGGAGAACATCGAGATCCTCTTTGAACATAACGCCATCGGACTGTATGGAGAGAACGGTGTGGAGGGTGTGCATTTGGTGAAACGTAAGGGTGAGCCTGACGAGAGCCATTATGATATTCCCGTTGACGGTTTCTTCCTTGCTATTGGGCACAAGCCGAACAGTGATGTGTTCAAGGAGTGGTTGGATACAGATGAGATCGGCTATATCAAAACCATCGGTAATACGCAGTCAACGAAGGTTCCCGGTGTGTTTGCTGCCGGTGATGTCTGTGATCCTGTCTATCGCCAGGCTATCGTAGCTGCTGGCAGCGGTTGCAAGGCAGCACTGGAAGCTGAGAGATATTTGCAGAGATGAAAGATGAGAGATGAAAGATGAGAGATGAAAGATGAGAGATGAAAGATGAGAGATGAAAGATGAGAAATGAGAGATATGATTAGTTTCAAGACTTGGCATTTGCGCTAACCCAAGTGGTAATCATATCTCTCATCTTTCATCTCTCATCTTTCATCTCTCATCTCTCATTTCTCATTTTCATTTTTCATTTTTCATGAATTGAACCAGCACATCACACTTACTGATGTACTCGCTCACTTGTGAAAGGTTCTGGCTCTTGAAGTCGCTCAGTTCCTTCAGGGCGGCATACTGACGGGAGTTCTTCTTGGCGACGAACTCACCTGCCTCCCAACTGTATTCCTGCCATTCATCTAATGGAATGTAGGCAAGAGCGTAGAGACTCTTCTCCTTCAGGGCGAAGTCGTTGGCGGTTTTGCATTCCGTCAGGTAAGTGATGGCTGCCTGAATGAAATCTTTCTCATTTTTCTTTTGCTCATCACCGCTGCTCCATCCATAGTGGGTAAGGAACCAGCAGTCACCCTTGAAGGAAGCCTGGAAGAAACGGACGGCAATATCGTATGCCAGTTGCTTGCGCACGGCGGCGTCTCCAGCTAACAGGTGACGTGACTGTAGCTGTTGCATCTCCTTACAGAAGGCGAGTTTCTTGTTGACGGTAATCTTGGCTTTGGCAGGACCATCCTCACCGCTTTCGAAGCCATTGTTCTCGCGTCCGCCAAACCACGGTTCACGGGTATAGTCACGATTCCCCATATACCAGCTGATGTTCTGATGCTCGATGAAGCTCAGGGGAACTTTCTCTAAGTATTTGATGGCCTCGGTGAAGTTCCCTTGTGCGATATACTTCGTACCGATGAGGTCGTTGAAATAATCGGTATCGTGCGACACCTTGCCGAGGACATATTTCTCCAGTGCATCCTTAGGATTGCTGGTGAGATATTGGTAGTAGGCAAGGATCTGCTCGGCAGTGGCATATTCTATGGCGTTGTAGTAATACTCCCCCATGTAGTTCGGGTTCCATGAATCATCGGCATCGCTGCCAGACTCGTTGTTTACCTTCATGCCTATAAGAGCCATTGCCAGGGAGGTGTTCCCTGCTTTTTTATAGGCGTTGGCCAATCCTAAGTGAACGATCCGATCCCACGCAAACTGGTAATAGTCGTCTTTCTGTAGATTACCTTCTAACCACTGCAGCTCTTTTGTCACGTAGTTGCTGTATTTCTTACCAAATTCGGGCTTACCCGTAGAGGCAAGCAGACGGATACAGCGGGTGTTGTCCTTCATACGCTGTGTGCCATCTAACTTCATGGCTTGGTCAAGATCCGACAAGGCTGTATCGTATTCTCCTAACAGATAATGAAGCATGCCCGTGGCAGTCTTCCACATACAGGGGTATTGGGATCTTTTACCTTTCACCACATCATCGGCAAAGGTAATGAACTGCCGCACCTCTTCTATATAGATGGGATTGGCTCCCACTCTGTTGATCTCATCCTCAATCCACTCCTTGTCGATGAAGTCACTGCCCTTACCCAGCTCCTGCTGGTCGAGGGTCTCCTGGGCACTGTTCACGAAATCCTGTACAAGGTAGTTGATGACAGGTGAGTTGGGATGATCGGCGAAGATGGTCTTGATGCCTGCTAAGTTACGGTATTTGAACGCACTCCATCGCAGACTCACATAGTCACCTTGCTCAGCATAGAGATCCCACGCTGCACTGCGCTCTCCCAAACGGAGCAATGCCCCGGCATAGATATTCTTCATGATCTCACGATAGGCACTGTCGCTGAGTTTTGAAGCCGTGTTCTCCCAATAGGCTTTATTGTCGGCATGTTTCTCTAACTGCATGTTGGCACGCATCACCAGCAGACTATACTGTTGACGGAGGCGGGTGCCGTTATAGGCCTTGGCACTCTGCAGAATCGATTTCATGGCATCACCTTGCTTGTTCAGCTCTTCCTCGGTGGGGTAGTCCCACCCGTTGCTGATCTCACCACTGTTCTCTAAGTATTGGTCGAGCAGTTTGATATAGGCAAGCATCTCGGTGTCGTTCTTCTTCTTGGCAGCTTCGAGAATGTCGTCGTGCTGCCATTCGTAGTTATAGACATCCTTGCCGGCATAGTCCTTCCAGAACTGTGTCAGGCGCTCATCGTCCCATACCGATTTGCGGTCGGGGAACATCTTGAACATGTAGTAGTTGTGTGTGGAACCGAAATCACCACATGCCCAAGCTTTGAAACCCATCAGTAAGGTGAGGGCACTAATCATTAAAAATCTTCTCATAGTCTTCTTTTTTAAACCGTGATATGTTGGTGTTATTCAAATCAAAGAGGATCACTTCGTGGTTGGCACGTGCATTCTGCTGCGTGACGGCTTGTTTGGCCTTTAGGATCTCTTCCAGTTCGGGTTGCCGGATAACGATACTGTCGCCTGGCAGGATGGGCAGTTCGTCATCGGTGTGGAGGATACCGATATAGCGGCCGTTGCGGAACAGGATGCGCCAGCGATAGAGAGGGTAGGCTGTTGAAAGGGGTAGGGTGTACTTCTTCAATGCCGGCAGGTATGGCCGTACATCTCGCATATCGAGGATAGGACGTTCACAGCTGAGCTTCGTGAAGTCACCTGTATTGTACATCATCAGCACACCACAGTCGGCAGGTGGAGCTTGCTGTGACAGCTGATGCAGACGTATCGTTGATGACAGGCGGATGTGGCGTTCCTTTGCTTTTGTCCGCAGTACCTCCATGAAGTGAAAGAACGTTTTACGCGTGCTGGGAGTCCAGTCGCAGTCGATCTGGATCTCATACACCTTTCCGATGTGGTGGGTCTCGTTCATCTGGATGATCCTACGTAACAGTTTATCGGCCAGGTCTGAGATGTCGTGCTTCATACAGTCGTTGACGATGAACACCGTGGGTATCACCTCTACACCTGGTGGGATACTGTCCTTGAATGCGATGGTCGCATTGGGCATCACCCGATCCTGCCCATCCACCACTACATCGAAATAACGCACATAAAGGCGATTTATTTGATGCTCCTTCAAAAAAGTTTGCTTGGCGGAGTCTAAACGGAATACGGTACTCCAGTAATACATGGAACGCTCCTTCTGCTGTTCCCCACATGCAGAAAACAACAGAAACAGCGCCATTGCCCATCCTATCATCAGTTTCTTATCTTTCATCTCTCATCTTTCCTCTCTCATCTTTCCTCTCTCATCTCTCATCTTTCCTCTCTCCTCTCTCTTCTTCCATCTACCTCAGTCCCCACACATTAGGCACATAGCTTTGCTCCACTTTGTACTCTGTCTGGTCGGGCAGATTACAGAAGAAGTCGATACCTGTTCGCTTTTCCAGTTCATCGATGCTGATGGCATATTTCGACAAACTGTCGTTGGTACGGTCCACATTCTCGTTCTCACACCAGAAGGCGATGGCTCGATAGCCTTGTGCATTCTTGAGAAGCAAGGCCATGAAGAAATACTTCGGTACGATGAGCTTGTTCGACAACCGTCTGAGAATATTCGATTCGTCATCAATGGTTCCTCCCTTGCACACATACAGGGCGTCGGTGCCCTTGGCTGTAGCCCAGGTGCGGACCTGTTTCTCCATCATTGCCCATAGGCCGGCATTGAAGATGTTATATTGCGGCTGCATGTTCGTGAGATAGAAGGTCTGGTAGTTGGCTTCGGCAGAATACAATCGGTCGGCTGATGGACAGATATGCCCGTGGTCGAACCCCGTTCCCCAGAAATAGTCGCCGATGAGATAATCTTCCGACGGACGGTCGAGATAATCGGCTAAAGGTAAGTCTGGGTCAAGGGGATATTGAGGGTTCCCGTTGTAACGTGAGGTGTTGGCAGTGGTATTCTCTTTGTTCATCTCATAGCACGACCATCGTTGTGACTTCTTGTCACAGTCCCATTCCACGGTGTAGTTGACGACTGTGTTATGATCTGTCTTGTGGACAATAACGAGGTTGTTTCCTCCTTTCAGATGAGGAAACTCCAAACGGTTGGCCTCGGGGCAAGTCACGGTAGAGTTCTGGTTACTGTTTGTCTCAATGACCACATCTTCTTCTTTGTCATCACTGCTACAGGCTGTGAGGATCAATGGAATTGCCAGCAGATAGAGCAGTCTCACGTATTTCATAGGCGGTTCGTTCGGTGGGAAAAAGAAAGTGTGTCAGCGTGCATATGCAACTACACCCTGACACACTTTTGCCTTAACGGTCTTATATATATAATAAGGTATATATATTACTTCTTGGCAGTGCTCTTAGCATAACGGCTCATGAAGCGGTCAACGCGACCTGCTGTGTCAACGAGCTTGCTCTTACCGGTATAGAACGGGTGAGAGGTGCTGGAGATCTCAAGTTTTACCACTGGGTAAGTTTCGCCTTCGAATTCTACTGTATCGTTTGTCTTTGCTGTAGAACGTGAAAGGAACATATCGCCGTTGGACA